>JACRCU010000311.1 GCA_016218865.1 Deltaproteobacteria bacterium | reverse complement strand
GATCATCGCCTTCATCGTCGGCCTGCTGCTGTGCGTGTTCTTCTGGACGGCCACCGACGCGCTGCTCAAGCTCGCCTTTGACCGCCCGCCGGTGGCGCTGGAGCTGCTCAGCTTCCGCACCCAATTCGAGGCCTTTGCCAAGGGCGTGATCGACATCCGCAACGTGGTCTATTTCTTGAGTGTTTCCGCGGTGGCCGTGGTCGCCTCGACCTACTCGCTGCAGTCGCGGCACTGGAAGTAGCGCGGCCGCGCCCGCTCGCGCCGCATCACCACCAACGCAACCAACTTGCTCGACCAGATGGGTTCCAAGATGAACGATGCTGCCAACAAAGCCATCCACAATGGCAAGACTGCAACCAAGAAGGCCAGCAGCCGCACCGACGCGTGGGTGATGCTGCTCGCCGCGGTGGGCGTGGCGGTGCTGCTGAACGCCCTGCTGACCCAGACCAGCCTGCGCGTCGACCTGACCGGCCAGCAGATCCACACCCTGAGCGACGCCAGCAAGAAGGCGGCCCAGGACCTGGACGGCGTGGTCATCACCGCCTACATCAGCAAGAAACTGCCCGAAACCATTCCGCTGCCGAACGGCGACAAGATGCCGCTCAAGGGCATCGAGCGCGCCTTCCGCGACAAGCTGGAGGAGTACGTGGCGGCCTCGGGCGGCAAGGTCAAGCTGGTCTACGCCGACAATGGCAGCCCGGGCGTGGGCACCATCGAGGAGCAGGCCGAGGCCGCCAAGCTGGAGACCTTCTCGTCGAACGAAGCGCAGCTGGCTGGCGAAGAGCTGAAGTTTGCGCGCTACGTGATGGGCGCCACCTTCCACTACAAGACGGTGCACGAGGTGTTGGCCAAGGCCCTGCAGCCCGGTTACTACGAATTCGAGATGACCAAGATCCTGCTGCGCCTGAAAGAGAAGTACGACGCCGCGCAGATCCAGAAGGAGCCGCTGGCCCAGGGCAAGGCGGTGTTCGAGGCGGTCAAGGCCTGCAATGACCTCATCCAAAAGAAGGGCAAGGTCGACGAGGGGGCCAAGGACGACGGCGCTGGGCTATCGCTGAATGCGGGCGCGGACCCGACCCAGAAGCGCGTCACCGCCCTGACCGGCGCCAAGGACGAGATCGCCAAGACCTGCGGCGAGATCAAGCAGAAGATCGCCGCCGCCACCGCGCTCAAGGGCAAGAGCCAGTTCGGCGACCAGCTGCTCGACTCGGCCGGCCAGTTCGACCAGGTCATCGGCGAGCTGAACGACGTGCTGAGCGGCAAGGCCGAGCAATTCAAGGACAAGCCCAAGCAGGTGGGCGCCGTCCTGGGCCAGGCCATGGGCATGCTGGCCGACCTGACCAAGGAGGTCGACCGCAACCACACCAACCTGAGCGACAGCCCCGGCCGCAAGCTGGTGGGCTTCCTGTGTGGCAACGGCGAGTTCTGCCCCTTCCCCGAGTCCGAGCCGTTCGTGCAAGAGCAAATGGCGATGATGGTGGCGCAGAACAACCCGATGATGAAGCAGATCGTCCAGGCCGCCACCCAGATCGCCCAGGGCATCGACGAGACCAACGGCCGCATCGGCGACAACCTGTTCACCAAGCGCGGCTACTCGATCCGCCGCGTCGACGCCGACACGCCGATTCCGTCGGAAGTGTCGGCGCTGATTGTCTACGCGCCGCGCACGCCCCTGAGCGAGTACACCCGCTACCAGCTGGACCAGTTCCTGCTGTCGGGCCGGCCGGTGGTGCTGCTGGCGCAGGAGTGGGACGTGGCGCTGATGAACATGGCGCCGCCGGACGACCTGGGCAACGACATCAAGATGGACTACACGGCGCTCAACGCCACGGGCAGCAACCTGCAGGACGTGCTGAAGAATTACGGCGTGGACCTGAAGCGCGACCTGACCCTGGACAGCAAGCACGTGCAGACGGTCCGCGTGATGAAGCTGGTCCAGCGCGGCGGTCTGCAGTTCCAGACCCAGCAGGACTTCCCCTACGCGCTGATCCCGGTGGCGACCCACTTCGACCAGAGCCATCCGCTGAGCAAGTCGCTGGACAACCTGGCCCTGCCCTACGCCACCAGCGTGGAGCCCAGCGCCCAGTTGGCGCAGGACAAGCGCTTCGAGATCGCCAAGATCATCCAGAGTTCCGAGTCGTCGCTGAGCAAAGCCGCGCCCCTGCCGGTGCTGCCGCCAGCGGTCAAGGACGTGGCGCTGCAGTCCAAGCCCACCGGACCGCTGACCCTGGCGCTGTACGTGCGCGGCCCTTTCAAGTCCGCCTTTGCCGGCAAGGAGCCGCCCAAGCGCCCGGACAAGAAGACGCCGGACGACCCGATGCATCCCAAGGAGAAGCCGAGCGAAAACGACCAGGAGCTGGCCAAGCGCAGCTTCAAGGGCGAGGGCGTGGGCAAGCTGCTGGTGGTCGCGTCGAACCTGGGTATCGAGGGTTTGGACCGCGGCCAGGTGCTCAAGGGCTTCGAGCTGAGCAAGATGGCGCAGTTCTCGGCCGAGATCATCAAGGACTACCAGACTTGGAACGCCAACTTCCAGAACTGGCAGATCCGCATCGGCCAGGTGTCGCACCTGCTGGGCGGCAATCTGCAGTTCCTGAGCAACGTCATGGACTGGGCCACCGCGCACGAAGCGCTGGTCGAGATCCGCAGCAAGGGCGACACCCGCCGGCCCATGCAGCAAGTCGACGACGAGCAGGCCAAGCGCCTGCGCCTGGGCACCCTGCTGGGCGGTCCGCTGCTGCTGATCGGCGCGGGGCTGCTGCGCTGGCGGATGCGCCGGGCCCGCAATCGGTCGCTGAAGGTCTAACCACCCAACCTACCTGATCTTTGTTGCGAGGTTTGTATGAAGCGGTCGACGCTGGTCGTCTTGGGCATCTTTGCCGTGCTGCTGGTCGCGTGGCTGGCCAAGGGCATGAAGTCGGCGCCGCAGGGCCCGGCTCCGCTGGCCATCGAGGGCTACGCGGGCAACGTGTCCGAGCAGGACTTCCGCACCAGCCAAAAGGACAAGCTGCCGGCAATCCAAAAGCTGACCCTGAAGAAGAAGGGCGAGACCTGGACGTTGACGCAGGTGGCACAGGAGCTGCCCAAAGACGTCACGCCCGACACCAGCAAGCCGCTAGAGGCCAAGTGGACGGTAGCGCGGCAGAAGGGCAGCAAGTCGAGCGACGCCAAGGGCCAGCCCTACCGCGCCAATGCGATGGCCGAAGTGTTCGGCCGCGCCATCCACTCCTCGTTCGGCAAGGAAGTGAAGGCGGCGGAGTTGGCGGAGTACGGGCTGGACGCCGACCACGCCATCGAGGTCGAGGCGACCGGCGCCAAGGGCACCTTCAAGCTGCGCATCGGCAACGTCGACAAGCCGCAGGATGGTGCGGAACCCTCCACGTGGGTTCAGGATCCGGGCAAGGCCGAGGTGGTCTACCAGGTGGTCGGCCGCGACTTGCGCGCGCCGTTCGACGTGGCCTGGAGCGATCTGCGCGACCGCGGCCTGCTGACCCTGGACTTGGCGGCCCTGGATCGCATCGAAACCAACAACCCCCAGGACTTGCGCGCCGCGAACGTGGTGGTCAGCCGCGCTGCACTGGCCGCGGGTCAAAAGCGCGAGGCCGGCGACGGCTGGAGCATCGCCACGCCGCAGGGCTACCAGGCCGGCGACGTCGGCGAGTGGGCCAAAAGCATCGAGCGCCTGTCGGCCAACGAGTTCGTCGACGCCAGCGAAGTCGCAGAGAAGAAGCTGGATACCGGCCTAGACGACCCCAAGGCCGCCCGCCTGACCCTGAGCGAGGGCCCCAAGAAGACCGTGCTGGTGTTCGGCAAGGTTGACGAGGCCTCGGCGCAAAAGGACGTGTGGCTCAAGATCGAAGGCCGCGACGACCTGTACAAGATCGCCAGCTACAGCCGCGATCAGGTGCTGCAGAAGCTGGACCAGATCCGCAACCGGGCACTGCTGGGCCAGCACAAGGGCAAGGAGGCCAGCAGCTTCAGCCTGACCGGCCCCGACGGCACCCTGCAGGCCAGCAAACAGGGCGACAAGTGGGCGCTCGCCGGCAACCCCAAGGCCAGCAGCGCCGCCATCGAGTCGTGCGTGGGCGACCGCGACAGCATCAAGGTCGACTTCGCCGCCGACGTCACGCCGGGTGCGGCGGGTGTGGATGCGCCCGAAGTCACCCTGACCCTGCAATTCGCCGACGGACCGTGGCTTGTGGCGCTGACCAAAGAGAAAGACAGCAACTCCTTTGGTCGCGCGGGCGCCGCGGCGGGTCAAGGCGACGTGTTCAAGCTGGCCACCTGGAGCGCCGGCCGCCTGAAGAAGAAGGCCGCCGACTTCGAAGAGAAGGCCGACAGCAAGCCCGCTGGTGCACCGGCCGGACTGCCGCCGGGTGTCCAGATGGCGATGCCCCCCGGCGCGATGCCAGCTGAGTAGGCCATGGCCTCGCCGCGCCTCCCGATCCTGGAAGACAAGCATCCGCAGCAGCCGTCGCTGTTCCAGCCGGCCAACCTGCTGCGCGAGGCGCGCCGGCAGCGCGGTCTCCCCGACGCGGCCATTCCCGCGGTGTGCCTGCTCGACCCCGACGGCGACATCGTGCGCTACCTGCGCCGGGTCGGCCTGGGTCAGCCCGCGACCGCCTGGGCCTGCTACCACACCCAGATGTGGAAGGTGGCCTGGCGCGGCCGCGAGCTGGGCATCGTAGCCTGTGCGGTGGGCGCACCGTTCGCGGTGCTGGTGGCCGAGCAGGTTTTCGCCAGCGGCGGTCAGCTCTTGCTGAGCATCACCTCGGCGGGCCAGCTGGCGCCCGGGCTGGAGTTGCCCTGCTTCGTGCGCATCGAGCGAGCCCTGCGCGACGAGGGCACCAGCTACCACTACCTGCCGCCAGAGCCGTTTGCAGGGCCGCTGCCGGCCGTAGCCGCCGCGATGGCGACCTTGGACGGGCGCGAGGGCCTACAAGTGCGCGCCGGGGCTGTGTGGACCACCGACGCCCCCTACCGCGAGACAGAGGCCGCCGTCGCCGCCCGCCGCGCCGAGGGCCTCGTCGCCGTCGAGATGGAAGCCGCGGCCCTGTATGCCTTCTCGCAGGCCCGCCAGTACCCCGTGGCGTGCTTTGCCCACGTCACCAACGCAATGGCGCAGACCGCCGGCGACTTCGAAAAAGGCGAGGCCGACGGCGCGCTGGCGGCGCTGGATCTGGCGGCCGCCGCAGCAGCGGCGTGGTACAGCCAAAATCCCTAGACTTTGTGCAGAGTCTTGCGCTGCGACGCCAGGAAGTGCGGGCGGCGCCGAAGTGTGTGTGCCGCTGCGATCCGGGCCAGCCTAGTGCACCGATCAGAAGCCCGAATCCAACGGTCCACGTCGCGGCGGGTCGCGTCCCCTTCGCCTTGTTTTTGCCCTAGCGACCCACCCAGCATCATTGAGTTTTCGTCAGACCGCGTCTCCGTTGCTCGGGGCCTCGGAGGTTTCTGATTGACGTTCTACGGCATGAACTCGATGGTGGTCTTCAGGCCCTTGACGCGGGTCTCCAGTTCTTTGTACTTGGCGAACTTGGTGCCCACCACTTCCAGCGACTTCTGGCAGATTTCCAGCGCCTTCTGCAGCTCGGGCTTGCCGCCGGTCAAGACGGCCTGGGCCACCACGCAGCGGTTGTAGTGCAGCTGCGGCCGGGTCTCTTTCTCGGCCAGGATATCGAACACCGCCAGCGCTTCCTTGGCCTTGGCCGGGTCGTCGCTCAGGCGGCGCATGGCCACGGGCTTGGTGACCACCGCCCAGTAGTTCTCGGGATCGCGCTTCAGGACTTCGTCGAGCAGCCGCACCGCGTTCTCGAAGTCGAGGTAGCGCATGGTGACCGCCGCGGCGTTGAGCAGCGCATCGACCTGCTTCTCGTCGGCCTTGCCCGCCTCTTCGTAGGCCACCAGCGACTCGCGCACCTGGCCGAGTTCTTTGTAGGACGCCGCCAAAATCCGCCACAGCATCGCCGACTTCTTCAGCTCGGGCGCGTTGCGCATACCGTAGGACGCCGAGAACAGCGCCTCGCGGTACTGGCCCTGGGCGAAGTGGGCAAACGCCATACGGGTATAGGCCTTGGCCATCTCGGGGTTGGCGGCCACCGTCGTCTCGGCCTGGGCCGGCGCCGGCGTCGCCGACTCGTCCACCGCCGCGCCAGTCGACAGGTCGAACAGCTTGTAGCGGGTCTCCTTGATCACGTCGGCGGGCTTGGCGCTGTCGTCGTACTTCAGGCTGCCCTCTTCCACCATGAATTCCTTGATGTCCGTCGCCTCGGCGAACTTGCCATCCAGGGTCTTCAGGTTGTCGCGCGCCTCGGCCCAGTAGCTGTCGAAGGCGAAGATCTCGGCAGCCTTCTTCAGGGCCTCGCGGTACCGCTCCTTGGCCCGATCGAACAGCGGCGCGGCCTTCTCGCTCACCTGCTGCAGCCACTCGGTCTTGAGCTCGTCGGTCTTGAAGGCCGGCGGCGGCGGCAGGTTCTTGATGCTGCTCGCGATGTCCTGCCAGATGCGACCACGGCGGCTCGAAGCGGCGGCCGTCCACTGGGCGTTCTTGGCGGCTTCGGCTTCGGCGTAGACCTTGTCGGCTTCGGCAACCTTGGTGGCCTTCTCGGCGACCAGCTTGGTGGCGGCCTCCAGGTTCTTGGGCGCGCCCTTGAGCGCACGCACCTTCTCGAACTCGAGTTCGCCGCGCATGAACAGCGCCTGCACGATGGCGTCGCGGCCCACGGCCGGCAATTCCGCCAACTTGCCAGCGGTTTGCAGCTGCTCGGCGGCGTCGGACACCTTCTTGAATAGCGCCAGACCGCGGTCGCCCATGTTCAGCTTGAACTGCGCCGTGCCGGTGTTGGTCATGGCGGCCAGCTGCAGTTCCAGCGGGATATTGTCGCTGCGCTTCAAGAACTTGTCGGAGGCCTTGATGACGCCCTTCCAGTCACCCTTGTTGATGGCCTGCACGGACACGTTGTAGGCCACTTCGGCGGCGCGCTTGTCCTTGCTGAAGGTCGTAAGGAACAATTCGCCGTCCTCGACCACCTTGTCGAAGTCGCCGAGCAATTCGCGGTAACGGGTCGCCGTCGCCAGCGCCTGCGGCACCTTCTCGTGGGTGGGGAAGGCCTTGACGAACGCTTCGTAGCTGTCGGCCGCCTGGCGGAAGTCCGCGGATTCGCGATAGATCTCGCCGATTTCGAACAGCGACTGCGGCGCGCGCTTGTCGGTGGGGAAGGTGGCGGCCAGGTTGCGATAGGTCTCGATGATGTGGTCGCGCTTCTTGGCGGTGCGGTAGAAGCGCGCCGCGCCGGACATGGCCTGGGCCGCCTTCTCGGGGTTCTTGTCCTTGAAGCCGTTGGCGTAGGTCACCAAGCACTCGGCGGCCTTGACGGGCTGGTCCCGCAGCTCGATGCACTTGTTGTACTCTTCGTTCGACTTGAATTCGGTAATGGTCACGCCCAGGCTGTCGCGGTTGAAGCGCGGGTCCTGGATCAGCTTGTCGACCCACTCGCGCAGGCCCTTGCCGTCCTGGCCCAGCCACAGGGCCGAAACCATCAGGCGCGCGCCGTCGTAGGCGTACTCGTGCGCCGGGTAGCGCTGCACGAATTTGCCCAGCATCGCCGCGGCCTTGTCGAACTGATTGCGCTGGTAGTACAGGCGGCCGGCGATGAACATGGCCTTGGGCACGTCTTCGTCGTCGATCTTGTTCTTCTCGGCCGTGTCGACGTACCGCTCGCAGGCGCGGGCCACCTTTTCTTCCTCGGGGGTCAGCGGCACCGGGCGGGTGTCGGTCAGATCCTGAGCCTTTTCACTGGTCTCCGACGACAGGTCCTGCAAGTTGATGTAGCACACCAAAGCCCGGTGGGCCGCCGGCTCGGCGTACTTGCCGGTGGGCTCCACTTCGATGACGCGCTCGTACATCGTCGCGGCCTCGGTCCAACGCTTGAGCTGGAACAACGCCAGGGCGTGGTTGTAGAGCATGCCGTAGGAGTTGGCGCCCTTCTCGAAGTGCTCGCCGTACAGGCGATACATCTTCTCGGCCATTTCCAGGGTGGTGATGACCTGGGTGTTCTCGTACTCGCCGTGGAAGGTGGTGGCAATCTCGGCCATCAACATTTCCAGGTCATCCAGGCGCTTGGCCGACACCTTAAAGCCGTGCTTGAGCGCGTTCGACACCATCTGCGCCGACTTGACCGTCTCGTTCAGGTCGTGGAGCTTGTAGCTGTTGTCCAGGCGCAGCACCAGGTAGCGCAGCATCTCTTGATCTTCTTTGGCAAACTCGATGAGCTGATCCAGCACGTCGTTGCTCTTGGCAAACTGCGAGACCTCGCTGAAGTACTGCGCCAGCATGTCGAGCAGCATGATCTCGCTGCCCTCGGCGGCGCGCTTGAAGAAGGCCAGCGCTTCCTTGGGGTTGCCAAACTCGGCCCACGAACGGACCAGGTACTTGCCGGCGTCCTCGATGAAGGTCACGCGGCCGCGCGCCTCGCGCTTGCTGTAGTCGAGCACCCGGACGAAGCCCGCGACGGCCTGCTTCCAGTTCTGGGTGTTGTAGTGCACCCAAGCGATGTAATAGAGCGCCCAGCCGAACACAGGAGCATCCGGGAAATCAAGGGCTTTGGTGTACCACTTGATGGCTTCGGTGCCGTTGTTCTTGCTGAAGTAGTAGTTGCCGATGCCCAGGAAGGCGTCGGGCACGTAGCTCGACTTGGGCGTCTTGCGCACCAGGCGCATGTACGCATCCACCGCTTCGCCCGGCCGATCGATCTCGCCCAGGTGGTAGGCGAGCGAGTACAACACCTCGTCTAGCTTGGCGAATTTGGGGAATGCCCGTTCAATGCGCTTGAGGTGGTTGATCACGTCCAGCTTGGCGGCGCGCGACTGCTCCAGCAGGTTCTGCTGCTCGATCTCGCAGCGGTGCTTGTCTTCCTTGTCGTCGCTGGCCAGGCAGGTCTCCAGCTTGACGTCGTGGGCCTCGAGCTCGTAGGCGAGCGCGCGGTCCCAGAGCACGTAGCTGATTTCCAGCAGGGTGTCGGCCTCGGTCTCGCTGCCGCGCTCGATGTCGAGCAACTCGCGCAAGATCGCCAGCTCGTCGTCGATGTCTTCGACGCTGGACTTCTCGCGGCCGCGGCGCTGTTCCGGTGCGCCGGGGCCGATCTTCTTGGCCTCTTTCTTGGCCCCGGCCGCGCCCTTGTCGGCCGCTGCATCGCCCGACTTGGCCGCACCATCGGCGGGCTTGACCTTGGGCCGCTTGATGACCGAGACCTCGCCCTTTTGCTTGGGCTCGCCGCCGTCTTTGTCCTTGCCCTTGCCGGCCGCCAGCGCCGCGCCGCCGCCCAGCAACAGCGAAGAGCAGAGGAGCGACGAGCAGAGCAAGGCGACCAGCCCCAGCGCCGACCAGGATCGGCCGCGCCGCGCGGTGTCGAAAATGTGCATGGTGCTGCGCATCACTTGCCGCCCTCCGCCTTGTCGCTGTCGCCCTTGTCGGCGCCGGACGCTCCCGCCTTGTCGAGCTTGGTGCCCGCCTTGCCGCCGACCTTGGGCGCATCGGCGCCAACTGCCGCGCGGCCAAGTTCCTTGACGGTGCACTTGCTTTGCGCCTCGTAGGTGTAGCCGCCGAGCTCGTCGCGCCAGTAGCTGCCGTCGAACGGCCAAACGATGTGCTCTTCGTCCTCTTGGCGCGGCTCGGTGGTGGCCTTGGCGGTTTCGGCCATGTCGGCGCGGACCGCGTCGCTGATCGAGCCGCGGCGGGCCTTGAGCGACTCGTACTTGATGCGCAGACCCTGGCGAATGATTTCGGTCAGATCTTCGCGCACGCGCGTCAGCCGCTGGCGGGCCAGACCGCCGGCTTCGGCGATCATCACGGCGCGGACGCGACCCATGTCTTCGCGGAGTTGCGCGGCGGCTGCGGTGGCCTTGGTGTTGCGCTCCAGCTTCTCCAGGCCGGCGTACTCGTCGTTGGCCTGGACCACGGCGCCAAAGGCGCGCTGCAAGCGCTTGTCGCTCAGGGCCACGTTGAAGATGCGGCGCAGCTGCACGGACAGCGACTTCTTGTCGCGCGAGAGGCTGAACAGGTAGTCGTAGAACTCGGCGTCGGTGCGCTGGCCCGACAGCTGGGCATCCAGCTCCTTCTTGAGCGGCTTGTAGTCGCGCAAGAACTTCTGCACGGTGACCAGCGTCTCGCTGAAGCGGCAGGTGCGGAACAAGATGAGCGCTTCCAGCACGCGGGCTTCCGGATAGTAGCGGTCTTCGAAGAACGGCGAGTTCAGGGTGTGCAACTGGCCCAGCACGCGGTCGATGCGGCCGATCTGGAAGTAGGTCCAACCCAGCTCGAACAGCGAGTCGAGCCAGGCCGAAGTGCCTTCGGTCACGCGGTCGTAGTAGCGGCCGGCGGCCTCGAACTGGCGCGCGGAGTAGAACAGCCGGCCCAGGCTCATGTTGGCCATGTCGCGGTATTGGGCGAAGTAGCTGGGCGCGCCCATGGTTTCTTCAAAGCGCAGGATGTCCTTGAACGCCTCGACCGCCATGTCGTACTTCTGCATCTTGGGGGTGATGTAGATGACGCCGATCAGGTGGCGGGCCTTGAGGTAGAACTCCTTGGCGCTGGGCTTGATGACCTGCAACTTGGCGATCGCCTTGTCGAATTCACCCACACCGTAGTAGTACCGGCCGAGCAGGAAGCGCACCTCGTCCAGGTCGTCTTGGTTGTGCACCGCTTCGGGCGCGTCGGCCAGACGCTCCAGGGTCGCCAGGTCGCCGGGCACCGCGCGCTGAATCTGCAGGAAGTACTTAATCTTCTCTTTGTAGAACGGGTGATCGGCCGGCACGCTGACCGAGTCGAAGCTGCGGAGCGCCGACTGGTACAGCCCCAGCCCCATCAAGACCTTGCCCTGCAGCAATTGGGCCGCGTTGCGGGCCGGGTCGCCGGGCGAGACACTGTTGAGGATGTCGTCGAGCTTGCTGAAGGCGTCGTAGTACTTCTCGTCTTCGACGAGCGTCTTGGCCGCCTCGATGTCGCCAGCCGTGGCCGCAGCCGCCGGACGGGCAATGGCCAGCGGTACAGCACTGGCGGCCAGCAGCAGGGCCAACGCCAAGCTGCGACCGAACGTGCGGCCCGCCGCGAGCAAGGCCAGATTCGGGTTCAGAAATGTGAGCACGGCGGAACGACCTCGCGCAGTTCAATTGCAGGAGTATGGCGCAAAAGCCGCCGCATCAAAAGGCCCCGCGTCGCCGCCTGCGTTTTTTGGCGCGCGACGCCATCCGTTGGGCTTTGGCTAGCGGAAGCGCCGGTGTTCGCCGCACGGCAGGTTGCGCCGCACGCTGGCCACCAGGTTCGGGTCCAGCCACGCGGTGGCGAAGCCCTCGCCGTCCGAGCAGCGCGCCACCACCAGACCCCACGGGTCAATAATCATCGAGTGGCCGTAGCTGGTGCGGGCGCCGCCGTGGTGGCCGTGCTGGCCCGCGGCGATCACGTAGCACTGGTTCTCGATGGCGCGGGCGCGGAGCAGGACTTCCCAGTGATCCTTGCCGGTCTGCATGGTGAAGGCGGCGGGGATCAGCAGCACTTCGGCGCCAGCGTCCAGCAGCTTGCGGTACAGCTCGGGGAAGCGGAGGTCGTAGCAGATCGACATGCCCAGGCGGGTGCCGAACAGGTCGGCGGTGACGGCCTCGCCGCCCGGGGCGACGTTGTCGCTCTCGCGCATGGTCACTTGGCCGGGGATGTCGATGTCGAACAGGTGAACCTTGCGGTACTTCTGGACGATCTCGCCGTCGGGCCCGAACAGGACCTGGGTGTTGTAGACGCGGTGACCGCTGGGCGCCAGCTCTTGGAACGAGCCGAGCAGGATGGCGGCCTGCACCTCGCGCGCCAACTCGGCGAAGAAGGTGGCGATTCGGCCATCAAGGGTCTCGCCCACGTTGAAGTTGGCGCTGATGCGCAAGAAGGTGCAGTTCTCGGGCAGGGTGATGAGTTGGGCGCCGTCGGCGGCGGCGGCACGAACCAACTCTCCGGCACGCTTCAGGTTTTGGTCGATGTCCTCGGTCGAGCGCATCTGCACGACGGCAGCTTTGAAACGTTGCATGGCGAACTCCGCGGCGCTGGCCGCGCGGCTACTGTGACAAAACTGCGGCATCCGGCGCAAGCCATCGGCCAGCCTGGGCGCGTGCGCGATTGCCGCCAGAGGCGCAAAGGGGTACCCTGCTGGCCGCCCGAAGCGGGCCACCGAACCAGGAGATCCTCATGCAGACCAGTATCCTTCGTGTCCATGCCCGCGAGGTGCTCGATTCGCGCGGCAACCCCACCGTCGAGGTCGATGTCTACCTGCAGGGAGGCGGATTCGGCCGGGCGATGGTGCCTTCGGGCGCGTCGACCGGTACCCACGAAGCGTTGGAGCTGCGCGACGGCGACAGCCGCTACCTGGGCAAGGGCGTGCAGAAGGCGGTGCACAACGTGAACCAGCGCTTGGCGCCGGCGATCGTCGGGCGCGATGCCGCCGATCTGCGCGGGCTGGATGCGGCGATGCTGGCCCTGGATGGTACCGCCAACAAAGCCAATTTGGGCGCCAACGCCGTCCTGGGCGTGTCGCTGGCGGCGGCGCGTGCGGCGGCCGATCAGTACCGGCTGCCGCTGTGGCGGTGGCTGGGTGGCGCCAACGCGCGGGTGCTGCCGGTGCCGATGTGCAACCTGATCAACGGCGGTGCCCACGCAGCGGGCGGCCTGGACATCCAGGAATTCATGGTGATGCCGATCGGCCTGCCCACCTTTGCGGAGGGTCTGCGCGCCGCGGCCGAGACCTTCCACCAGCTCAAGAAGATCCTGGGCAAGAAGGGCCTGACCACCACCGTGGGTGACGAGGGCGGCTTCGCGCCGCGCCTGGGCAGCAATGCCGAGGCGTTGGACTACCTGACGCAGGCCATCGCCGCCGCGGGCTACGAGCCCGGCAAGCACCTGGCGCTGGCGCTGGATGTGGCGAGCTCCGAGTTCTTCGATGCCGACAAGCAGGTCTACAGCCTGCACAGCGAGAATCGGCAGCTGTCGCCCAACGACTTTGCCGCCTACCTGGCGGGCCTGGCCGAGAAGTACCCGATCGTCAGCATCGAAGACGGCATGGCCGAAGACGACTGGGCCGGCTGGAAGCGCCTGACCGACCTGTGCGGCGACAAGATCCAATTGGTCGGCGACGACCTGTTCGTCACCAACCCGGTGCGCCTGCAGCGCGGCATCGACAGCGGCATCGCCAACGCCATCTTGATCAAAGTGAACCAGATCGGCAGCCTGTCCGAGACGCTGGACGCCGTGGCCCTGGCCGGCAAGCACGGCTACCGGGCGGTGATGTCGCACCGCTCGGGCGAGACCGAGGACTCGACGATTGCCGACCTGGCGGTGGCCACCGGCTGCGGCCAAATCAAGACGGGTTCGCTGTCGCGCGGCGAGCGCACGGCCAAGTACAATCAGTTGTTGCGCATCGAGGAAGCCCTGGGTGCGTCGGCAGTCTATCCGGGCGCGGCGGCGCTGGGTCGGTAGGGCGTAATGATCAGAGAATTTGCGAAGTTGGCGACGGCGGCGGCGCTGTTGGCAGCGGTGGCCTGCGGCAAGACCGAGCCGCCCAAGCCGCCGCTGCCGGCGGACAAGGCCGGTGCGCCCAGCGTCGGACTGCCTGGGCCAGCCACGGCGACGGCGGCGAACGTCGACAAAGTCAAGCTGGCCAAGGATTTTGCGACGATCCGTTGCCAGATCATCGGCTATGCGGCGCCGCTGCCCAAGATCTACACCGACCTGGGCTACCGGTCGGCGCGCGACTTCGCGGAGACCTTCGCCGCGGCGGCCAAGCTCGACCGCGACTGGGCCCGCGCCACGGTGGCGGCCGCCTATGCGCAAGCGTGCCCTGGCGGCAAGCCGGCGCTGGGTGCGGCCGCCGCTACACCGACTGGCGCCGAGCCGGGCCCGGCGACCGGGGCGGGTTCGGCTCCGGGCTCCGGTTCGGGTTCGGGTTCGGGTTCGGGTTCGGGTTCGGGCTCCGGTTCGGGTTCGGGTTCGGGTTCGGGCTCCGGTTCGGGCTCCGGTTCGGGTTCGGGTTCGGGCTCCGGTTCGGGCTCCGGGAGTGCGAAATGAGCTTGCGCCTCGCGTTGCTCGCCGTCCTGGTCGCGCTCGGTGCTGGCTGTACACCAGCCGTGGGCGACAAGTGCACCTACAACAGCCAGTGCGGCACCACCTTGACCTGCGACACGACCTTCACGGATGGGTACTGCCTCAAGGTCGGCTGCCGCGAAGGGGAATGCCCGGCCGAGGCCACCTGCGTGGACTTCGGCTTCGACACGCGCTGGTGCATGCGCGCGTGCTCGCCGGACAACGAGTGCCGGAGTGGCATGACGTGCCGCAGCGCCGGCAAGTGCGCCGCGACATCGGACCCGTCGGCCGCGGCGCCGTGCACGCTGGACGGCCAGAGCTTTTGCGGCAAGGCACCGTGAGGCGCCCCTTGGTCTACCTGAGCTTGGCCGTCGCCGTGGCGGCGTGCTCGGCGCCCGACGTAGAGGATTCGCCACCGCCGCGTCGGTCAGCCCGCGCGTCGGGTGCTGTGCGGACCTCGGGCCGGGCTGGCCGCGCCGACCACGCCGACTGGACCCAGAACGCCCCAGCCATCCCGCGCGCCGTCCTCGACCGGGTGCTCGCCGCCGGGCCGGGCTGGATGCTGTCCAAGGTGCCGCTGGAGCCAGTGCGCGGGACCGATCGCAAGTTCATCGGCTTTCGCATCGTGTCGGTGTTCGACGGCTCGCCGGTGGCCAGCCGCTTCGACCTCCGCCCCGGCGACCTGTTGCTGCAGGTCCAGCACCAGCGCATCGTGACCCCCGGCGACTTGCTCACCGTCTACCAGCGCGCCAAGGGCGCCAGCGAGATTGCCGTCGATGTGCATCGCGGCGGCCAGGTCGTCAACTTGCGCTGGCCGGTGGTCGATCCGGGGCATGCCCTGCCCGGCGCGGCCACCGCCAGCGCGGACCAGCCGGCCGAGCCCGAGCGCGACAGCGTCGAACCGTAGGCTTCAGAACAAAGCACCCATTTTCTACTCGGCGAAATTATTGGATTCCGTCTGCCTACCCTTCGGCTCAGCTGCAGAGGGCCGGCAGGCCGCTCGCACGGGCGACGAAGCGACAAGTTTTGTCGCCAGTCCGCCGCAGGCGGGGCCCAGAACCTTGCACCCATTTTCTACTTGCTGAATAGATGGACGATTTGCAGATCTCGCCCTGCCGAACGCCCTGGTCGCGCTACAGGATGCCCCGCAGCACGTCCACCGCCATCTCGAACTTGTTGAAGGGAGGCATCAGGTAGGTGCCGGCCACGCCGCTGCGCACCGCCTCGATGAATTCGCGAGCGATCGCCACACCTTCCTCGGGCCCGCGCTCGCCGGCCCGGGCCATGCGGTCGCGGATGGTCTGCGGAATCGCCATCCCAGGGACCTCGTGGTGGATGAAGTGCGCATGGCGGGCATTGCGCAGCGGCAACACGCCGACCAGCAGCGGAATCGTCGGTTTGGCCAGCTCGACGAACCGCTCCAGGTCCGCCGGACTGTACAGCGGCTGGGTCAGGGCGTACTGCGCGCCCGCGTCGACCTTGCGATGGAAGCGCTCGATTTCCTTGGGCAGATCGACAGCAGTCGGGTTCACCGCGCACGAGATGCGGAAGTTGGCGGTAAACGGCAGCGCCTTGCCGTTGGCGTCCAGGCCACGGTTGAGCTTCTGCAGGGTGTCGACCAGGCCGATCGAGTCGACCTCGAACACGCCCTTGGCACCCGGATAGTCGCCCAGCGACGGCGGATCGCCGGTGACGCACAGCATGTGGCGCATCCCCAGCGCATGGGCGCCCATGCACTCGCTCAGCAGCCCCAGCAGGTTGCGGTCGCGGCACGATACGTGCAAAAGCACTTCGATATCGACCTGTTGCCGAATCAGCACCGCCAGCGCCAGCGGGCTCATGCGGGCCGTGGCCAGCGGCGAGTCGGCGATGTTGATGGCGTCGACTCCCGCCTGCTTGAGCGCCACCGCGCCGTGCACCAGCTTGTCGGCGTCCACGCCGCGCGGCGGATCGAGTTCGACGGACACCACGAAGCGGCCGTCGCCCAGCTTGGCATCAAAGGTCGACAGGGCCTCCACCGGCACAACGATGCCGCTCTCTTCTGGGTTTTCGCGGACCTCGAAAGCCCCCGACGCGCTGGCCCGCTGCACAGGCGCGCGCACCCCCACCGCGTCGACCATCCGGGCGATGTGCGCCGGCTTGGTGCCGCAGCAACCGCCCACGCCGCGCAGCCCGGCCTCGGCCATCCGCACCGCCCACTCGCCAAAGTAATCCGGCGTCGAGACATACACGTAACGGCCATCGACCAGCCGCGGCATGCCCGCGTTCGGCGCCGCATACAGCCGCGCCCCCGGCACCTTGCGCATCCGCTCGAGCACGGGATCCAGGCCCTGCGGACCGGTCGAGCAGTTGGCCCCCACGGCCGCCGCGCCCGCCGCCAGCATGGTCCGCACCACTTCCTCGGGCTTGTGGCCAAATAGGGTCTTGCCGTCGTCGGTAAAGGTCGCCAGCGCCACAAACGCGCAGCCGGGCGCGAGCTCGGTCAGGGCCTCGGCACACAGCTGCAGCTCGCTCAGGTCCGAGAACGTCTCCAAGATGAACAGGTCCGGGTCCGCGCCCAGGAGCGCGCGAACCTGCTCGGCAAATGCAGACTTGCCCACCTCGCGCGGCAGCCGACCCACGGGCGCCAGCGGCTGCCCCAGCGGCCCGATCGACGCCGCCACCAGCGGCCGGTTGTGGGGTGGCCGGACCGACGCCGCCTCGCGGGCCAGGGCCACCGCCGCCCGGTTGATCTCGGTCACTTGCTCCTGCAGGCCCGAGCGCAACAAGCGCAAGCGATTGGCGCCAAAGCTGTTGGTGGTGATCACCGCCGCGCCCGCGTCCACGTAGGCGCGGTGGATCCGCCGCACCGCCGCCGGCTGGGTCAGGTTCAGGCCCTCGAAGGCCTTGTCGAAGGTGAAGCCGTGCTCGTACAGCTCGGTGCCCATGGCGCCGTCGAAGACGAGCACGCGCTCGTCCAGCTTGGCCTGCAATTGTTCGCGCGTCAGCATCGTCGTCACACCAAGAAGTCGTCAAAGTGCAAAAATGCCGAACGCCGCTGAGCGGATGGTCCCAGCGGCGTTCAGGATGGTCAGGTCCCTACTTGCCCATGAGCTGCATCAGCCACGCCAGGAATCCAAAGTTGACATTGTACTTGCCGGTGCCCGTCGCCGCGCCCACCGGGCCCGACGGGCCGACCAGCAGCTGCAGCTTCTTGTCGGTGCCGGTGTTGCCAGACACGTAGGCCGACGAGAACGTCACAGTGACGGCGGTCGGCTTGCAGCCTTCGTCGGTCTGGCCGTTGCAGTTGTCGTCCAGGCCGTCGCAGGCCTCGTTGGCCGCCGGCGTGACCTCGCCAATGCACTTGGTCTTGTCGATCTGGCCGCTGGCGCAGGCGTAGTTGCCGCCCTTGCAGGTGCCGACGCCCTGCGTGCCGTCCTTGCCGGTGTAGCAGGGGCTGGTGGCGGCATTGGGCTGGTGCACGCAGCCGGTGCCGGGGTCGCAGCTGTCGTCGGTGCAGGTGTTGTTGTCGTCGCACTTGTCGGCGGTGCCGCCCGACATGCAGACCCAGCTGCCGCCGGCGCCGGCACCGCAGGCGTCGCCCAGCGTGCAGGCATTGCCGTCGCTGCACGAGCCGCTGTACTGCGGGTGGCTGCAGTCGCCGGTCTTGCTGTCGCACTTGTCCTCGGTGCACTGGTCGGTGTCGGCGCAGTCCTTGGCGGTGTTGCTGCACTTCTTGCCGGCGGCGTCGCAGGCGTCGATCGTGCAGGCATCGCTGTCGTCGCAGGCGGCGTCGTCGGTCTGGCCGTTGCAGTCGTTGTCGGCGCCGTCGCAGCTTTCCTTGGCGGCGTTGGCGTAGGTGGTGCAAACGGCGGTCAGGTTGTCCTTGCAGAGCACGGTGCCGCCGGCGCAGGGGCCCACGCCGCAAGCCGCGCCGACCTTGACGTCGCTGCCGTCGACCGGGCTCTTCCACGCAAAGCCTTCGTCGATGTTGCCGTCGCAGTTGTTGTCCTTGCCGTCGCAGATTTCCTGAGTCGGGATGGCCGCTTCCGCGCAAATGAGTGCACCGCTGCTGCCGCACTGGGGCTTGCCCTGGCACTTGCCGATCAGGACCTTGCAGACCTTGGCGTCCTCATCGCAGGCCTCGCCGGCGGTGGTGCAGTCGGTGTCTTTGGTGCAGGCGGTCTTGCTGCCCGAGTCCAAGAAACCCTTCTTGAAGCAGGTGAAGTCGGCCGCCAGGTTGTCGACCTTGCCGTCGCAGTTGTCGTCGTCGGCGTTGCAGGTCTCGGCCGCGGGCGTCTTGGCCTTGCAGGCTTCCAGGCCGGCGTCACCGCACTTGCGCTTGGCCGTGCACGAGCCCTGGTCGTTGGTCACGGCGCAGGTGGTCTCGACGCCCTTGGCCTTGGCCCAGGCGCTGCACTCGCAGGTGGCGGCGGTGTCCTTCAGCTTGCACTGCTTGGCGGTGCCCTCTTTGACTTCGCTGCAAGTGTAGCCGTTCGGGCAGTTGCTGTCCGCGGTGCAGGCGCCGCCGCAGAACTTGCCGGCCGTGCCGTAGTCCAAGCAGTACGAGTCCTGCAGGCCCTGGACCTGGCAGTCGGCGTTGGTGTTGCAGGGCGCGCAGATCGACAGATGCTGGGGCACGCAGAACGAGGTGGCGTCGGTGCTGCCCAGCGAGGCGCAGGCATAGCCACTGGCGCAGTCTTCGACCTTGACGCACGGCTTGGCGCACTTCTTGCCATCGGGCGTGTCGATGCACTTGCCGCCGTCGCACTTGCTGTCGTCCGCGCACGTGCAGCCGGCGGCCCCCGGGCACATCCCCGTGGTGTCGGCGGTGTCCGGCGTCACGTCGGGTTGCACGTCGGCTTCCACGTCGGGCGGAGTGGTGTCGGCGGTGTCGGCAGCGGTGTCCGGCGGCGCCTGAATGTCGGTGCCGCCCACCGAGGTGTCGATGTCCTGATTCGCCGTGGTGTCGGCGGTGGACCCGGCAACCGTGACCGGATCGTCGCCACACGCAGCCAGCAGCCCGGCGGCCAGCAGCGCCGCCAGCCACGCAGACGCGCGCCACAGGCTCTGGCCCGATTGCAGGTTGGACAGCCGCTCACCGCTCCGCGCCAAACCAGGCATAGAGCCGCGCACCGACAAAGGATTCACCAAACGAAGACCCATGATCTCCTCCCAGAGAGGTCCCGGCAACGGTACCATTCCCTCGCTTGCAGTGTCAAATGGGAGACAACTGCAAATTCCTGTCGCGAATGCCGCAATTAGACGCTGCCGCCCCCTGACTGCCATCGCCCCGGCGCACGGCGACCACGGCCGCAGACAGCTCCCGGTCGCGCACATCGGCGCAGCGCCGCCAGCGGACTAACCCTTGGGCGCAGGTAGCGAATTGTAGGTTCGCAACAAGCGCACGGCTTCGCCCCACTGATTGGAGCCCTTGACGCGAACCCGCCAGTAGACGTGAATCCAGATTCCGCAGTACTTATCAATATTTCCAATGCCCGTGCCAAAGATGGTGAACACTTGCTTGGCCGGGTCCAGGGTGTACTCGCCTTCGGGCCCGGTGGTCTGCACAAAGGTGCTCATGGCGGTGGCCGCGTTGCCGATCTGTTCGCAGCCAAACAGTGTGAACGACTGCAACTGCAGGCCCAGGGCGGCGGCGGTCTGGCCCGGGACCGTCGCTACGGGCACCAACTCCACATGGAAGCCCCCTTGGTTGGCCGTCAGCAACGGCACCCAATCGCCGTTGTTGTACGGATGCCAGGCTCCGGCCGCGTCGCGCCAGCCCACCTTGAGGTCAAGGGTCGGCGGCGGCAAAGGCTGGCCGTCGAACCACTCGGGAGGTGCGACTTCAGCGCAAACCGCTGCCGGAGCCGGCACATCGGCCACCCAAGCATCGGCCCCAGGCGGTGCCACGTGAAAACAGACCTGTGGCCCGGCATCGATCGCGGCATCCACCGTCTCGCCCGCCGCGTCCGCATCGCCGGTCGGCGCGTCGCTGTCGGGCAGCGCATCGGCGCCCGCATCCGACACTTCGGTGACATCGGCGGTGGCATCGGCCGCATCGCTGGCTTGGGTGGCACTGTCGGCCAGCGGGGCAGCGTCGGCGGGGTCGTTCAGGTCGCCCGCGACCAAGTCGCCCTGGCCCTGGGCGTCGGCCAGTGGCGCATCCGGAGCGGCATCGGCCGGGAACGCGTCGGCGACTGCCACGTCGGCAGCGACCGCCTTGTCGGGCACGGCCCCGCAGCCCGCGCCCGCGGCGATCGCAGCGGCAACGAGCAAATGGCGGGCGGCATAGCTGGACAAGGCCATGGGTCTGCACAGTCTGGCGCGGCGGCGCTCTCTGCAGTCTGCCAGAAGACCGCCGCCTTGGCCAAACGTCCGTATGCCTGCAGGTGGCCAACGGTTGCATGCCGAACCTCCTCGGCGCCAAGATGTGCCCATGACGACTCTGCAGCGCATAGGCATTGGTTTGGGGGCGCTGGCCGCAGTCGGCGCCGTGGTGTGGTTCTGGCAGGGCTCGGCGCCGCCGCCGCCCGAACCGGTGCACCACATCCTGACACCAGAGACCCTGCCCGAACCGGCCACTCCCACCGGCGAGCCGCCATTCGTCGAGCGCAAAGCCGCGGATTTCGTGGAGGGTTCGCCCTGGAGTGCCGGTCCTCTGCGGGGCGAGGTCTGGCAACCGCAGCGGCGCGGCACGGCGTGGCTGGTGGCGGCGAGCGAGGCCGGCGGCGACCCCGAGCTGTGGCGGCCGTTGGTCAAAAGCCTGTGGACGCATCGCGACATCGCCGTGGTGCTGCTGGCCGCCGATCCCACGCCGGTAGGCCAGGACCGCACCGCCCAACGCGCGGCGATGCACGGCAAACTGCAGGCGGTGCTGGCGGCCCTGCCTGCCGACGGCCGGCCGGTGGTGCTGGCGGGCGCCGGGCGCGCGGGCGAGGCGGCCCTGCAAGTCAGCACCGATCCTCGGGTCCTGGCGGTGGTCGCGCTGGATCCGCTGGGCCGGCGCGACGGCTTCGACGACCGCGCCTGGCAGGCCCACGCCGCCAAGAAGTGGGTGCTGCTGGCGGGACCGGACGACGCCGGCAACGCCATCGACGAGCTGTCGCGCGGTCTGGCGCATGTGCGCACGGTCATCCGCGGCACGGAGCGCGGCGCCGCCTGGCTGACCTCGTGGGACCAGCGCGCCCAGGTCTCGGGCTGGCTGCAGCCGCTGCTCGGTCAGTAGCTTCGGCCCCGCCACGGCGGGCAGGTGCAGGCCCGCGCACACCCTGCTACACTTTTCGACCCGCGCGCTGGGCTCGGCCCGGAGCGCAGCAAGCCCGTACCGCAGCGCACCCTGCGCCCCGCCCGAGGACCGCATGCTCGACATCAAGTTCGTGGTGGCCAACGCCGACGAAGTCGCCAAAAACATTGTCAATCGCAACGCCAAGGGCGACGTGCCGGGGCTCGTGTCGGCGTACCAGGCCCGCAACGTGGTGCTGACGCGGCTGGAAGAGCTGCGCATGGTCGGCAACCTGATCGCCAAGCAGACCGGCAAGCCCGAGATCGACGATCTGCAGCTTTTCGCCTTGATCCCCGAGTGGTTGCGCCCTGCCCTGGGCGTGTTCGAGCCGACCGACTGCCAGGCCAAGGACCGGCCGTGGCTGGTGGGCATCGGCCGCCGCATCAAGTCGCTGGCGCCCGAGATGGAGCAGCAAGTAGCTGAGTTGGACGGCAAACTCGACGGACTGGCCAAGGAACTGCCCAACCTGACCCACCCCGAGGTGCCGATCGGCAACACCGACGACGATCACCGGGTGCTGCGCAAGGTCGGCACGCCGCGCACCTTCGACTTCCAGCCGCAGGACCACGTGGTCCTGGCCGAAAAGCTGAACCTGGTCGATTTCGAGGCCGGCGCCAAGGTGGCCGGGCAGAAGTTCTACTTCCTGAAGAACGAGATGGTGCTACTGGATCTGGCACTGCAGCGCTTTGCCATCGATCTGCTGGTCAAGAAGGGCTTTTCGCCGGTGGTAACGCCGGACCTGGCCAAGCCGGCGATCCTGGAGGGCATCGGCTTCAACCCGCGCGGCGCCGAGACCCAGGTCTACAGCGTGGCCAACCACGACCTGTGCCTGGTGGGCACCGCCGAGATCACCATCGGCGGCATGCTCGCCGGCAACCTGCTGGAGCCCGGGCAATTGCCCATCAAGATCGCCGGCATCTCGCACTGCTTCCGCACCGAGGCGGGCGCCGCCGGTCGCGAGTCGCGCGGCCTGTACCGCGTGCACCAGTTCACCAAGGTCGAGATGTTCGTGTTCTGCGAAGGCGACACCGCGGTGTCGAACCAGCACCACGAAGAACTGCTGGCGATCGAAGAGGAATTGTTCACGGCGCTGGAGATCCCGTACCGGGTGCTCGACATCGCCTCGGGCGATTTGGGGGCGCCGGCCTACCGCAAGTTCGACATCGAGGCCTGGATGCCCGGCCGCGGCGACTACGGCGAGGTGACCTCGACCTCGAATTGCACCGACTTCCAAGCGCGCCGGCTCGACATCCGCTACCGGCCCGACGCCGACAGCAAGCCGCGCTTTGCCCACACCCTGAACGGCACGGCGATCGCCCTGTCGCGCGGCCTCATCGCCGTGCTCGAGAACCACCAGCAGGCCGATGGCTCGATCACCATGCCCAAGGCGCTGCTGCCGTACCTGCCGTTCGAGCGGATCTTGCCCAAGTAAGGCCAGCAACACAATCAAGTCGATTCTGTCGCCGGCCTGTACTGCGGCTAGGTGGGTCGCACCCAAACGTAAGCGTGGGTGCGCGCCCCCTAACGGGTTCGTCGCACCGCTCCATTGGCACAGCGATCGACTTGTAGTTACCGGGGCCCTCACCAGGCTCAGGCGGCGACGCTGTAATCGCGCAAGGCCTGATTGAGGCTGGTCTTCAGGTCGGTCGAGGCCTTGCGCTGGCCGATGATCAGCGCACAGGGCACACCGTACTCGCCCGCCGGAAATTGCTTGGTCCGCGTGCCCGGAATGACCACCGAGCGGGCCGGAATGCGGCCGCGGTACTCGACCACTTCGGGGCCGGTCACGTCCAGGATCGCCGTGGACGAGGTCAGGACCACGCCGGCGCCGATCACCGCCTCGCGCTCGATGTGCATGCCCTCGACCACGATGGCGCGCGAGCCGACGAAGCAGCCGTCTTCGATGATCACCGGCCGCGCCGAGGGCGGCTCCAGCACGCCGCCGATGCCCACGCCGCCGGCCAAGTGCACGTTCCTGCCGATCTGCGCGCACGAGCCGACCGTGGCCCACGTGTCGACCATGGTGCCGGTGCCCACGTACGCGCCGATGTTGACGTAACCCGGCATCAGGATTGCACCGGGCTCCAGGAAGCTGCCGTAGCGCGCCACGCCGGGCGGCACCACGCGCACGCCCTGGGCCAGCAGGTTGTGCTTGGTCGGGATCTTGTCGTGGAATTCCAGCGCACCCGCCTCCAGCTGGCGCAGCGGCGAGATGGCGAAATACAGCAGGATCGCCTCTTTGACCCAGGCGTTGACCTGCCACTGCAGCGAGCCGTCGTCTTGGGCGATCGGCTCGGCCACGCGCAGCTGACCGTGGTCGAGCAGCCCGATCGTCTCAAGGACGGCGTCGGCGTGGCGGCGATCGTGCAGGAGGTTGCGGTCGGCGAAGGCCTCGCTGACCAAGTGGGCAAGCTGGGCCAAATTGACAAGCTGAAGGTGCGACATGGCAGCCTTGCGGCCGCCCGGGGCACGCGCGGCCCGTAAGTGGGGAGACCGCTTAGGGAGCAGCCGGGGCGGGCGCAGCCGGAGCCGCGGGAGCCGGAGCGGCCGGAGCCGGAGCGGCCGGAGCCGGAGCGGCCGGAGCCGGGGCGGCCGGAGCCGGGGCCGGAGCGGCGGGGGCCGGAGCGGCGTTGTCGCCGGCCTTTTCAGGGGCTTTCTCGGCAGGCTTGCCGGCAGGGGCCGCCTTGGGGGTCAGCACGCTCTGGGCCGCGCCTTCTACCGCCGAGCGGTCCGAACCGGCGCGCGCCAGGACGATCGACAGCACCATGAACGAGGCTGCGGCGATGGTCGTCGCCTTGGACAGCACCGTCGAGGCACCGCGGCCGCCGAACACCGAGCCCGTAGACGAGCCGGCGCCGAACACGCCGCCACCACCACCGCGGCGACCGACCTGACCCGGCTGCAGCAGCACCACGACCACTAGGAACAAGCACACGATGACGTACAAAGCGACGGCGAGCGAGTAAAGCACTTGAATTCTCCAAATTTTGCCGGCCAGGGGCAGCCGCTGGGCGGACACCCGGGGGGCCGAACCTTACAGGGTTATGGCGAAAACCTCAAGGGTCGCGCCACCCGTGGGCACACCGCGCTACTTGGCGCGGACGATGGCCGCAAACTCTTCGGCCTGCAGCGAGGCGCCGCCCACCAGCAAGCCGTCGACGTCGGGCTGGCTCATCAGGCCGGCCGCGGTGCTCGACTTGACCGAGCCGCCGTACTGGATGCGCAGCTTGCCGGCAAAGTCCATGCCCAGCAGATCGCCCACCCGCTCGCGGATGTCGGCGTGGACTTCCTGGGCCTGCTCGGGCGTGGCCACCAGACCGGTGCCGATCGCCCACACCGGCTCGTAGGCCACCACCAGGTGCTCGAGCTCGGCGCGCGGCAGGCCCGACAGCGCCGTGCGCAGCTGCCGGCCGCACACCGCAAACGTTTGACCCGCCTGGCGTTCTTGCAGCGTCTCGCCCACGCACAGCACCGGCTTCAGGCCCGCGTGCAGCGCCGCCCGCAGCTTCTTGGCGATGACCTCGTCGCTCTCGCCAAAGGCGTGGCGCCGCTCGCTGTGGCCGATCAGCACCCACTTGCAGCCCACCGAAGTGAGCATGGTGGCCGACACGGCGCCGGTGAAGGCACCTTTGCCTTCGTACCACAGGTCCTGGGCACCCAAGCCGATCGGGCTGTCGCCCAGGCGGCTGGCCGCGGCCTGCAAGTAGGGGAACGGCGGGAAGATCACGGTCTGCGCGCCCGGGTAGCTGCCCAGGCGGTGGCGGACTTCGCTGGCCAGCGCTTCGGCCTCGCCGAGCGTCAAGTTCATCTTCCAGTTGCCGCCGACGATCGGGGTGCGAGACATGAGAACTCCTTGTGGGGACAAACAAAGTTAGCGACGGCCGCCGCGCAGGGCTTGCACACCCGGCATCGGCTGACCCGACAGGTACTCCAGGCTGGCGCCGCCACCGGTCGAGATGTGGCGAATCATAGGCGTCACGCCGGCTTTCTGCACGGCCGCCACCGAGTCGCCGCCGCCGACCACGCTGTAGGCGGTCGAGTGGGCCACCGCCTGCGCCACCGCCATGGTGCCGGCAGCAAAGGCGTCCATCTCGAACACGCCCATCGGCCCGTTCCACAGCACCGTGCGCGGCGGCTGCGGCAGCGCCGGGTGAGTGCCGGCCAGCAGCTGCTCGAACAGCTTGATCGTCGCGGGGCCGATGTCGACCGCGATGTCGTCGGCCTCCAGCTCGCCGTTCTTCTTGATCGTCCACGGGGCGTCCGGCTTGATCTCCTTGACGACCACGTGGTCGACCGGGAGCAGCACCGGCAGGCCCTTTTCGTCGCAGCGGCCCAGCAGGTGCTTGGCCAGACCCAGGTGATCCTTCTCGACCAGGGACTTGCCCATGTCGAAGCCCTGTGCCGTGAGGAACGTGTAGGCCATGGCGCCGCCGATCACCAAGCCCTGCACCAGCGGCAGCAGCGACTCGATGACCTCGATCTTGTCGGACACCTTGGCGCCGCCGAGCAGCGCGACGTAGGGTGCCTCGGGACTCGACATCAGCTTGCCCAGCACTTCCAGTTCTTTTTCCAGCAACAGACCCGCGCCGCGCACCGGCACCAGCTTGGGCAGGGCCGACACCGAGGCGTGGGCGCGGTGCACGCAGCCAAAGGCGTCGCAGATGTACACGTCGCACAAATCGGCGAGTTTACGGGCAAAGTCCTCGCTGTTCGCCTCTTCACCCTCGTGGTAGCGCAGGTTCTCCAGCAGGACGATCTGGCCCGGCCGCTGGTTGGCGATGAGGTGAATGGCCGCATCGCCGATGCAGTCGTCGGGCACCATCACCTCGCAGCTCAGGAGCTCGGCCAGCCGCCGACCCACGGCCTCGAGCGAGTACTTGAGGCCCTTCTTGCCCTTGGGCCGGCCCAGGTGCGAGCACAGGATCAGGCGGGCTTCGGCCTTGCGGATCAGCTCGATAGTCGGCAGGGTGGCGCGAATCCGCGAGTCGTCGCCGATCACGCCCTGGTCGTCGAGCGGCACGTTGAAGTCGGCGCGCAGCAGCACGCGCTTGTTTTGCAGGTGCAGATCGCGGACCGACATGATGTTCAGGGACTTGAGCAGTGTTGCAGTTTCCATGGCTCCTCGCGGATCGCGCGGTCGTCGTGGCTGGACAGGGTCAGCCGGCGGGACACGCCGAGCAGGGCCCGCAGGCCCCAAAATCTAGAACTAACAGGCACACCTAGGAGCGTGTCCGGATAATCCCGGCACAATCCCAACGCCGCGCCGTGCGCGGTGGCAACGGGCTGAAATCGCCTGAATTTGCTTCGGGCGAATCTCGGCCAGTTGGACAAACGAAACAGGCTAGGCGCCTGGCGGGATGCAATAAGATCATATAGTACTACTCGAAGTGCATATCGTAGATCGCATTTTCCCGACAGGCTCCCAGGGCCGGCGCGGCCTACAGCGACGCGTAGAAGCTGGTCAGCGCGTACAGGCGCGAGGCATAGCCCCACTCGTTGTCGTACCACGCCACGATCTTGACCAGCTTGCCATTCTGTACGTGGGTCAGCGACGGGTCGAACACCGAGCCCGTGCCGTCGCCCAACAGGTCGCCCGACACGACCAGTTGGTCCTCGACGCGGAAGGTGCCGGGCAGGTAAGCCGCGGCGGCCGTGCGCATGATCTGGTTGACTTCGTCGATGGTGGTGTCGCGGCGGACCTGGCAAACCAGATCGACCAGCGACACGTCCTGCACCGGCACGCGCAGGGACACGCCGTGCAAGCGGCCCTGCAGCTCGGGCACCACCAGGCCGATCGCCTTGGCGGCACCGGTGGTGGTCGGCACGATGTTGACGGCGGCGGTGCGGCCGCGGCGCCATTCCTTTTTGTGCGGTGTGTCGACCAGGACCTGATCGGCGGTGTAGGCGTGCACGGTCGACATCACGCCCGACTCGATGCCCACCGCCCGGTGCAGGGCCTTGGCCATCGGCGCCAGGCAGGTGGTGGTGCAGGATGCGGCCGAGATCAAGGTGTGCTCGGGTTTGAGCAGGTTGCAGTTGATGCCGCGGATCACGGTCAGGTCCGGCGCCTCGTCCTTGGTCTCGCCCGGAGCCGAGAGGATGACCTTTTTGGCGCCGGCGGCGATGTGCTTCTGGGCGTCGCTGCGCTTGCGGAACTTGCCCGTCGACTCGATGACCACGTCGACACCAAGCTCGCCCCAGGGCAGCTTGGCGGGATCGGGCTGGGCGACGAATTGAATCGTCTGATGGCCGGCTTTCAGGGTGTTGCCGTCCGAGGCGATGTCGCCGTGGAAGCGGCCGTGGGCCGAGTCGTAGCGCAACAGGTAGGCCAGCGCGCCGGGGTCGGTCAGATCGTTGGCGGCCACCAGGTCGAACGGGCAGTTGGGGTCCAGGGCGGCGATGCGGGCGACGGCACGGCCGATGCGGCCAAAGCCGTTGATGGCGATGCGGGGACGACGTGCGGACATTGAGCTCCGTGTTCTATCGGCGGAAGGAATCGCTAGGCAGCGGCATCAGGCCGAAACCACCGCGTTGACGCGCCCGGCATGCCGAGGGACCTGGGCGCGCGCTGAGTCTGATGCTGCACAACTACGCAGGCTTGTGTCGGCCGGTACGGTGGAAGCGAGGCAGCCGGCCGTTCCGGGTGCAAAAGGATAGGTTCGCGCCCAGTTTGCGTCAACGAAGCGGGGCGCCGGGCGCCGTATGGCTGCCACAGGATCGCAACGGCCGCCCCCAGGGCGATCTAGGGCACCGACCCCCAAAGAGGCACCAGCCGAATTGCGCGCCGCGGCGAGTCCCAAAGGGCGAGCTTGCGACCCACCCAGCAGCAGCAACTCCCAAGAATAACCAAGCCCGGTGCGCGGCTGCCAGGCATCAGCGGATCGGCGCTCTAGCGACGCGTCTGCGACAGCGCTTCGAGCAGGGCGGCCAGTTGCGACGCCATCGAGGCCACATGGCGGAGCGCGGTGGCCAGCGCCACCATCATCAGCGCCACCGCGAGCCCCACCAGTTCGGTCACCAGCGCGGCCGCGGCCCCCAGCAGGGTGTTGCCCGAGGTGACGAGCAGCGCGACCAGACTGGCGATCATGAAGCCCGCCGCGGCGGTTCCCACAATGCTGGCGCCGACTTCTAGGTAGCGCGCATAGGTGTCGAGCGACCCCATCTGGGCGCGATGGGCGGCCATCAACCCGACCATGGCGCCGGCGTCGAGCGGCAGCGGGCTGGGCGGCGGCAGCACGGTCGACGGGCGCTGCGGGGCCACCGGCGGCACGGTCGCCACCTTGCGAATCGGCGCGCGCTGGGCCGGGGGTGGGCTGGGGACCGCGGCCGGCGCGGAAGTGCGCGGCGGCGCCATGTTGTGGATGGTCGCGCGCTTGGGTTCGCCGCTCTGCCCGGTGTCGTAGACCTGGATGACGTCGGAGCCTTCGCGCTTGGGCTCGACACCGCTGCTGTTCGGACGCACGGGCCGCACCAAGCCGGGATCGGCTTGCCGGCTGGCGCCCGGCAGCTTGGGCGGCTGCTCGTAGCCCTGGGGCAACAGCGACGGGCGCTGGCGCTCGGGCGCGGGCATCAGGGTGCGGCGCGGACCGGGCGGCAGCGGTGGCGCATCGTCCATCGACGCCACCGAGAATTGCGTATTGGTGCTGGGCCGCTGGGCCTGGAACGGCGGCGCCTCCAGCTCGGGCGGCAGCTCGTCGCTGGCCATGCCGGAAGCGTCGTGCCCCTGACCCGGGTACCCCGACCCCGGATGCAGACGGGTCGCCTCGTCGTGCGGTTGCTGCGCCATGGTTGCCTCGCGTCGCCCCTGCGACGGCCCCGTCGGCGATTGTGAACTAGACCGGCCGCGCCGACAAATGCGCCGTGGCCACCCCACCAAGATAGGTCGCCGTGGCGGACGCGCGGACCCGGTCGCTCGGAGTCGGCGCATGGACCGAATTCATGCGCTAATTCAAGGACCTGGCTTGGCCTCGGCCGGCCCGCCCGCCGGTGTGGGCGGCGTGCCCGAGAATTGGCGCGGCCCGTCGCGCAGCAGCACGATATTGCGGAACTGCACTTTGGCCCGGTACAGGTACAAACCGAACAGCGAGTAGCGATCGCGATCGACCCGCGTCTGCAGCACCTGCCGCCCGCCCACCGTCAGCCGCAGCACCCGATCGCTCACGGCGACCCGCACGTGCACCCACTCGCCCTGCGGGACGTCGGCATAGGCCTGGATCACGGGCTCGATCTGGCTGGCGGACCAGGCGCGCCGCACCATCACCACATCGCGGGCCACCTCGATGAGGTAGTAGTACGGGTATTCGCCGTGGAAATTGTTGCCCAGGATCAAACCCGCCGTGCCGCGCTGCAGCTTGACGTCCAACTCGTAGGCAAAATCGGTGACCGGCAGCTCGCTTTTGATCAGGTAGTTGTAGTTGCGGTCGCCCTGCCCGCTGATTTCGCCGCCGCCGGCGCGCCAATGGCCGCCCTCGTGGATGGTCCAGTCGTCGATGGTGTCGCCCGAAAACAGCGCCTGGGCCCCGGGTTCGGTGCGAGTCAGGTTGTAGATGTGGGCCTTCCACGCCTCGGAGAGCGCGGCCGTGTCCTCGCCAAAGCAGGCCTTGAAGGCCAATAAGCCGTCGTCGCCGTTGCGGATCTGCCGAAAGAACTGCGCCACCTTGGGCCGGGTGGTCGGCGACGACAGCAAGAACTGCAGCAGCCCCCACGACTCGGCGTAGTAGATGTTCATCGACGAGCCCGAGAACCGCTCGGCCGGAGCCTTGAGCAGGGCTGGGATGTCGATGAAAACGCGGTTGTTCATCGCGTTGGCCAGGTAGGCCAGCTTGCCCTTGTTCAGCGCCGGGATGTGCACCTGACCAGCCGCCAGCTCGAAGGAGCCCAAGTACTCGCTGATGCCCTCGTCGAACCAAATCGGCCAGTTGCGCTTGGTGTACCGCGTGAAGTGGTGGTCTTGGAACAGCTCGCCCATCATGGCGTGGACCAGCTCGTGGAAGTACAACTGCATCGAATTGTTGTAGCGGTAGGTGACCACGGTGCGCAGGCCGCCGTCGTAGAAGCCGCCGTTGTTCACCAGCCCGGGGGCGTGCTCGCGCGCGTAGTCTTGGTAGCGCTCCTGGCTCTCGAATACGTAGATCTGGACTGGCTTGGGCTTGCTCTCGACCTGCAGCACCCGCGCCATCTCGGCGTGGGCCTGGCTGAGAAAGCGGTCCAGGCGCACCAACAACTCGCTGGCGTACTCGGACTTGGTGTCGGTCCACAGCACCACCGCATCGCCGTCGTAGCGCTTGAGCGGCGCGCGCGGCCGCCCGGTCTCGTTCTCGAACGGGGCGGGCTGACCGGTGCCGGCCGGGAAGGCGCTTTCGCCATCGCGGTCGCTGCCTTCGCCGGTAGGCGGCCACACGCCATAGTCGGTGCTGGCGTCGCCGCGAGCTTGAAGGTCGCCGTTGAAGTTTTCGGTTTGATGTTCAGGCAGTTCGAAGGTACTGCGGGCAGCCCAGGCCTCGGCCGGCGCCGTCCCGGCCAGGGCCGCCGTGAGCTGATCGGGTTCGCCGACCAGCGCGCGAGCGCGGCGATCGATGGTCTGCAGGTCTAGCTCGCGGGGATCCAGATCCCCGGGACCGGGCCCCAGCTGCGCCCAGCCGACGGCCAGGACCGCGCCCAGGCAAGTGGCGATCAGGATCGCAGGCAGCCAACTGCCCAGCAGCGAACCCGCCGAGGCGTTTGGCAATTCGGGGCCAGCGCCCGCGGGTCCCGGGTTCAAGGGTGCGGCGGCGGGCTCGGACTCGCGCGAATGCGGCAATCGTCCTCCAGGCTTCGGTGCACAGGCAGCGGGACAGACGGCGACGGGCCAACGGCGACCGTGCCGGCGAACCCCTGCCCAGCCCTTCAGTGTAGGGACGGCGCCAGGGGTGGTCAACGTCAATCGTCGGGCGGCAAAGGCGGGCTAGTCGGGGTCGGAAGTCTTGATTTTCTTACGCTTGCGCACCGCGGTGGGGCGCGGCGCCGGCGGCGGCTCGGCCAGCGGCGGGGGGCTGGCCTCGGCGTCGGCCGGAGCGGGTTGCGCGGCGGCCAGTTCCTCCAGCTGTCGAAAAAGCTGTTCCAAGTCGCCGGGATGATAGCCCTGCACCAGGGCGACCGCCGGGAAGCCGACCTGCTCGATCTCGCGCAGCACCGCCGTGAGCGTCGGTGCCAGCAACCCACCACGCAAGTGCTCCCAAGGCAAAGACAAATAGAAGGCCAGCTCGGGCGGCGGCCCGGGATAGAACAGCATCTGCCCCAGCCGCAGATCGCGATTGGCGCGGTCGATGGCCGCCAGCGCCAGCCGCGCGCGGTCCATGCCGCGACAAAGCACCGCTGTGACCGCCAGTTGCAGACCGGCGCCGCGCTGCACCACCCCCACGCCGACGCTCGCATTGCGCACGCGCAGGCTGTAGCCGACCAGGCCGACCTCGGGGTGGATGTTGGGTTCGGCCTCGAAGCCGATGGCTTGCAGCTGCTGGCGCAGCGCGACCCAGGCGGCCGACGGCGCCGGGCTGGGCACGTCGATGGCTTGACCGTCGGCCGGCCAGTCGCCGCCCCAGGGCGGATCGTAGTTCAGTTCGTCGATCACGGCGCCTCCGGAGCGGGCCGGCTCGGCTTGCGCCGCCGCCGCGCCAGCAGACCCTTGGGGGCCCGGCCGCGCTCGGCCAGCCAGCGGACCCAGGCCTCGCCGCGAGTTTTCAGAGTAATCTCGATGCCGTGGCTGAGCACATCGTCGTGGAACCGCTGCCACAGCCGGGCAAAACCGTCCTGGTCCAGGCCCGCCGCCGGCACGTCGTAGCTGCAAGCGAGCCGCAGCGGGTGCTGCTTGCGAAACCAGCGACCAGTCTCGATCTGCAGGTTGGCGTGGGCCAGCAAGGGCAGTACCGCCGCCGGCCGCTTGGGCGCCACGCAAAACGTGCTGTGCAGGTTCAGCCACACCAGGCCGTGGGCCTCGCGCAGCTCGACCGACTGCAGGTGCGTGCGGTACCACGCGATCACCGCCGTGGGCGCCCCCGCGGGTCCCAAGCTCTGCACGTGGTGGGCGCCGAGCTCGGCAATCCAGGCCCGCACCTGCTCGAGCGTCGGCGGCGCACCAAGCCCAACTCCGCCCTGATTCGCCGGATTCTCTTCTCGCACGCGTCGCCCTTGCCCGGCTGCCCGTCCGGAGCCGCGGCGCAGGATAGCACCAAGTCGGCCGACGTCGAACCCGAGTTTGCGGCCGCGCACCCGGGTCGCATCGGGTTCATTCATACATTTCATGTGCTTGCATGGCGGATGCGGCCTGCATTGGCCGACGAATTCACGGGCTGGGCCCGCACCGGGGCGGCGCGCAGCGCGGGCACGGACCAGAGGGATCCCGCGGGGGGGCTTGACAGACCGCGCGCGCGACCTTGCTTGCGGCCTGCGTGGCGAGCGTAGGTGTCGTTCTATGCTCGCAGCGCGGCTTGCGCTCGTTCCCTCGCTCCGGAGATCCATGTCGAAACGCGACTATTACGAAGTGCTGGGCGTGGCCCGCGACGCTGGCGACGCCGACATCAAGAAGGCCTTCCGCGCCGCCGCCATGAAATTCCACCCCGATCGCAACCCGGGCGACAAGGTGGCCGAGGAGTCGTTCAAAGAGGCGGCCGAGGCCTACGACGTGCTGTCGGACGCCGACAAGCGCGCCCGCTACGACCGCTACGGGCACCAAGGCGTACAGGGCGCGGCGGGCGGCGGCCAGTACGGCAACATGGACGACCTGTTCTCGCACTTTGGCGACATCTTTGGCGACATCTTCGGCGGCGGCGGGCGCGGCGGTCGGCAGCGGGCCAGTCGCGGCGCGGACTTGCGGTACGACCTGGGCATCTCGCTGGAAGAAGCCTTCAGCGGCGTGCGCAAAGAGCTGACCATCCCGCGGGTCGAGCCGTGCGAAACCTGCCACGGGTCCGGCGCCAAGCCCGGCACCGCGCCCGAGCAGTGCAGCAAGTGCCACGGCCGCGGCCAGGTCAGCACCCGCCAAGGTCCCTTCATGTTTGCGGTTTCGTGCCCCAGCTGCGGCGGTCAGGGCACCACCATCAAGCCGGCCAACCGCTGCACCAGCTGCGGCGGCTCGGGCAGCACCCGCGTCGAGCGCAAGGTGGGCGTGAAAGTCCCGCCCGGCGTCGACACCGGCACGCGTCTGCGCGTGGGCGGCGAAGGCGAGCGCGGCGCCCCCGGTCAGCCTTCGGGCGACTTGTACGTGGTGCTGCAGGTGGCCGGGCACGAGATTTTCCAGCGCCAGGACGACGACTTGCACTGCGAGGTCGAGGTCGACGTGCCCACCGCGGTGCTGGGCGGGTTGGTCGAGGTGCCGCTGATCGACGGCAGCCGCGAAAAGGTCAAGCTGCCGGCGGGCGTGCAGCCTGGGGAGCGGGTGCGCCTGCGCGGCAAAGGTATCCCGCATTTGTCGGGCAGCGGCCGCGGCGATCAGATCGCCCACGTCAAGCTGGTCGTTCCACGTCAACTCAGCAAAGATCAAAAGGAATTGTACGAGCGACTGGCCGCATTGACCGCCAACGCCTGAGCTGGGTCGATCGCGCCCTGGGGCGGCGACACCCCGGTCAGTGCCGGGGGGGTTGACGGCGACGCGCGACACCGCTCGATTCGTGGCATACTTTGGGGCGAGCAGCGGCGCACGCTGTGGAGAAGCCCATGCCGGTTCACACCCCACCCCAGTCGAGTTCGCCTGTGCCGGCCGCCGGTCAGCGGGTGCAGCAAGCCAACGTGTCGAGTGGAGTGCGTCAGCGGCCGCAAGAGGCCGGCGGCGGCACCCCCGGATCCGCACCAGCTTCGGGAGCCGGAGGGCAGCAGCCGCAGCGTCCCGCGGCGCCGGGCGGTGGTGCGCTGCGTCAGCCGCTTTTCAGCGGCGACCACGTGCTGGAAACCGTGGCGACCGGTCAGGTCTACCTGAACCCGGGGGCGCAGGGTCCGGCCATCCGCGCCATCCAACAGTTTCTGCTGGCCCAAGGTCTCGACGTCGGTCCCGCCGGCGCCGATGGCCAGTGGGGTCCGCGCACGACCAAGGCGCTCAAAGCTTGGCAGGCCACCCACGGTGTGCCCGCGACCGGCGTTTTCGGCCGCATCACCTTGGAAGCGATGGAGCAAGAGCCCGCGGTGACCTCGGCGCCGACCACGCCGCGCCCGGCTACCGAGCGCGCCGCCACCACCCCGCGCACGCCCGCCGCCACCGTCGCCGCTCCGGGCGGCCAGACCCAGGCCCAGGCCCAGGGCGGCAACGCCGCGCGCCAGGGCGCTCCCGGCAGCCGCAACGGTGGCCTGCCCGACGACTTCCAGAAGATGTGGGACGCACACCCCCACAACTACCAAGAGGATTCGGGCCAGAACCAGGCCAGCTCGGACCTGCTGGTCCAGCAAGGCTGGAGCCCGGACGCCTACAGCAACACCTGCGCGATCCGCCTGTCGATCATGCTGAACAAGCTGGGCGGCGACTTGAAAATCACCAAGGAGAAGGCCAAGGCGGCCGGTCTGGACCCGGGGCGCATCCCCTACAGCAAGAAGACCGGCTGGTTCTACATCCTGTCGGCCAAAGAAATGTGGACGTACCTGACCAAGTACGCCGGCCAACCGCACCAGCAGTGGCCAAACGGCAAGCGCTTCAAGACCTCGGACGAGTTCCAGACCACGTTTGACCGCGACATCGAGCCCGTGGTGGCCGGCAAGCGCGGCATCGTGGCGTTCGACAAGATCTTCGGCTTCTCGGGCACGGGCCACGTCGATGTCTTCGACGGCACTCACCTGTCGGATGCGCCGAACTGGTACCCAAGCGAGTCGCTGAAAGTCTGGTACATCTAAGACTTTTCCCGGACATTCAGGCTCATCACTCCCCGGCGAGGCGGCACATGGCCTCGGCCGGCGGGGTTGGGTTGGCGCCCGCGCGATTGCGGATTTCGCATCATCTGCTACGGTGTGAGCGATGAAGCTGCCCGACCGGTAGGCCGGACGGCATGGTTCATTGTGTTGCCCGTTGCCGGATTCGCTCCGAGCCGTCTGGCGCGGGGCTGTGCCCAGATGTGCCGCTGTCGCCGAGGTTCAACTCCATGTCTGACGATACCCCCGTCCGTTCACGCCCTTCGCAGTACTTGCCCGCCGTCGCCAAGGGCATGGGCGACATGCTCCTGCGCGAGCGGGTGGTGTCGGTCGAGCAGCTCAAGAATGCGGCGGCCGAGGCGGCCAAGACCGGCAAGCACCTGGGCTCGACCCTGCAGGCGCTGGGCTACGTCGACAAATCGCAGATGGTCGACTTCTTGTCGCGGCAGTACCAGGTGCCGTCGATCGACCTGACCCAGGTAGAGATCGCGCCCGACGTGACCCGCTTGGTGCCGCGCGAACTGTGCGAACGCCACCAGCTTTTGCCGATTGCGGTGCACGGGACCACCCTGGTGGTGGCGCTGGCGGACCCGGGCAACTACCACGCCATCGACGACCTGAAATTCAAGACGGGCCTGAACGTCGAGATCGTGGTCGCGCCCGAGGACGACATCGTCAAGGTGCGCGGCAAGCTGTACGGCTCGGTCGATCAGCTGCAGATCTTCGAGGAGATGAGCGAAACCCTTGAGATCATGACGGACGAAGACAACGTCAACACCGAGGAGCTCAAGCAGTCTTCGGAAGAGGCGCCCGTCGTCAAGCTGGTGAACCTCATCCTGATCGACGCGATCAAGCGCCGCGCTTCGGACATCCACATCGAGTCGTACGAGAAGGCCTTCCGGGTGCGCTACCGCGTGGACGGCGTGCTGCACGAGATCATGCGGCCGCCGCTCAAGCTGCGCAACGCCATCGTCAGCCGTATCAAGATCATGAGCCAGCTCGACATTGCCGAGCGCCGCTTGCCGCAAGACGGCCGTATCAAGCTGAAGCTGGCCGACGGCAAGGAGTGCGACTTCCGCGTGTCGGTGTTGCCCTGCTTGTTCGGCGAAAAAGTGGTCATGCGTCTGCTGGACAAGGCCAATCTGCAGACCGACATGACCAAGCTGGGCTTCGACCAGAGCGAGCTGGACAAGTTCAAGCACGCCATCCACCAGCCGTTCGGCATGGTGCTGGTGACGGGGCCCACGGGTTCGGGCAAGACGACGACGCTGTACTCGGCGCTGACCGAGCTGAACAAGGTGTCCGAGAACTGCTCGACCGCCGAAGATCCCGTGGAATTCAACCTGGAAGGCATCAACCAGGTGCAGATGAACGACGCGATCGGCCTGACCTTCGCCTCGGTGCTCCGCTCGTTCTTGCGGCAAGACCCGGACGTGCTGATGGTCGGCGAGATTCGTGACTTCGAGACGGCGGAAATCGGCATCAAGGCCGCGCTCACCGGCCACATGGTGCTGTCGACCCTGCACACCAACGACGCCCCGTCGACGATTTCGCGTCTGCTGAACATGGGCGTGGAACCGTTCATGGTGACGGCCGCGCTCAACCTCATCGCCGCCCAGCGCCTGGTGCGCCGCATCTGCCCAGAGTGCAAGGCGCCGTTCCAGCCCGACAAGCGCGCCTGCATCGACGCCGGCATGTCGGAAGAAGACTACGAGAAGGGCGGTTTCATGAAGGGCGTGGGGTGCAAGACCTGCAACGAGTCGGGTTACAAGGGCCGCGTCGCTATCTACGAGATCATGCCGATGAGCGACAACTTGCGCGAGGCGGTGCTGCAGGGCAGCTCGTCGGGCGAGCTCAAGCGGGTGGCCATCGAAGACGGTCTGCAGACGCTGCGCATGTCGGCACTGAACAAGCTGCGCCAAGGCCTGACCACCCTGGAAGAAGTGCTGCGCGTGACGCGGAACGACTAGCGAACGGCCCGACGGGTAGGGGTGCACCATGGCGATGTGGCAATGGGAAGGGACGAGCGCCGAAGGTGATTTTCGCCGGGGCGAGGTCGATGCCGCCAACAAGGCCGAGGCCAGGACCAAGCTCAAGCAGCAGGGCGTCAACATCATCAAGCTCAAGCGCAAGCAGCTCGAGCTCGACCTGACGATCCCCGGCCTGGGCGGCGGCGTGCCCACCAAGAACATGGTGATTTTCACAAGGCAGATGGCGACGATGATCGACGCCGGTCTGCCGCTGGTACAAGCGCTGGATCTGGTGGGCAATTCGGAGCCGCACCCGCAGTTGAAGAAGACCATCCTGGGCGTCAAGGCGTCGGTGGAAGGCGGCTCGTCGTTTTCGGACGCGCTCAAGCGGTATCCCAAGGTGTTCGAAGAGTTGTACGTCAACCTGGTCCAGGCCGGCGAGATGGGCGGCATCTTGGACACCATCATGAACCGCCTGGCCGAGTACATCGAAAAGGCCGCGGAAACGCAGAAGAAGATCAAAGGCGCCATGAAGTACCCGCTGACGGTGCTCACCGTGTCGCTGGCGATTACCGTGGGCCTGTTGTGGAAGGTGGTGCCGAGTTTCGCTTCGACCTTCCAGTCGATGGGCGCCAAACTGCCGGGCATCACCCAGGCGGTGGTCGACATCTCGGACGGCTTCTTGGCCAAGGCGCCGTTCCTGGGCGCGGGCCTGGTGGCGCTGGGCGTGGCCTACAAGCTGGCGATGAAGACCAAGCAGGGCCCGTACATCCGCGACTGGCTGCTGTTCCACGGGCCGATCATCGGCAACGTGGTGCAAAAAGGCGCGGTGGCCAAGTTCACCCGCACCCTGGGCACGCTGGTGGCGGCCGGTGTGCCGATCATCGAAGCGCTGGCGATCGTGGGCAAGACGTCTGGCAACCTGGTGGTCGAGCGCGGCGTGGACTACACGCGCAACAAGATCATGGAAGGCCGCAACGTGACGGGCCCGCTGATGGAGACCCAGATCTTTCCAGTGATGGTGGTGCAGATGATCGCGGTGGGCGAGGCCACCGGCGCCATGGACGTGATGCTGGGCAAGATCGCCGACTTCTACGACTCGGAAGTGGACGAGGCCATCGATGGCATGACGTCGATGATGGAGCCGCTCATCATGCTCGTCCTGGGCGGCATCGTCGGCACCATCATGATCGCCCTCTACGCGCCGATCTTTACGATGGGCGACAACATCAAGTAGCCCGCCATGCCCAACCAGGAGCCCGCCGTCGGCGAATCGGCCGTGGCCGACGACACCCTAGTCGATCGCCTGAAGTGGACGACGCTGGCGCGGGTGCTGGTCATCACCGGCGTCCTGGCCTTTGCCGTGGCCGTGGACCTGGGGATGGCGCCGCAGAAGGCCGCTGCCGCGCCCGAGACCTTGCTGTACCAGCTGGCCGCGGTCGCCTATGGCGTCAGTTTCGTCCTGCTGCTTCTCGCGCAAATTGGGCAGAATCACAACCGATTCTTGGTCCGACTGACCTGGACGTCGGTGCTGCTGGACGAGGTGCTGGCGCTGGTGCTGGTGCACGCCACCGGCGGCATGCAGAGCTTGTTCCTGTTCGGCTTGCCGCTGGCCGTGCTCAACGCCGCAATCCTACTTAATAGGCTGGGTTCGCTGCTGGCGGCCAGTGTGGTGGCGGCCGGCATGGTGGCGATGTCGCTGGACGAGATCGGCTGGCTGGCGCTGCCGCGGCTGCGGGTGGCGTACTTGTCGGCGCTCCCGGTGGTCAAGAGCCCGACACCGTTCGAGATTGCTAGCAACCTTGCGCTGCAGGTCGCCGCCGCCTACGCCACGGCAGTGCTGACCTCGCACCTGGTTCGCGAGCTGGAACGGGCCCGCCGGCGCGCGCAGCAGCAGCGCAGTGAGCTGGCAAGTCTGCGCGTCCACTACGAAGATGTGGTGACCAGCCTGCCCGACGGCTTGATTACCGTGGGCCCCAACGGGCTGGTGACCGCGGCCAATCCGGCGGCCGAGATGATTTTGCGCATGGACCGGCAACAGCTGCTGGGTCGCCCGCTGGCCGCGACGGTTCCCGACATCGAGCAGGCCCTGGCCGGACCGCCGGGCGAGTGGGAGCTGGCGCGCCCCGAGCCGCAGAGCATCCATTCGACCCAGCAGATCGCCCGCAAGTCGGCCGGGGGCAAGCCGCAGATGCTGGCGGTGCGCGTAGCGCCGTTGCGCGATCCCGGCGGCAAGTGGGGTCGCGTGCTGGTGCTGCGCGACGTGACCGACGTCCGGGCCCGCGAAGAAGAGCATCGCGCCCGCGAGCGCTTGGCGGCGGTGGGCTCGCTGGCTTCGGCGGTGGCGCACGAGATCCGCAACCCGCTGGCGTCGATTTCGGGAGCGGTGCAGATGCTGCAAGGCGCGGGCCGGCTGGACGAGAGCGAGCGGCTGCTGATGGGCATCGTGGTGCGCGAGACCGGTCAGCTGTCCGAGTGGATCGGTGAATTCCTGGACTTTGCGCGCCCGCGTCCGCTGCAGTTCGGCGAGGTGAACCTGTACAGCCTGGCGTGCGAGACGGTGCAGGCGTGTCTGCAGAGCCCATCGGTGCAGGCGACTGGGGTGCAGCTCATGCCGCCAGCCACGCCCGACGGCCCAGGCGAGCGCTGGACGCTGATCGGCGACGCCGCCCTGGTGCGGCAGGTGCTGTGGAACCTGCTCATCAACGCCACCCACGCCGTGCAAGAAGTCGAACAGCGCCAGGTCGCCGTCTCGCTGCGCAGCGAGGGCGATTGGCTGGAGCTGGCTGTCGACGACAGCGGCCCCGGCATCGATCCCGCCGACAGCGAGCGCATCTTCGAGCCGTTCTACACCACCAAGGGCTCGCAGGGCACCGGTCTGGGGTTGGCGACGGTGGCGCGCCACGTCAAGGCCCACGCCGGGCGCGTGCGCGTCGAGCGGAGCCCCAGTCTGGGCGGCGCCCGTTTCGTTGTGGAATTCCCGCGCCGACCGCCCGGTGCACTATTCGGCGACCGCCGGCATTCGCAGATCCACCGCGTCAGCGACGCCAAGGCCGGTCTGCCCGCGACCCAGGCAACTGGCGACATGGGGGCGGAACTGGCAAAATCACCAGAAGTTGCTGCTGCAGCCCAAGAGGAATCGCCATGATCGCACCGCTCGCACGCCCAACGGCCCGCGCCTTGGTCTGGCTGATCGGGTGGCTGGTCTTGATTCCGGCCGGCTGTGTGGTGAACCCTGTGCCCACGCCGGGCAGCGGCGGAACGACCGTGCTCGCGGGCGACACGGGCGGCGGCATCGGCAAGACCAACGACGCCGCGGCCGACCTGGGCGGTACCGCGGACGATGCGACCGCCGCCCCCAACTCCGACGCCCTCGACAGCTTCGTCCCCGCCACCGACACCCAGACGGGCGTGAGCGGCGAATTCGGCGACCACTTGGCCATCTTCGACCCCGCCGTGCCGAGCAGCGGCGATCTGGTGGTGCTGCTGCCGGGCAGCAACATGCAACCCAAGGATTATTCAAAGATCCTGTGGGTGGCGGCCCAGCGCGGCCACCGCGTACTGGGTCTGGCCTACCCCGCCAACCCCAGCGCCGCCAGCCTGTGCGGCGAGAACAGCACCTGCTACGAGTACGTGCGCCACGAAGTGCTCGACGGCCAGGACCGCAGCGACAAGATCAAGGTCGGTTTCAACAACTGCATCGAGCAGCGCCTGGCCCTGGCCCTGCAGTGGCTGGTCAAGCACCGCCCCGGTCAGGGCTGGGGCAACTACGTGGCCGGCAGCACGCCGCTGTGGCAGAACATCGTGGTCGTCGGCCACGGCGAAGGCGCCGGCCACGCCGGATTCATCGGCAAGGTGCGCAAGGTGGCGCGGGTGGTGCTGCTGCAGGGCCCGCTGGACAGCACGGCACAGGGCCCGGCGGCGTGGATCGCCAGCGCGGCGCAGACGCCGGCCAGTGCGTGGTTCGGCCTGGCAGACAAGACGGCCGGCGACTTCAACAAGATTTCGGCCAATTGGATCGCCCTGGGCCTGGGGACCTCGTGGTCACCGGTCACCGGTCTGGGCGCATTTGGCAGTGCCCACGGCGTGGTGAGCGAGAGTCCGGTGGCCGCCGATGCCGAGTTGCAGGCGGGCAGCGACGGCGATCCCGCGCCGATGCCGGCGTGGTGGTACTTGTTCACCCCGTAGGCCGCCGACGCGGCGCGGCACACGGGTCGCGCAACCTGGCAAAATCCGAGCTGATCTTCTGCTGGCGGCTGGCGGTGCTCGACCTGCGGCGGCGGTCAGCGCATGCGCTTGTGCATCATATTCTGCTGAGCGCGCGCCATCTTGCGCATGTCCGGGTGCCCCTGCAGGACCTCGCCGGCGATCTGCCGCAGCTCGATGTGGATGCCGGGGCCGGGCTGGACGAAGCGGCCGAGCAGGTTCATGTCCAGTTCCATCAGCGCCTTCATGTCTTTCTTGGCGCGCTCTTTCTTGCCCGCGGCAAAGTTGGCAAACACGCTGGCGTACAGCAGCATCGGCTTCATCTGCTCCAGCTCGGGGTCGCTGAGCTTCCACTCTTCCAGCAGGGTCAGGGCGGCCTCGGCCTTGCCGGTGCGGGCATAGGACTCGGCCACCACTGCCGCCATCATCGCCCGCGCCGCTTTGGGACCGCTGGCCGGCACGTTGATCTGATCGGCCAGATCGCGGGCTTCGCGGGTGCGGTTCTTGAGCAGCAGCAGTTGGGCGCGGAAGGTGCGAACTTGATCGGCCGCCTCGGCCGGAACCTTAGACAAGTCGATGGTTTGCAGGGTCTCCAGGGCTTTGTCGGGGTTCTCTTGGGCCTCGATCTGCGCCTTGGCGATCTGCCCGATGGCGTCGGCCCCCTTGGGATCCTGGGCCGCCAGCTGCTCCAGCGCGGCCTTGCGGGCCTCGGGCGAGCCCTGGGCCTGCTGCAGGAGCTGCATCATCTTGGTCTGCTTCTGCGCCTGGCGCCACGCCCAGAACAGCAGGCCGGCCAGCGCAGCGGTCAAAATGCCAACGCCGATGAGGACTATCATGCTGCCCGTCATGGCGGCGGTCACCCACACCAGGGCGGTCACACCGGCGACGGTCAGCAGGGCGCGCTTGTTCAGCAGCGGGAAACCGGCCTGCAGAGGGTCCATGCTCGGTTCGGCCATCGCGGCACCTTGGCTGCCAGGGAGCGGCAGCGGGGGGCGAATCGTGCGGCAGTTTCACGGCCTGCGCAAGCGGGATTGCAGCTGGGTCGCCGCCACGGCCAAGGTCGCCAGCAGCAGCGGGTCGATGTAGGCGCGAAAGCGATAGTTTTCGCCGTACTCTACCGCATTGCCCAGCAAGGTGATCCACAGCGCGGTCCAGGCCGCAGCCCGCCAAAGCGCGCGCTGTGGGGCGGGCAGCTGGGCCACGGTGCGCGGCCGCAGGCGATCGACAAGCAGAGCCAGGGCCAGCAGCGCGCCAAGGGCGAGCAGCACGAAGACCTGGCCGACGTCGAGCAGAACCAAGTGATCCCACACGTCGACCCACGGACGGAGCACCTTGCGACCTTCGCCCAAATTGGTGTCCAGGGCGGTCGGCCGCAGCCACTGCAGCCACGCCGCGGCGTGGGCCCGCAAGTAGGCGCCGGGATGGCGCAGCGCGAGCCGCACCGCGTCGCCGGCCATCTGGCGGGACAACTCCAAGTAGCCGTAGTGGTTGAAGTTGGTCTCGCCAGTGGCCTTGTGCGGAGCGCTGAGCACGGCGATCGCCGCCAGATCGGCGGGGACTTTGGGCAGCGGACCGTAGCGTTCGAGCGGCTGGAACGGCCCGACGGCGCTGCTGGGCGCCAGCTGGCCGGCGGCGATCTCAGCCTGCAATTCCGCCGGGCTCAGCATGGTCTTGGTGAGCCGCTGCACGCTCATGCCGGCCCAGGAACTGGAAGAGAAGGTTCCGAACACCGCGGCATTCTTGACAAACGGCAGTGTCGCCAGCAGCAGCGCCACCGCCAAGGCCCCCAGGAGCCGCCGCCGCGGCAGCGCGCGGTCGGCCAGCACCAGGGCGAGCAGACCAAGCAACCAGGCAAAATGAAAGACGCTTCGCAGCCAGACCAGCCCCGCGACCGTCAGAGTCAGCGCCGCCAGGCGCGGCAGCGTCGGCCGGTCGGCGGCCGCAGCCAAGCTCAGCAGCAGCGCCAGGATCCCCAGCGTAACCGGCGCATCGTAGAACAACCAGTGGATCGTCAAGGCAAAGCCCGGCGACGCCAGCAACAGGCAGGCCGCGAGCGCTGCCCACCAGCGACCGGCGCCGAGACCGATCGCGGTGCGCCAAGTCAGCAGCGCGATGGCAAGGCCGACCGCGTCGAACGCGGCGTGCACCAATGCACCGCCCGGATCCACACCAGCGCGGAGCAGCCCACCGATCAGCAAGTTCCACAGCGGCGGCTGACTGTGCTGGTACCACAGACTCTGGCCCAGGTGGTCGCGCAGCGCACCCAGGTCCAACACTTGCCAGCTGCGACCCAGATCCGCCTGCAGCGCAAGCCCCAGGTGGTGCGCCGCCAGGGTGCTGATCAGCCACGCCGCCGCGACCAGCAGCGGCGGAGCCCACTTGCTTGCCCGCCCCGCGTGTCGTTGCCCGCCGTCCATCGCCTGCCTCGCCGGCAAGCCTACCCTGCCGAACCCGCAGCGCAAGCCCGTGGCGACAATGGCGCCGCAGGCCCTGTTGCGCTAGGCTTGCGCGCGCCGCCCCAGGTGGAGGAGGCGGCAAGCGGGTCGCGTGAGCCAGGTCTCTTCCCACTACAGCGTCGTCATCATCGGCACCGACCTGGCCGGGCTGATCTTTGGTGCGCTTTGCGCCAAGCGCGGTTACCGCGTGCTGGTGGTGGCGCACGGCAGCAGTGGGGCGCTGTACGAGCACCAGGGCCACACCCTGTGCCGGCGCCTGGACTTGAACTACGCCCTGGGCTCGCTGGCGGCCCGCCGCGTGTTCGACGAGCTGAGCCTGGGCCTGGAGCTGCGCAACCTGCCGCGGCCGCTGGAGCCGGCCTTCCAGGTGGTGCTGCCCAAGGCGCGCATCAACGTCGGCACCGAGCCGCGCCTGCTCGAGCGCGAGCTGCGCCGCGAATTCCCCGGTCTGGACTCCGAGATCGGCGTGTTCTTCCGCCGCGTCAGCGAGATCGACGGCCAGGTCGACGAGGTGCTGAAGGTCCGCCCGGTGCTGCCCCCCACGGGTCTGGTCGAGACCTTCCGCTTCCGCTCGCTGGTCAAGAAGTACCCGATCCTGGACGACGAGTGGGCGCTGGAAGACCCGCTGGCGCGCTTTGCCCACGGCCACCCGTTTCGCGCGTTCGTGCAGGCGCCGTTCCGCTTCGTGTCGGGGATGGTGCCGGCACGGCCCTACCCGGCCACCTTCGTGCGCGCCGTCACCGAACTGTGGCGCGGCACGGCCGTGTTCGACCGCGGGCCCAACGCGCTGCGCGATCTGTTCTCGTCGATCATCCAGACCTCGGGCGACGTGCGACCGCGGGCGATGGTGTCGTCGATCCAGGTGCACCGCGGCAAGGCACAGAGTGTGGTCTTGCGCGACCGCCGCGAGGTGATCGGCTGCGAGATGGTGGTCTGCAACATGGACCCCAAGCGCTTTGCCGCGCTCATCCCGCAAGAGCAACAGAACGAAGAATACCATCACGTTCTGCACACGTTGCAGCCAATCTGCCACACCTTCGTGGGCAATTTCGTGGTGCGCGCCCGCGCCGTGCCCGAGGCGATGGCCCGCCACGTGTTCGCGGTGGCCGACCTGAGCCAGTCGCTGGAAGAGGACAACCTGATCCACATCGCCCGCGACGCCGACATCGGCACCAGCGCCGACGATCGCGAGGTGCGGCTGATCTCGGCGGCGATGCGGGTGCCGATCAGCGTGGCCTCGGGCGGCGCGCCGGCAGCACGCATGCTCCTCGACCGCCTGCAGAAACGCGTCGAGGACACCTTGCCCTTCCTGGGCGAGCACCTGCTGCACCGCCACACGCCGTGGCTGCAGCGGGGCGAAGACGGCGCCGAGGACATCGATCCGGGCGAGCTGCAGCCGGGCTACGGCGAGGCCATTGCCCACACCGTCGGCACCAGCCCGCTGGCCACCACCACGGGCTACAAGAACATCCTCATCGGCGGCGATGCAAGCTTTTGCGGCTTGGGCGCCGAGGGCGCCTATCTGGCGGCCTGGAATTTGCTGGCCCATACCGTCGACCGCGTGCCGCTCAAGTCAGGATTCTAGAACATGTACCACTCTCACGTGCGCAAATCGGTGGCCGGGGCGTTGGCGATGGTGACGGCGTTGGCCCTGGTCGGGCAGGCCGAGGCCGAACCGCGGCAATTGCGCTGCACTTTTGAGCAGTGCTTGGCGCGCGCCAAGAAGCAGTCGCCCCTGCTTGCCGCCGCCCGGCTGGGCCTGGACCAGTACGAAAGCAAGCTGCGCGAAGCCCAGTCGGCTTGGTATCCCAAGTTCGACATCAGCGCCTTTGGCACAGCGCTGCCCGAGTTGAAAGACGGCCACGACGGCTCCACGCCGCTGCAGGACTACGACTTCACCAAGTTCGGCCCGCTGCTGGTCACCTCGGTCAGCATGGGGCAGACGTTGTTCACCTTTGGCAAGATCTCGACCCTGAAGGACATGGCCCGCCAGGGCGTGGACATCGCGCGCGTCACCGGCCGCATCGCCGAAGACGAGATGCGCTTCCAGCTGGCGCGCGCCTGGTGGGGCCTGGTGCTGGTCGCCGAGCTGCGCGATCTGGTCGCCGACGGCAAGCGGCTGATGCAAGAACAGCGCGAGAAGATCGAGAAAGCCCGCGACGAGGGCGACGCCAGCTTCAACCAAGCCGACCTGGCCAAGCTGAACGTGTTTTCCGCCGATATTGAAGAGAAGGTGCGGCAATTCGACCGGTCGCGCGGCCAAGCCGAAGACGGCGTCCGACTGGCGCTCGGCGAGTCGACGGAACTGGCGATCGAGGCCGCGGGCGAGCTGACGCCAGTGGTGGTGCCGCCGCTGCCCATGCAGCAGATCGAGACGCTGGCCCTGGCCAACTCGCCGCGGCTGCTGGCCCAGCGCGGCGGCGTGCAAGTCCGCCTGATGCAAGCCCAACTTGCGCGAAATCAGTTCCTGCCGGATCTGGTGTTGGTGGCCCGCTATGCCTACACCTACGCGCCGACCCGCGCGGACACGCCCGACTCGCTGGCGACCAACCCCAACAACTCCGCGACCTCGGGCTTGGGTCTGGCGCTGCGGTGGAGCCTGGACCCGATGCGCCAGCTCGAAAAGATCGACCAGGCCGACCTGGACGCCAAGCAAGCGGCGCTGTTGGAGCAGGGCGAGCGCGCCAAGCTGCGCATGGACGTGCGGCAGATGTACCGCGAAATGGTCGATGCCCGCGCCATGATCGACGTGCAGGAGCGCGCCTTCAAGTCGGCCCGCGGCTGGCTGTCGGCCGAAAACCAGGCGTACGAAGACGGCTTTCAAGAATTCGCCGAGGTGCTGCGCGCCATGGAGGCCTACACCCGCCGGCGCATGACCTACGCCGAGTCGATCTTCAACTACACCCTGGCGGTGGCAGCCCTGTCGCGGGCGGTGGGCATGGATCTGACCCAGCTCGCCGAGCCCGGCCACTGAATCGCGACCGGCGCGCCCGCGTTGCAGTAGCAGGCGCCAGCGCGGCGCAGCGTGCCCAAGGAAGACCATGCTCCGTTTCTGCAAATTCACTGCGTTCGTGGTCGTGGCGTCGTTCGCCCTGCCCGCCGCCGCAGCGCCCAAGGCCGCCAAGCCCGCCAAGGCCCCGGCGGCAACAGCCCCGGCGACACCTGCGCCCGTTACCGCACCCGCCGGCCCCAAGAAGCCGGCTGGCGACCCGCAGAAATTCATCGCCGGGTTGTCGGGCAAGCTGGACCAGCTGGCGAAGTCGACCAGCGATCTCGCAGCGTTGCACAAGGCCATCGGCGACGAACTGCGCGGCGTGATCGACTTTGCCGAAATGGCCAAGCTGACGCTGCCCACCCAGTGGGACGGGCTGCAGCCCGAGCAGAAGACCGAATTCACCCAGCTGCTGACCCGGATGGTGATCAACACCTACGTCAAGCGCTTCAAGCCGGGGACGCCGGTCGAGATTACCTACAAGCAGACCCGCAACCTGCCCGGCGGCCGCAGCGAGGTGCAAACGGTGCTCACGGTCAAGAGCACCAGCGCCGACGTGAACTACCAACTGCTGCCCGGCGACGGCCGCTGGTGGGTGTTCGACATCGTGGTCGACGACGCCAGTCAGGTGCAGTCCTATCGGCAAAACTTTGCTAAGATCCTGGGCAAAGAGGGCTGGTCGGGCCTGATCGCGCGCATGAAGAAGGCGGCCGACAAGAAGACTTCGTGACCGCAACAGGGACCGCATGAACGTGCATCGCTTCTGGAATCCGCTGGTTGTCGCCTGCGCTTGGTGGCTGTTGTGCGGCATGGGACCGTACCGGCCCGCCGGCGCCGGCACCACCTCGCTGGGCACGGCCGATGCGCAGGTGGCCTCTGGGGTGGCGGGCGCCGCCCTGTACAGCAACCCGGCCGGCATGAGCCAAGTGCAGCATTCCGGGTTCGAAACAGGGTTTGCGCGATCGGGGCAAGCGGGCTCGGGCGCGCCGTTCGTCAGCTACGTCGACTCCACTTCGGCCTGGGGCCTGGCGGCCGGCGTGGGCTACGCCAGCGAGCTCGGCTGGTCGACCGACACTCCGCACCGGCGCGGCCACGACGTCCGCATGGGCCTCAGCATGGGCGGCCAGAGCGAGACGAGCCGGCTGCTGCTCGGCGCCTCGGCGCGCTACCTGAACGTGAGCCAGGGCAGCCGCAACGTGGACGGCTGGACCGGCGATTTGGGTGTGACGGTGGGGCTGCAAAGCGTGCGCCTGGGCGCCGTCATCCACAACGGACTGGCACTGGACCCGCGCGAAGCGCCGCGGCGAGTGGCGGTGGGTGCGGCCTTCGTGGGCTCGCAGGTGGTCGCCGAAGTGTCGGGCTCGTGGGGCGTGGCGAACCGCGACGTAGCCGTAGCCGGCGATGCCGACGGCCAGAGCTACCGCGCCGGCGTGGGCTACCAGGTCGGCACCGAGGGCCTGCAACTGCGGGCGGGCTATCAGTTCGATCAGATCGTGCGCGGCGCTGCGACCCACCACTGGGTGTGCGGCGGCCTGTCGTGGCGCACCACCAAGGTCGGCGTGGACCTGGGCGGCGGCATGGACGCAGCGGGCGACCACGCGGCGATGATCTCGGCCAGCGTGGTGCTGCTGGTGCCGTACGACGTCTCGGAGTAGCGGATGCTGGGCAAGACCGTGCCGCCGCGGCTGCTCCTGCTGCTGTTGGCGGGGCTGACGGCGGCGCTGCGCCTGCGCAATTTGCCCGATTTGCATTGGGGTGACCGCTGGTTCGCCGTCAGCGGCGACTCGTGGTACCACGTTCGGCGCATGCTGTGGCAAGCCGCGGGGCACGGACCGCTGCACCGCGACGCTTGGGTCCACGTGCCCGCCGGCAACGTCGTGGTGTGGCCAGACGGCTTCGATGCGGTGGGCGCGACCCTGGCGGCCGGCCTCGGCGGCGATCGCAACGCGGTGCTATGGGCGGGGTATGCGCTCGTCACCGGCTGTGCGGCGGCGACCACCGTGCTGGCGGCCCACCTGGCCGGGCAGTTGGCGCCGGCGGCCCAGCGGGTGCGGGCGATGGTCGTCGCAGGTCTGCTGGTCGCCTGCCACCCCGGCCTGCACAACTACACGCAAGTCGGCAAGATCGACCACCATGCCGCCGAGCCGCTCGTCACCTTTGCCGCCCTGGCGGCGCTGTTGGGACTGCAGCGGGCGGCGGGGGTCGGGCGGGTCGCGCTGGCGGTTGTTCTGACCGCGGCGCCATTGGAGCTGTGGCCGTCGTCGGCGATGACGGTGGCGCTGCTGGCCGGACTGGCGGGGCTGGCGCTGCTGGCCAGTGAACCCGAGCAGCGAAGCGGATTTTCGCGGCGTCTGGCGCTGGTGTTTGCCGCAGCGGCGCTGCTGGCCCTGCCGCGGGGTCTGGCCTCGCCGCTGGGCCACGGCGGGGCGGTGGTGGCCGAGGGCCTGTCGCTGCTGCAGCCGGGGTTGTTGGGGGTAGCGGCCGCGACGCTGCTGGCGATGGGCGCTGGGGCGCAGACCGGGCCGCTGGGGCGCTGGCGGGCGGTCGCGCAAGGGCTGACTGGGGTGGCGGTGGCACTGGCGATCTGGGAGCCGGGGCGGCGCGCGCTGTTCGGCGGCGGCGACTTCGTGGCGGGCAGGGGTTACGTGGCGCTGATCGCCGAGTCGACCTCGGCCGCCGAAAACGGCTGGTCCGGCACCCTGAAACTGCTGAGTTGGCCCGCACTTGCCACGCCGTTGCTGCTGCTTTGGGCGCTGCGCCAGCGGGAGCAGCGGGCTAGGCATGTGACCTGGGCGGCGGCGCTGGCGATCGGCGTCCTGCTGGGCGTGCTGCAGCAGCGGTTTGCGACGCTGTCCGCGGTGCCGCTGGCCGTCCTGGCGGGCGCCGGTCTGGTGCAGCTGGCCGAGAGCCGGGGGCGGCCGGGCATCGCCTACGCGATCGCGGCGTTGGCGCTGCTCCCGGGCCTGGCCGATGTGGCCAGCCGGCCGCTGCCATTGGCCCGGCGCGCGCCGGTGTGGCGGGCGCTGGACTGGCTCGCCGCCCATGAGCCTGCCGCAGGCGAGGCCGACAACCCGCAGAGCACGCCTAGTTACGCCGTGCTGGCCGGCTGGGGCTTTGGCCACGATCTGCTGGCTTGGGGCGGCCAGGCCAACGTGTGCAGCCCGCTCATTGCCCCGGGACAGACGGCCGGGCTCGACGCCTGCGCCGATCTGATCCTGGGCGGCGGCGATCGCCCCGAGCTGGTCGCGCAGCACCGCATCCGCTACTGGATCGCGACCCAAGTTCCAGGCGCCTCGCTGCGCGCCTACGGTATCGCCCGCGGACAGCCCGCCGATCGCTACGTGGTCGACCTTGCCGACGGCAGCCGCAAGCTCACCGGAGAGGCGGAGTGCAGCAACGCCCAAGTGCTTTTCTACGCCAACGGCAGCGCCAGCCCCGACGGACGCTGCACAGCCCGACCCGAGTGGCGGCTGCTCCACGCGACCGCAGGGGAACGGGCGAAGGTGTTCGAGCGCGTGCAAGGCGCGGTGCTCGCGGGGCGCGGCTGTGCCGCCGGACAGACACCGCGCGCCGAAGTGCTGCTGCAGGTGGGCGATCAGGGCTACCGCTGGTTGGCGTTCGGTGCAGCGCGCGCAGACGGGCACTGGTCGCTGCGCGTGCCGTGGTCGACGGACCAGCGCCATGGCGACGTGCGCGTGGCCGAGCTGCGGGCAGGCTGCGGTGTGCTGACGAAGGTGAACGTCCCCGAAGCGGCGGTGCAGCGGGGCGACACCATCGAAGTTGCCGATACCTCAGGCCGTTTTGGCGAACCGCCCGCACTTCCCCACGCCGCCACCGGCGCCAGCCGCTGACCACCAAAAAAGATCGTCGTCACGCGGTTGGCCGTAGATCGGCGGCTCGCGTGGCGCGTCGATAGTCGTGACCCCGCAGCCCGCGCCCGGCACTGGGGTCTGGCGTCGCCCCTCAATTGCCGGGGTGGCGAATCAAGTTGCAAACGGCGCTTGACGGGGGGTTGCCCCGAAACTAGCATCGCGGCCCGGTTTGGTGCGACCTGCGTTTGGTCGTGCCCGGCCCAGCCCCTCCGAGCCGATCCAGGGTCGGCCGAGCGTGGAGAGACATGAGCGGCGGAGCCATTTTAGCTATCATCGGCAGCCTGATCGCGCTGCTGGGCACCAACCTCGGCATGGGCGGCGGCGGAGCCGAATCCGACCCGTCGGGGTGGCGCAATCTGTTTTCGGCTGTCTACGTCGAAGAGTTCGGCTACAAAGGCATCGCCGGCTTCCAGATCTGGACGGGTCAAGTTTCGCTGTTGCTGTCGCTGGTTTCGGTGGCACTCGGCGCGCTGATCTACAAGCAGCGCAAGCGCAAGTTCGGCTGGGGCATCGCCGTGGCCGGGCTCATCCAGATCGTGCTCGCGTGGCTGACCTACGATCAGGTCTACACCATCGTGCCCTGCAAAGCGATGGAGCTGGCGTTCTGCGACGCTTCGGGCGGCTTGATTCCAGAGACGTATGTGCACCTCAACGGCCTGATCTGGCTGGTGTTCGGCTCGGTGCTGGCGTTCTTTGGCGGCCTGACCGCGGTGGCCTCGTTCGACGAGTACCACAAGGACCAGCGCTTCTTGCGCGTGGCCCTGGCGTGGAACGATCAGACCGTGGCCGAGAAGGTGTTCTTCGTGCCCACGGTCGTGACCGTCGGCGAAGACAACAAGAACACGCTGCAGCTGGCCGCCAACGGCATCTCGTCGCACGTGCTGTTCACGCCGGGAGCGGCCGAGCAGTACCAGCTGAGTGTGCCCAGCGGCGCCTCGGGCAGCCTGACCATCGGCGGCAACGAAGTCGACGCGGGCGGCAGCCACGCGATCACCCGCGGCGACTCGGGCGTGATCTCGTTCGAAAACGGCATCGACCTGCACTTCAACTTCACCGGCGCCCAGCCCGGCGCGCTGGTCGGCACCCACCGCACCCGCAACGCCGCGCTAGCCGTGTCGTTCGCCACGGTGATGTCGGTGTTCTTCGTGCTGTTCGTCGGCGTCAACTCGGTCGCCAAGAGCGACGAAGACCGGCTGGAGAGCGAGGCGCTGGCGCAAAAGAACCGCGGCCTCATCGAAGTGGCCGTGGAAGAAAAGGAAGAAGAGAAGCCCGAAGAGATCAAGCCCGAGGGCGAGGACGAAGACACCACCGGCAAGAAGGCCGGCGGCGAAGAAGGCAAGTTCGGCGATCCCGACAAGGATCCGAACAAGCAGAGCAAAGTGCCCAAGATGGACGGGCCGATGCGCGACAAGGTCGACGTCAAGAACATCGGTATCGCCAAGGTGCTGGGCGGCCCGCAGGCCATGACCGGCGCGCTGGGCAACATCATGGCCGGCGACACGGGCGCGATCTCCAGCAAGATGGCGGTGGCGATGTCGGGCGAAGGCGGCGAGCTCGTCATCGGCCACGGCTCGGGCGGCATGGGCTTCCGCGGCACCGGCTCGGGCGGCGGCGGCGAAGGCTACGGCCGTTTGCACGGCTTGGGCGCCATCGACACCGGCGGCGGCACGGGCCGCAACGCCGACATGGGCATCGGCCGCAAGTCGGCCAAGAAGGTGGCCAAGATCAACATCGCCCAGGGCAATTCGACCGGCGGCTGCGACAAGGGCGACATCAGCAAGAACGTGCGCGCCCGCGCCGCCAGCTTGCGCGCCTGCTACGAGACCCAGCTGATGGCCAAGCCTGATCTGGCGGGCAAGGTCACGGTACAGTGGACCATCACGGGCGACGGCTCGGTGGCGAACGACAAGATCGTCGACGACACCATGAAGAACTCGTCGGTCACCGACTGCGTGCTCCGCACCATCCGCCGCATCAAGTTCATGAAGCCGGAAGCGGGCGTGTGCGTCATCCAGTGGCCGTTCGTGTTCAACCCGGGTTGATGCGCGCGTGACTCAGGTTCGGCAGGGCGCTGGGGCAACTCGGCGCCCTGTCGCGTTTTTGCCGACGGTCAGCGGCCCGCGCCCCTTGCCGTGGGCCACCCCAGCGCGCTAGGCTTTTCTCCGGGGTCGCACCGCAGGCAGACCCGCCGGGACCAAAGGACATCATGCGAAACTTGGCTATTCTTGGTTTGACCCTGATGGTGGCGGCGTGCGGCGCCGGTGGCGGCGGCGGTGGCGGCGGCGGTGCGGTCGTCCCCGGCGGCGTCCCCGGCAGCGTGTGCGACAGCAACTATGCCAACCAGGGCTGCTACATGGGCGTGGCGCCGCCGCACCGGGTGCAGTGCGACAACAACGTGTGGAAGGACCTGGGCCCCTGCGGCACCGGCGAATACTGCAGCGTGCAGGGCGACGCGAGCGACCCGCAAGGCATCAAGAAGCTGGCGATTTGCGTGGCCAGCTCGACCGGCGGCGGACTGGACGCCAGCAGCGGCGGCGACAGTAGCAGCGGCGGCGACGGCAGCAGCAGCGGCCAGGACCTGATCATCGCCAAGGACAGCGCCAAGGCCGACAACGGCGGCTGTGTGCCGCAATGCGACGGCAAGGAGTGCGGCGCCGACGGCTGCGGCGGCAACTGCGGCAAGTGCCCCACCGCCGCCCCCAACTGCGTGCAGGGGCTCTGCAAAAGCAGCTGTACCAAGCAATGCGCGAACAAGCAGTGCGGCGACGACGGCTGCGGCGGCCAGTGCGGCACCTGCACCGGCGGCAAGACCTGCAACGCCAGCGGCCAGTGCGCGGGCGGCAGCGGCGGCCTGCAAGTGGGCAGCAGCTGCTTTGGCAACGCCACCGGCTGCCCGACCGGCAGCAAGTGCGCCATCACCGGCGACCTGGGCGACTACACCTGCCAGATCGTGCGCAGCCCCGGCCAGACCTGCGGCCCCGGCCTGGGCGACTGTGCCGACGGCGCCGTCTGCAGCTTCACCGACAAGAGCAAGAACACGATGAAGTGCTACGCCGACGTCAAGCTGGGCGGCGCTTGCGGCAAGTACGGCTTTGGCATGTGCGCGGCGGGCAGCAGCTGCGGCTGGACCAGCACGTCCGCCACCTCGGCCAAGTGCTACGCCGACGGCAGCGCCGGCGCCCAGTGCGGGGGCATCGGCTTGGGCGACTGCAAGCCCGGCCTGACCTGCTTCCCCACCTCGGCCACCGACCCCAACAGCACCTGCCAGACCGCCGGCGCGCCCGGCGCCGCCTGCGGCTACGACATCGGCGGCTGCGTCGACGGCGCGGACTGCGTGTGGGACAGCAGCGCCAAAAGCTCGGCGTCGTGCTACGCCCTGGCCAGCACCGGCGAGAAGTGCGGCGACTATGGCACGGCGACCGACTGCAGCGGCTTTGCGACCTGCGTGCCCGACTCGGCCGACCCGCAGGCCACCGGCACCTGCATGGACGCGAAGTTCAGCGGCCAGGAGTGCGGCTACGGCATCGGTTTCTGCGCGGCCTTCTTGGGTTGTGCCTACATCGACGAAAGCCAGAGCATGGCCAAGTGCTTGCCCGCTCTGGGCATGGGCAAGGACTGCGGCATCGGCACGGCCACCTGTCTGCCCGGCCTGGCCTGCGTGCCCGCTACCTCGGGCGCCACCACCGGCACCTGCCAAGACGCCTGCGAGGCCGGCGGCAAGTACGGCGACGGGACCTGCGACAGCTGCCTGCTGCCCGACAGCGACTGCTTCAAGTAGAAACCGCTGTAGTTTCGATTGGTAGAAAATGGCCGCTTTGTTCTGGGCGCCTACTGGACGATGCCGCTGGACTGGATGCTGACGATGCCCGCGGCGCCAGGCTTGAACTCGGCCATGCGGTCGGTCTTGCCGCGCAGCCAAGCATCGCACGCCGCCAGGGTGTAGTGGATCACCGACGCGTGGGCGGCGGCGAGCTCGGGCACCCGGTCCTTGCAGTAGCCGGCGAACTGCGGGATCTGCGCCAGCGGCAGATTGCACAGATCCGAGTAGCTGAAGTGGTTGCCGCCGTCCATCGTGACGAGCGCCTTGGGGCCGCCCCACGCGGCGTAGGCCGGCTGCGCCTGCTGCGCCAAGGTGCAGGTAGTATCGCCGCTCGCAGCCTGCAGAATCGCCGGAATCTTCAAGTCCCCCAAGAGCGACAGGACAAAACCAAAGCCCGGCAGCTGGCCACAGTGAGCCAGCGGCAGCGTCAAGCTGACGCGCGGATCGCCGAACTTCCACGGCAGGGAGCCCGCCAGGGCCATGGCGGAGCAGGTCGCCTCGGTAGAGGCCCCAGGCAGGCTGCAGTCGGGCAGGTAGGACTTGGGCACGTCCACGGGTGCCCCGGCCACCGCCAGGGCCGTGTAGCCGCCAAAACTGTGGCCGCTGACGGCGATGTGCTCCGCGTCGACCAGGCCGGTAAGCCAGGCGGGGTCGCCGGCCTCGGGCTTGAGGGCGCGGTCGATGGCCGCACGCAGGTCCAGCGGCCGCCACACCACCATCGCGCCGATCAGCTTGGCATCAAAGTCCGCATAGGTATTGCCCACGTGGTCCGGGGCGATCACCACGTAGCCGTGCTGGGCCAGCGCCTCGGTCAGGAACACCGACTGCTGGCGCATGCCCTGATTGCCGTGGCTGAAGGCGACCAGCGGGAACGGCCCCTTGGCCGATTCGACCTTTTCCAGAGCGCCGCCCGGCGAAGCCATCATGCCCAAGTACTTGACCACCGTACCGGTGCTGCCGGGCGGAATCGGGTACCAGATGGTGGCCGGCAAGCTGCGACCGCCGGGGCCGGCGACCTTGACGTCGAGCACGCCCACGCCGTAGGGCGCAGCACCGCCGGTGTCGGCGGTGGTGTCCACGGTAGTGTCTGCGGCGATGCTGTCGGCGCTGCCCGCGTCAGCGGCGCTCGAGTCGGCGTTGCCGGCGCCATCGGTCGCGGTGTCGCTGGCCGCGTCGGTCTTGGCCGTCGCGGTGGCGCTGTCGCTGCCGCAGGCGGTGGCGGCCAGGGCCAGGACGGCCGCGACCCATGCAAGATAGCTCTTCATCGATGCCTCTCTGCGACAACGCGCGGTTTGGCCTGACTAGGCCCAACCAGTCAAGTAGCTCCAAGCCAGCCGCGCCGCGAGCCGGGCGGTGGCGCCATCTTGGTCGAAGCGCGGATTGAGACCGTGCAACCCCAGCAACGACGGCCGGTTGCAGGTGGTCAGGTGTGCTGCGGCGCGCACGACGGCGCCCGGCGGCACGCCAATCGCCACTGGGTCGCTGACCCCGGGGGCTGCAACCTGGCCGAACACCGCCAGATCGACCGCCATCGCGACGGCCGCGTGACCTGTGGCCGCCTCGTCTTGCCAGCGGATCAGCCCCTCGGCCGCGCGACGCTCGTCGGCCTCGATGTCTTCCCAGAACACCGTGCGCGCGCCATGCTGGTGCAGAAACTGCAACCGGTCGACCGAGTTTGCCGAGCGCTGCAAGCCCCACAGCAGCGTCGACTGGCCATCCAGACGCGCCGCCGGCTCCATGAGCATACGCCGCATCTGCGAGTCCGCCGCCACCTCGCGGCGGTCGTGATCGCTGGGCCGCACCCCGGCACGGTGGCTGACGTCCAACAGCGCCATCCGCGCCGCCGGTTCGCCGCGGGCCACGCTGCGGGCCAGCCCCAGCACCTCGCCATAGCAGTGGTCGTGTCCGCCGCCCACCACCACGATGCGAGCGCGCGGAAAGCGGTCGCGCAAAACGGCGATCACCTCGGCCAGACGCGCTTGGGTCTCGCTGGTGTGGTCGGCCGCCTGCAGGTCGCCGGCGTTCAGCACCGACAGCGGCCCGAATTCGGGCGGCGCCGGCAGCCGAAAGAACCAGTCGCGCAGGCGGTGCGGGCCGTCGACCGCCCCCGCGCGTCCACCGGCAAGTTGCACGGCGCGTTCGTCGGCGACGCCCAGTAGGATCGCCCGCACCCGCTCCTCGGGCGGGCCGGCGTCGAGCGTGACGGCACAGCTGCCCATGCGCGGGTCGTCGCGGCGCAGGCGCGTGGCGGCCACGTGGGGCGTGGCATCGGCGCGAATGAATTTCAGTGTTTCGCTCATCGCAGGTCGGTGGCTCGCGCACGCGCAAGGTCGCGGCAGTGTACGTCAAACCTGCGGGCTGTGCACCTGCAGCCCGTGCCGTTACGGCACATCGATCTCGTCGCTGGGGGTCGCATCGCGCGACGGGGCCACCTGGGCACCCTTGAGCAGGCGGATCCGCCGCGCCATGTTGCTCTCGACCAGCTTTTCCACACGTTTGTAGCCCTGGTGCGACTTTTCGACCCACTCGGCGTCGCCCAGCGTTTGGGCCAGCTCGATGTTCTTTTGGAAGATGGTCAGGGCGCGCTTGGCCAGCCGCTCGGTGTGGTTCCACAGCTCGTCGCGGTACAGCTCCATCGTCGGCGGGTCCAGATCGGGCGGCACCTCGGCGTTGTCGATGTCCTCGATCAGGCGCGTGTACAGGGTGCCGATGGCGTGGCCAGCCGCCAGCGACCACGGCTTGACCCGCAGGCGCACGCAGCGATACAGCAAACCCTCGGACTTCAAGAACAAGTTCGACTTGTCTTCCAGCTCCTTCTGCATCCGCTCCACCGGCAGGCGGAAGCGAATCGAGGCGAACAAGTCGTAGAAGATCTGCGCGCGCTCGTACAGCGCCCGCGCCACCCACTCGGACTGCGCCACCAGCGGCGTGTCGCGGTGGTCGTCGTACAGCTGCTCCACCTGCCGGAGCGCTCTATCCGCCCCAGGCAGATCCCCCGCGCGCCGCAGCGCCAGTCCGCGGCGAGCTTGCGCCTCCAACTCGTCCAACAGCCCCAGCTTGCCGCCGATCTGCTCCTGGGTTGCGGGGTCTTCCAGCGCGCTGCGGTACAGGTGCGCGGCCTCGCCCCACTTCTCGGCGCGCTCCAAGGCCTCGGCCTGTAGGAACAGCGCGTCGCGGGCGTGGCGGGTGCCGGCGCTGTGGGTGCGGGCATCGGCAAACCGCTGCGCGGCTTCGGCGTGGCGGCGCAGGTGGTTCAGGCACAGGCCGGCGTTGAACTCCAGGGCGTAGCGCTGGGTATGGTCGGGGAAATCGCGGATCAGGCGCTCGAAGTCGCGCAGGGCCGCCGCCCACTCGCCCGCCTTGAAGCTGGCCATCGCGCTGTCGTGCAGCTGGTCGAAGTCCTTGACGTAGCTCTCGACCTTGCCGTCGCGGCGATCGGCCTTGATTTCAATCGGGTCCAGGGCGATGACCTGGGTGCTGCGCAGCTGCGCGCTGGCGCCGCCGCAACCGACCAGCCCGACCAGCGCCGCCAAGGCGAGAACGATCGAGCGAGTGGGCAGGCGAGACAGCATGGCTTCAGGGTGCGGGGAACGCCGGGCCGAAGTCAACGGACCGCGGCGGCGCCGCCCACCGCGTGCGCAGGTCGCCAAAAACCCCGAACCCTCCGCCACGACGACCAGTGCCGACGCAGCGGAGGGTCCGAGGTGATCCCCCACCGAGTAGCAATCCAACTTTTGTGCCAAGTTGGCCGCCGCAGCCATTGACCTAGTATCGCTGCATATTTCATACACAGGCATACAGGTATGAGCCCGGAGGTGACACAACGCGCTCACGGCGCTGACAAAAAACGTCAGCCGGGTGCGCGCTACCCCAACAGCTGCTGCAAGGTCGCCGCCAACGCAGCGCGCGCCACCTTGGTCTGGGCGCCAGCGGCCAGGTCTTTGACCACCACCTCGCCCGCGGCCAGTTCGTCGCTGCCCAGCACCAGCGCCAGCCGGGCCCCACGCTTGCCTGCCCGCTCGAACTGCTTGCCGATGCGCCCGCCGGCCAGGTCGACCTCGACCCGCAGCCCCGCGGCGCGCAGCTCGCTCGCCATGGCCAGCGCCGGCCCCGCGACACTGGCATCGAGCGGCATGACGTAGATCGGCACCTGCGCCAGGCCCTGGGCCAGCAGCCCCAACTCTTGCAGCGCCGCCAGCAGGCGGTCCAGACCGATCGAGATGCCGACCGCGGCGATCTGCTCCTTGCCGAACAGGCCGATCAGGCCGTCGTAGCGGCCGCCCGACATCACCGCGCCGATGCTCGCCACCTTGGGGTCGGTCAGGCGCGTCTCGTAGATGATGCCCGTGTAGTAGTCCAGGCCGCGGGCGATCGAGCGATCGATCACCACCTGCTCGCCCAGGCCGGCCGCCGCCACCAGCTCGACCACCGCCTGCAGGCGCAGCAGGGCCGCGTCCAGCGCCGTGTGCCCCTTGCCCGCCGCCAGCGCGGCGATCGGCTCGATCCCGCCGCCGCCGTCAAAAGCCGCCACGATCTCGGCGGCTTGCGCGGTCTCGACCGCCGCCTCGCGCACGATCTCGGCGACCACGCCGTCTTTGCCGATCTTGTCCAGCTTGTCGATGGCGCGGATACAGATGATCTGCTTGGGCTTTTCGCTGATCCCCAGCACTTCAAGCATGCCGAACAGCACGTCGCGGTGGTTCAGGTGCAGGCGCGCGCCGTGGACGCCCAGCGCCCGCAGGGTCGCCAGGCCCGTCACCAGCACCTCGGCGTCGGCCATCGGCGAGTCGACACCGCAGATGTCCGCGTCGCACTGCAGGAATTCGCGAAAGCGTCCGCGCTGCGGCTTCTCGGCCCGCCACACGGGCGCGATGTGAAAGCGGCGGAACGGCAACACGATCTCGGCGCGATGCTGGGCCACCAGGCGCGCCAGCGGCACCGTCAGGTCGTAGCGCAGCGCCACATTGCGGCCGCCGTTGTCCTCGAAGCGATACAGCAGCTTGTCGCCCTCTTCGCCGTACTTGCCCAGCAGCGTCTCCAGGTACTCCAGCGCCGGGGTCTGCAGCGGCAGGAAGCCGTGGCGGGCAAAGGCGTCTTCGATGGTGCGGATCATCTGCTGGCGCGGCGCCATGGTGTCGGGTAGAAAGTCGCGAAAACCTTTGAGTGTCTGCGGAATCATCTGTTGCTCCTTGCGTAGTTCAGGCCAGGTGGCCTTGGCGGTCGGCGGACGCCACCAGCTCGGCGTACAGCCCGCCGTTCTGCATCAGCTCGTCGTGGGTGCCCTTCTCGACCAGCTCGCCGCGACGCAACACCGCGATGCAGTCGGCGCGGCGGATGGTCGACAGGCGGTGCGCCACCACCACCGCGGTGCGGCCGGCCAGCACCCGCTCGATGGCCTGCTGCAGCTTCTGCTCGGTGAGCGAGTCGATCGACGCCGTGGCCTCGTCCAGCACCACCACTGCCGGGTCGGCGGCCAGGATCCGGGCCACGCTCAGCAGCTGCCGCTCGCCGGCCGAAAGGGCCATACCCTCGCCAAGTTGTGCATCGATGCCGCCCAGGCGCTCGACCACATCGCCCAGGCAGGCGTCGTTCAGCGCCCGCGCCACGTGCTCGCGACCCAGACCGCGGCCCAGGTCCACGTTGTCGTACAAACTGCCCGAAAACTCGATCACGTCTTGCTGGACCACGCCGATGGCCCGCCGCAGCGCCGCCGCCTGCCATTGCTCCACCGGCACGCCGTCGAGCTTGACCCGGCCGTCGGGCGGTTCGTACATGTGGGTCAGCAGCTTGGCCACCGTGGTCTTGCCCGAGCCCGTGGGCCCCACCAGCGCCAGCACCTGCCCCGGCCCCACCTGCAGCGACACGCCGCGCAGCACCAGGTTCTTGCCGTCGTAGGCAAAGTCGACGCCCTCCAAGGCGATCTCGCCGCGCACCCGCTCGGGGGCAAACGCGCCCTCGCGCACTTCTTCGTGCACGTCGAGCAGGCCGAAGATGCGCTCCAGGGCCGACAGCGCCCGCTCGATGGTCGCCACCTTGGCCGACAGCTCGCGGATCGGAATGAACAGCCGCTGGATGTACTGGATGAAGGCCACCAAAAGCCCAACTGTCACGGCGCCTTGCAGCGCGCGACCGCCGCCGTACCAGATGAGCAGGGCGATGCACAGCGAGGCAACCCCGTCCATCACGGCGTACAGGCTGGCGTCGTAGATGTTCGAGATGCGATAGGCGTGGAGGTACGCGTAGTTCAGCTCGCGGTACTCGTCCTGGGTGGTCTGCTGGCGGCCGTGCAGCTGGATGATGCGCGCGCCCGACAGCGCCTCTTGGTAGTAGCCGCTCGACTGGGCCATCGACCGGCGAATTTCGTTCGAGTATTTGCGCAGCTGCCGGCGAAAGAAATTGACCACCAGCACGATGACCGGCGCCACCAACATGCTCATGGCGGTCAGCTTCAGGTCCAGCGCCACCATGACCGCGATGATCGCCACGATGTCGATGACGTCGCCGACGATGCCGACGATGCCGAAGGTCAGCACCTCGCCCAGCGCCTCGACATCGGTGGTGGTGCGGGTCAGCAGCGAGCCGGTGGTGCGCGTGTCGAAAAACCGCCCGCCCTGCCCCAGCACGTGCACGAAGATGGCGCGCCGCAGCCGGCCCAGGGCGCGGAACCCCAGCTTCTGCAAGGCATACAACTGCAGGCCGCGAAAGCCGTATTCCGCCACCACCGCCGCCAGGAACACCGCCGCCACCGTGCCCAGCGTCCACGGTCCGGCGACTTCAGCGCCCGTGACGCTCGCCGCGATCGGTCCGTCGATGGCGACCTTGATCAACCACGGCTGCAGCAGCCCCGCGCCGGTCATCGCCGGCAGGCCCAGCAGGCCCAGGATCAGCCAGCGCCGATCCTGACGCGCAAACGCCCAGAAACGCTTGAGCAGCGTCCAGTCCTGGCCCCGCTGACGCACCGCCGGCTGAGCCTCAGGGCCGGCCGGCGCCTCGCGCTTGCCTTGGGGTTGGGCGGTCTGCCCGGTTGCGGATTGCGACATTCGGGGCCCGATCTCGGCCTACTTTGCCGGCGGTTCGGGGCTGTTGTCGACCCACAGGATGTCGGACGGGTTGAAGCGGACCACGTGGAACTCGTCGCGCTCACTCAGGAACGTGCCGGTATCGATCTTCTGCGACACCACCGCGATCAGCAGCTTGCGGTCGGTCGTCCAGAAGATGCCCTCCAGCTTGGCCTTGGCCGGCGTCTTGGTCTCCTCGTCGATCTTGATGGGGATGTCCTTGACTTTACCCAGCTTCTGCTTGTCGGTGCAGGCCAGTACGAAGCGGTCCTTGGCCGCCATCAGGCCAAAGAACGACAAGGACTTGGTCTCGTCCTTGGGGTCCAGCGGGTACAGCCAGTCTTCGACGCCCGCGTCGGCCATCTTGAGCTTCTTGCGGGTTTCGCGAATGAACTTGGGGCCTTCCGACTTAACAAACGCGGTCTTCTGCGCCTTTTTGGCCGGCGCAGGTGGGTCGACGTCCCACACCTGCAGGAAGGGGTCCGACGAGTTGATGTCGTCGATCTGCACCAGCATCTGCTTCTGGTCGGGCGAGAAGCCACGGATCTTGTAATGGACGCGCACTTCCTGGCCAAAGGCCACGCCAGCGAGCAGCAGCCCGGCCAAGGTGACCAGCACGGCCAGGAACCCAGGGCGACACCGCAAAAGCTGCACGGACATGAAGTTCATGATCGTCCTCCGCCGATGGGGTTGCAACGCGCGCACGGCGGCGGCGATTCGACGCCCGCTCGCAGCCTAGTCGACTTTGCAGTCGTAGGTGGTAGTGGCCTTGGGCGGGTCCAGGCGGACGCCGGCCAGCTGGCTGCGGATGCAGCTGCCCAGGTCGCCGTTGGCCTTGCCATCGACCGTCGCCTGCACGGCGCTGATGCGGCCAGAGGTCTCGAAGGTGAGTTTGAGCTTGAAGCCAGCCTCGGCGTCGAACTTCTTGCCACAACCACGCAAAATACCTTCTTTTTCGCGACAGAGCTTGGTGACGTCCTTTTGCGTGAGTTCTGGACCCGTGACCCCCACCGCTTGCTCTTGCTTGCCCACCACGCCGTACTTGAGCGCCTCTTGACGAGCGCGCTCCTGGGCGTCCTTGATGCGCTTCTGCTCCATGGCGGCGATATCGGCGGCTTCTTTGGCCGCGTCCGCTTGGCCGCGCTGCGCCATGCTCGTGGCCCCGGCCGCCTTGGCTTCCTTGCGCTTCTTGGCCACCGTGCCCAGGATCTTGTCGGCGATCATCGACACCTTGG
>JACRCU010000310.1 GCA_016218865.1 Deltaproteobacteria bacterium | reverse complement strand
TAGTGGTTCGCGACGAAATGATAGGCATAGACCGCGACGCCGAATTTCGCCTGTGCTGTCGCCAAGATGCCGTGGATCTCGTCGCGGAGGGAGCCGTCGTTGCAGTCGAGCAGGCACTCGCCGCGGTTGGTGCGCTGCATCACTTCGAACAGGACATTTGGGGCGTAGCGTCGACGGGCCATCGCAACCTCGGGCGGCGGACACCGGTCCGCACACAAGGTTGATCGACGCGGGGACGGATTTTGCCGCGGTTCGCCCGAAAGAAAGGGACAGATTCTCGGCGCGCCCCGGGCGGGCCTCGTAAATGCGATGTAATATCAATCCAGTATGACGTCGGTTTGCGCCTTGCCTCGTGATCGCCGCCGATCACCGAAGACTCAACGCGCGACGACCGCGGGACGGGCCCGCGCCACAGGCACGAAGCCAGATTCTCAAGAGACATCAGTCACATGACACAAGGGTGGCTTGTGTCTGGCCCCTGGCAGGCTAGTTGGCCGGCATCGGCAGGTGCCGAATCGGCGTGTTGTTGCACATCGCGTCGGACACGACGAAGTGCCACATCGACTTGCCGGGTACATGCTTGTCGCTGAGGTAGACCTTGAGCGTGTAGGTCCCTTCCGGGTAGTAGCCTTTGGCGTCGGGGGGGCCCGGCGGGTTCATCGCGTACCCGGCGCCGGTCGCTTCGTCGAAGGCGAGGATCATCCGCGACAGGTCGTGGGTCGGGTCGCTGACGTCGGCGGTGATCTGGAAGAGGTCCCCGGCCAGGTACTTCATCTGGATGTTCTGGATGACCGGGTTGTCGGCCTTGTTGTCGTCGGTGGGCAACCGGACTAGGCGCGCGTCGTCGGGCTGGTCGGGCCAGCTCGGCTGCCCGGTCAGGTCCATCCAGACGCCCCAGTTCACCATCATGTTCGTGAGCGCCACCTGCTGGTGCGGGTCGATCGTCACTTCCACGGGGAGGTACGAGTAGTTGTCGTTGAAGAGGTGGACGCCCCACGTCCCGCCGCCGGGCAGCGGCACCGCGAACTTGCCGTTCTGCGCGATCAGCGCCCCGCCCTCGTACGCCCCGGCGTGGACCTTGCCGCGCTCGACCATCACCAGCCCGGGACCCAGCGGCCGGTCGTCGTCGCCCACCACCTGGCCGCTCAGTTGCGCCTCCAGCTCGCCGCTTCCCACGCACGCGCTCGCGAGGGCAGCCAGTATGCCGTGCAGAAACAGAAGGTTTCTCATCACAGGCTCCACAGCCGACCGCAGTCGCGGCACTCGGGTCGCAGCGGTCCGCGCTGGAGGATACCACGCCGCAGGGCCCGATACCGCTCGCCGTTGTAGATTTCGTGCCACGTTTGGGTCGCCAGGTTCCCCAGCTCCAGCTCGTCGTAGCTCGCCGTGAAACTCCCGATGCAGCAAGGCAGTACCCGCATCGACGCCGTGACCACCGCGCTCCGCCACGGCCGGTAGCACGCTCGCTGGGGGTGCGGGTCGCTCGCCGCGGCAAAACTCTGCAGGATCGGCACCCGGCCCGAGGCCCGCAGCGCCACCCCGGTCTTCGCCGCCACCGCCTCGGCCTTCGCCACTGCGTCATGCAAGAGCGCAGAATTACGGCCGTGCACCGAGTACTCCGCCCGCGCCGTGCCGTGCCCGGTCAGTACCAGCCGCTGCGCGTACACCTCGTCCACGCCCCAGTCCGCGGCCAGCTGTACCAGCTCTGGCAACTCGTGGATATTCAACCGGGTCGCCACCATCCACAGGCTCAGCCGCGGCCCCGGCCCCGAGCCTCGCGCGCGCACCGCCTCGGACACCCCGCGCTCCACCTTGGCGAGGATGTCGGCGCAGGCCATCTTGACCACCGTCTCGGCCCGCGCCCCGTCCAGCGAAATCCGCAGTTCGTGCAGGCCGCTCGCCACCACCGCCTCGCTCCGCTGCCGGTCCAGCAGGGTGCCGTTCGTGTTCATGACGGTGTGGGCGCCGCGGCGGCGGGCATCCGCAATCATCTCGAAAACATGCGGGTTCAGCAGCGGCTCCCCGTTGAGCTGGAATGCCACGCGCTGCAGGCGCGGCAGGTCCCCCACTATCCTGCGCCACTGGTCCATGTTCAGGTCCGCCGCCGCGTCCAGGTCTTCGTAGCTGATCAGGCACGCCGAGCACCGCAGGTTGCAGCGGCTCGTCACCTCGACCTGCAGCTCGCTCGGCAGCTGGGCGGCCACCTCGTCGCGCTCCAACCGGTCGATCACCGCCCGGGTCCGCACCGCCACGCCGCCGGGGGCGCGCTCCAGCGCCAGCAGGTCCTGGGCCTCGTCGACGTCGGTCAGGACCGCCACGTGCGCCACCCGGAGCCCCAACCGCTGGGCCTGCGCCACCGTCGCGCGCTCGACCGCCGCTGTACCCATCGGAATCGTTGTACAAATGTCGTGCGGCCGCGTCATCCCTACCAGGTAGTAGCCGCCGTCGGGCCCCGGTCCCAGCACCACGTCGGCCCCGTCTAGAGCGTCGATCGCCTGCTCCACCAACTCCGGTCCCAGCTGCGGAACGTCGCCGCTCACGATCACCGCCTTCGGGTGCGACGCGAGCAGGAGCTCGAAACTCCGCAACAACTCTTGACTCAGCCCAGCCTGACCCGGCACCAGGCCGCGGGCGCGCGCCCCGAGCAGGGCCGCCAATTCGTCCACCTCCGCCGGGTCCGCCGGGGCGTCGTGGATCAGGTAGAGGTCCCACTGCTCCGGCCGCTGCAGCTGCTCCAGCTCGTCGGCCAGGAAGGCCCGGTGCAGCGCCAGCGCCGCCTCGGCCCCGACCGTTCGCGCCAGCCGCGTCTTGCTCCGACCCAGCCGCGGCAGCTTGCTGATGACCGCCACCGCGACGGCGGAATTTGCTTGCATCGTGCTCACTTGCCCTCTACCTTAGGGACTGTAAATCAATAACTCGATCACTTCGTTCCCCAGCGTCGCGGCGAGTCGGCCGTAGGACGCGAGCTTGCGACCCACCCAGAGGCAGGGAATTGTCCAAGTTAATCTTGGACAGACCCTCACCTGCGCCCAAGGCCGCTCGCCACCCGCAGGATCGCCCAGCCGGCCCGCACCGCCCCCAGCGGATGGCCGGAAACTTTGGAGGCCCCAGCCCGGCGGCGCCGATAGTGCATCGGAACCTCGCGGATGCGCAAACCATGCTTGGCGGCAAGGACTTGCATCTCGGTCGGCCAGCCGTGGGCCAGCTCGCTCAGACCCAACCGGCGCAGCTCGTCCAAGCGCATTGCCCGCATCGAGCCTAGATCGGTGTACTGCACGCCAAAGCGCAGCGCGATCAGCCGCGTGGCGGCCCAGTTGCCCGCTCGCTGCAGGGGCCGCAGGGCGCCCGGCTCGGCCAGACCCAGAGTGCGCGAGCCAAGTACGAAGTCGGCCGCGCCCGCCAGGATCGGCCCGACGATCGGCAGCAAGTCTGCAGGGTTTGCTGCATCCGAGCCGTCGCAGAACGCTACCACCTCCGCGCCCAGGGCGTCGGCCCGGTCCACGCCGGTCAGGCAGGCCCGCCCGTAGCCCGGCCGCCGCTCCACCACCACCTCGGCGCCCGCCGCCCGGGCAATTTCGACCGTATCATCCTGACTTCCGCCGTCCACGACCACCACTGCCGCGCCCAGTTCGGTCGGGATCGCGCGGATCACCGCGGCGATACTGGCGGCCTCGTTCCAGGCTGGGATGACGACGGCGACCTTCATGGCGCGCGCTCCGGCCGGCCGCCCCATGCCACGTAGGCAAACCCCGCGGCATCCAAGGCCAAAAACGGCGCCACCGCGTACACGCCGCTCCACAGCAGGCCCGCGGCGGCAGTCAAGCAGTAGGCGGCCAGGGCCCACTCCCACGGCTGCAGCTGGTCGCGGGGCCGCGCATAAACTGCGGTTTTCCCTGCCGCTGTGCCGAGCTTGCGGGTCCGCTCGAACTCGCGCACGGTCGGCCGCAGCCCCTGCAACACCGCCTTGCCGTTCGAGATCGCCACGCCGATGCCCAGCAGCGTCAGCGGGCCAAGGTCCGCCAGCAGGGTCCGCAGCGGCAGCCTAAGCTCCATGCGTGCATAGGTATACAGCAGCGTCGGGCCGACCATGGCTAGGGCGAACGGGGCCATCACCTGCCACAGCGCGCCCTGGGGATGCTGGAGGCCGGGCAGGAGCACGCAAGGCACCGACATCAGGGCGGTCAGCGCCACGAGCGGGTGCACCGCGTAGTGGGTCAGGTGCAGGGTCGCGCCCAGCTTCGCCGCCAGCGAGCGCGGGCTCCGCCAGATCGCCGGGAGGAGCGCCTTCGCCACCTGGATCGACCCGGTCGCCCACCGGCGTTGCTGGGCCTTGAAGTCCGCCAACGTGCTGGGGAGTTCCGCCGGGCACTCCAGGTCGCGGTCGTAGACCAACCGCCAGCCGGCCAGCTGGGCGCGGTACGACAGGTCCAGATCCTCGGTCAGCGTGTCGCCCCGCCAGCCCCCGGCCGCCGCGATCGCCGCGCGCCGCCACACCCCGGCGCTGCCGTTGAAGTTGAGCAGCCAGCCGGCCCGGAACCTCGCTTCCTGCTCCATCGCAAAATGGCCATCGATGGCGACGGCTTGCGCGCGGGTCAGGGCAGACTCCTCGCGGTTCAGGTGGGTCCAGCGGCCCTGCACGGCGGCGACGTCGGCGGGCGCCAGGTGCGGCAGGGCGCGGCGGAGGAAGTCGGGCGGCGGCACGAAGTCCGCGTCGAAGATGGCCAGGAATTCCGCAGTGGTGTGTGCCATGCCGTGGGCCAGGGCACCGGCCTTGTAGCCCGCGCGGTCGGTGCGCCGCAGGTGCTGGGTCCGCAAGCCGTCGGCGGCCAAGCGCGTCAGGGCCCGCTCCGCCAGCACGGTCGTGCGATCAGTAGAGTCATCAAGCACTTGCACTAGGAGGCGGTCGCGCGGCCAGTCCAGACGGCCGACGGCGGCGATCAGGCGCTCGACGACCAACTCTTCATTGTAAATAGGGAGTTGCACTGCGACCAGCGGCAGCTCCCCGGGCCACGGGGCCGGCTTGGGCGGCGGCGGCGTGCGGCGGTGCAGGACCACCAGCACGACCGCGTGGGCGCTGTACACCAGCATCCACGCCAGCAGCGCCAGGTACGGCACCAGGGCCAGCTGCGCCAGGCTCATGTCGCCACCCGGGGTGCGCGCCAGAGCAGCCGCGCCTGCAGCAGGGTCGCGGGCAGGAACTCGACCACCGGCACCCACTGGGGCAGAACCCCGCCCGGCGCCGAGTATTTCAGGTACGACAGCGGCAGGGTCGCCAGCAGCCACAGGCCCGCCGCCGTCGGGCCCGTGCAAAGGAACGGCAGCAGCCACAGGGCGTACCACGGGTGCAGCGCGGTCGGCACCGTCAGCAGGTACACGGCGATCAGGTCGCGCAGGCGGCGCAGCGGGTCCTGGGTCTGCCGCAGCACCAGCCACACCCCCACGGCCATCACCACGATGCACGCCCCGAAACCCGCCAGGCGCGCCCCCGCGGGCCCCAGCGGCGCGCCGAGCGCCTCGAACACCGCCCGCATCCCGATGTTGTGGTCCTCCGCAGCCCGCACGTAGTCCGGCAGGAAGCCCAGCACCTGGGTGCCGCTGACGACACCGTACGCCCCATACAGGCCCGCCGCGACAAATAGCACCCTTGTGTCAACTGAGCGCCGGTGTTCGGGAATTGGCGCAAGAGCCGCAAGTGCCGGGTAGAGCTTCAGGCTCGCCGCGCCGCCCCACAGCCACCCGGCCAGGCGGGCGCGACCGGCGACCAGCGCCCAGGCGCCGCCAACCAACAGGGGCAGCATCGCGGCGTCCAGGTGGCTCGCGTTGCCGACTTCGTAGATGGCGAGGGGACTCCAGCCGTACAGCAGCGCGCGAGCCGGGTCGTGGCCGACTTGGGCCAGCAACTGGGCGATCAGCCAGACGGTGAGCAGGTCCAGCGCAATGAACAGCAGCCGCGCCGCCCCCAGGTCGAAGGGCAGGGCGGCGAAGAGCACCTGCGCTCCTGGGGGGTAGATGGTCCGCGCCTCCGGTCGGTTCACCTTGGGGAACACCGCGCCGTCGCGGAGATGCTGCAAGTGCGCGTCACCGGGGGCAAAGGCATACGGACTTGTGCCGCTCCGCTGGACCCGGCCGTCCCACAGGTAGCGGTACGCGTCCGACGACAGCGCCGGCGGCTCCAACGCCGCGCCCAGGCGAAAGAGTAAAGAAAATAGCAATATCCAGCGCAAAGCGATGCGCCGCGGTCGCCGCCAGAGCCACGCCGCCGCCGCGAGCCATAGCGGCGCCAGGGCGACCATGCCCAAGCCCAGGGTCTGCGTGCCCGACCACCCTGCCGGGCGCAGCGCCGCCGCCACCACTGCGGCCAACATCACGAAACCTAGCGCAAAGACTGGCACCTTGCGCCGACTACTGTCCGGCCGCGCGCGGGGCCAGGTCCACGGCCGTCATCTTGCCGGCGACGATGGTGGTCTCGATCTTGGACAACAACTGCAGCTTGCCGCCCGCCTTGGCGCGCCCGAACGCCTTCACCGTCACCGGGCCGGGCGGCAGGTTGGCCACCGCAAAGCGCCCGGAATCCGCCGTGAAGGTCCGCTTGGCCACCAGGTCGAAGCCCTCGGCGTACAGCACCGTTGTGCTCAGCGACCCGCCCACCTCGATCACCGCGTTCGCCGCGCCGAACCCGTCGCAGTCGTGGACCGCACCGACCAGCAGTCCCCTGCCGGCCTCCACCGGTATCCCGATCGCTTTGGCGCGGCTGTCGACCTCGGCCTGGGTCGTGAGCCAAGCCCAGCCGGCAAGGTCCGTCGACACCACCTTCCTGCTCGACTGTAGGCGGAAATCCAGGAATCCGTCGTGCGAAATCACCGCGTAGCCATCAAAACCGGCCGGCTTGACGGGCACCGACAGCGCCACGCGACCGGCCTTGCTGGGATCGGCGTAGCTCTTGCCGAGCGAGGCGCCGGTCGCGGCGAAGGCCTCGATCGTTGCCGCCGGAACCGCCTGCTTTGCCTCCGGATCACCCAGCAACCGCACGTAGCCATTCAGCTCGACCGAGCCGCCCGTCACCGTGCCCTGGGACTTCCCTGTGCACGCCCACGCCCCGCCCACCGTTGCTGTCGGCGCCCCGGCGAAGTCGGCCAGCGTCTCCACCGTCGTGCTCGTGCTGGGCGTCGCCGGCTCCGAATCGCAGCCCGCCAGCACCGCCGCCGCAACAAGGCACCCTTGTGTCATCTTATTGAAATGCATGAGTATTGCGTCCTATTGCCGCTGGTTGACTACCCGGTTGTCGATCACCCTGCGCACCGTCGCCAGGTCCAGCGGCCCGGGGTCGGGCAGGCCCACGAACGAGGGCAACTGCAGGTGCGTGGTGCCGACCGCGCGCTCGACCGCGGCCAGCGCCTGTGGCAGGCCCAGGGTCTGCGGGTCGTCCCACTTGCCGTCGCCGTCGTAGTCCGCCCAGAGCAGCCGGTCGAGCCAGTGGGTCTTGCCGCTGCCGTCGACGAAGGTCGCCTCGCCCGTCCCCAGCCCGACCGCCCGCAACACCGCCTTCGCATTCGCACTCTGCGGCCCCGTGTCGCCGGTCGCGGCCGGATGGCAGCCCGTGCAGTCGCGCGGCAGCTTCTGAATCGTGTGGTGGTGCACCGGGTTGTGGACGTTGCCCTCGCCGGTCAGCCCCTCGCCGGTCGTCAGCGCTTGGGCGTCGATGACCTTGTTGCCGGCCTTGTCGATGTGGGTGAAGAAGATCGACGTGCCCACCAGCGGCGAGATGCGCCCGCGCGCGTTGAAGCCCATCGCCAGCGCGTCGGGCAGGGTGGAGAGGCCAAAACTCTCGACCGCGCCTTGCTTCTTCTTGCCGTCGACCCGGCTCACGTAGCTCTTCCGGTCGTCGCGGACCATGTGGCAGCCGTAGCAGTTCAGGGTCCAGCTGTTGTGGCAGGTGAAGCACTCGACGCGGCCGTCTTCTTCGCCGCCCAGCTCGCCGAACTTGAAACCCGCGGGCAGACCGGGGAATTCCTTCGCCACCGCCGCCGGATCCTTCGCCGCCAGCTCGTTCACCGCCTTGCGCACCGCCGCCCGCGCCGCCGCCGAACCGGCGTGGAGCTGACAGCCCATCCGCGTTCGCGGGTTGTAGAGGGCCCCAGCCGGGTCGATGCGCGCGTTGATCTGGGTGACCGGGTGGTCCTTGCCGTCGATCTTGCCGGTCTCGAACACCGTCCCGTCGGCCAGGGTGTGGATCATCAGCGGATTTCCGCCAAAGCCGCCCGCCGCCGTGCCGGCCTTGTCGAACGTGACCGCCGAGTCCGACATCAACGTAGCCTTCTCGCCCGGCCGGCCGTGGCAGCTCTGGCAGCGCACGTCGAGTTCCTGGTCCATCCGGTACGCCATCTTGCCGGTGCCGTGCTCTTCCACGATGTTGTGGCAGTCGATGCAGGCCAGGCCCTTGGCGGTGTGGATGTCGGGCGGGGTCTCGTCGGTGCCGTTGGTGCCGTCTTCGTCCGCGATGAAGTACGGATACGGCTTGCCGTATTGCCAGTACATCCCCTTGTACTTCGTATAGTTCTCTTTGCCCCACGGCACCGCGTTCGGCGGGTCCTCGACGCCGCGGTTCGGCCCGCCGGCCAGCTTGTCGCCATCGGGCTCACTGCGCTCGCGCACGCCCTGGGCCAGCAGCGCCCGCCCCAGGTGCGAGATGTGGCAGTGGGCACACTGCTTGTCCGGCACCAGATTGGTGAAGCGGTGCCGCAGCGGGTGGCCGATTTCGTCGCGGTTCTGGGTGGGATCGCTGCTCACCGACCGCCCGTCGTCCGCCGTCGTCATGTGGCAGCCGTTGCAGCCCGCCGAGTAGTAGCGCCCCGGCACCTTGGCGCCCTCGCGGTTCAGGTGGCATTCGGTGCACAACTGCTCGTAAACAGGATAGAACGCCTGCGCCATCGTGGGCGTCACGCTCGGCGGTGCATCGGCCGGCATCGCGGGGAACACCGCGGCTGTCAGCGGCGACAGCTTGGCCGGCGTCATCGTGTCCTGGACTGGCACCACCCCGTAGTGAGCCGACTTACCTTGCACGCCCGCGATGAACCCGCCGCCCGCGATTTGCCCGGCCAGGGTAGCGCGGTTCAGCAGCAGGCTGTTGTTGGTGATGATGCTGTGACAGTTGCCGCCCGCCAGGGTGGAACTGCCGCAAGTGTTGCGAACCACACGGTAATCGGCGGGATTCAAGAATTGCATGACCGCGGTCGGCACGGCAGCTAGGTCCACCAGCGGCGGGTCTTCCAAGAAGTGCTGGCCGGGCGTGGTCGGGTTGAACGAGTAGTCCACGGTCACGTGGGCCCCGGCCTTGGTCGGCGAATCGGGGTTGCCGCCGTGGCAGTCGACACAGCGCAACATCGGGCCGCCGTAGTGGATTTGCTCCACGTCGGCGTGACAGGCGGCGGCGTTGCAGCTCTCGACCTTGGGGGCAGTGATGGTGGCTTCCGGCTCGGCACAACCTGGCACCAGCGCCGCCGCGGCCAGCATCCAGGCGACGTGACTCAGACGGTTGATTGCGCGGCTCGGCTGCATTGCATAGCATCGAATCAGGCGGTGTGCCGGGGAGCTTGCGCTCCATCTGCTTGATACCACCGCCGCCAGGGGTCGCGCAAACGCCAAAACGTCGCCCACCGCGGCGGGAACGGGCGATCGCGCGGGGTCTGGGGCGAGCAACCGGGAGTGAGCCGCGTCGTGCCGGGATGAAAGGCCGCCAGAACCAGATGTGCAGCGCCCTGGGCCGGCCCGCGCCATGGCGGCGGTTCCTTCGCTTTGCCGCAAATGGCGTTGTATTTACTTCTGTTCTTTGGGCGGGTGCGGCCTGCGAGTCGACCGACAATCCGCGCTACGCGCCGCCCAAGCCCAACTACAGCCAGTTTGTCACCTTCGTGCAACCGGTTCTCGGCCGGCGCTGTGCCTCTGCGGCGTGCCACGGCGACCCGCACCGCAGTCTCAAGCTCTACGCGGTCGACTTTCTCCGCGCCCCGCCGGAGTTCGCCGAAACACCGCTTGACGAAAACCGCTTGACTGAAGCCGAGTTGACCTGGAACTACGACGCCATCCGCAACCGCCTCCGCGGGGTGACCGCGCTCAGCAACTGCAAGCTCCTGCTCAAATGTCTGCCTCTCGACCAAGGCGGCATCCGCCACGGCACCGGCTTCGACGTCTTTGCCAGCCGCACCGACCCGGACTACAAGCTCTTCGCCGACTGGATCGACTGGGTGTTGCCGTGATCGCGCCGCGCCGCCGCGCTGCCTGGCCGGCCGTCGGGTGGCCGCCGTTCGCCGCGCTGCTCGCGGTTGCCTGGCTGGCGGCGCCGGTCCGGGCCGACGAGCTGGGGACCCACGCCGCCACGGGCGCCGCCGTGTACCGCAACAACGACGGCCTGCAGGTGATCTCGCCGTGGCTGCAGGCTCGCCAGCGCGTCAAGGGCGGGGCCGCGCTGCAGGCCGATCTGAAAACCGATTTCATTTCTGCTGCGTCGGTCGACATGATCTCGGGCGCGAGCCCGCGCTTCCACGACACGCGCAACGAGGCGGGGCTGCAGGCGCTCTACGACGAGCAGGGCTTGGCGGGCCACGCCGGCTACACCTACAGCACAGAGAACGACACCCGCAGCCACACGGTCAGCGTCGGCGCCGCGCGCGAGTGGCTGTCGCGCAACCTGTCAACCTCGTTGACGTATGGCCTAGGCCTGGACCGCTTGGGCAGCGTGCGCGAGCCCGAGGCGCTGTGGCACGACCGGACCAGCCACCGGCTCGACGCCACCATCACCCAGCTCCTCAGCCGCACCGCCGTGGCGTCGCTGGCGTACACGGTCCAACAAATCAGCGGGTTTCAGTCCAGTCCCTACCGGATGGTGCCGCTCGTGCCCAAGAGCGCCGACCTGTGGACGCGGGGCCACGCGCAGTGGGTGGCCGAGCAGCATCCCGACGAGCGCACCCGCCACGGCGTGACCATCGAGGCCCGCCAGGCCCTGAGCAACCGCTGGTTCTTGCGGGCACTTTACCGCGGCTACGTCGACACCTGGGGCGTGCGCGCCAACACGGGCGAGCTGGGCGCCACCTTCAAGGTGCACTACGCGGTCGAGGTCGAGCTGAGCAACCGCTTCTACTGGCAGTCGCGGGCCAGCTTCGAGCGGGCGATGTACTCGGTGGAGCGCGACTTCATGACCCGCGATCGGCGTCTGGTCGGCCAAATCGCCGACAGCACCCAGCTCACGGTTCGTACCCGCTGGCTGAACTGGGAGGCGATGCTGCAGGGCGTGGCCGGCTGGGAGCGCTACGACGACTTCCACACCCTGGTGAGCGGCGCGTTCGTGCCGATGGCCGACACCTGGACCGGCATCGTGCAGGCCGCGCTGGCGGTAGACCTCTAGACTTTTGGGGACTTGGATGGCGACGCGCGTCGATCAGTTGCAGCCGCAGCCGCCGCCCGCGCCGCCCTCGCCGCCGATGGCCGCTTCGCGCACTTGGCGCACGTGGTTGTGGAAGTCGCCGCCGATCCGCGGCTTGAGCTCCATCGCCGGCTCGCTCAAGATGCCCCGCTGCCATGGTTGCACGGTGACGCAGCTCGTCGCCAGAATCGCAAGCAGAATCAGTAGGATGACACAAGGGTGCTTCATGTCGGAGGCCTCGGCTCCACCTGTATTGTCGCGCCCGCGCGCGGCGATGCAAGGCCTGCTGGCGCTGACCGTCGCGGGCTGCGTGGGCAACGGCGTGGGCGTGCCGGCACCGGCCGAGCCGGGCGGGGCTGGACCCAAGACCTGGCCGGAGATTCAGTCGCAGATTCTGGAGCCGACCTGCGCCCAGCCCTGCCACCACGGCGGCGCGTCGCCCAAGGGGTTGGCGCTGGACAGCGCTTCGGCGTACAAGATGCTCGTCGGCGTGGCGTCGTCGGAGGTGCCGTCGATGCTGCGGGTGGCGCCCGGCAAGCCCGAGGACAGCTACCTGATCGTCAAGCTGGTCGGCAGCGACCCGCGGCGGGTGGGCTCGCGGATGCCCCGGACGGGTCCGCCGTTCTTGAGCAGCGCACAGGTGACCGCCCTGCGCCACTGGATTCAAGCCGGCGCGACCACGGACTGGAAGGACCAGCCCGCCGACGCCGAGGTGCTCATGGTCCCCATGCCCGACGCGGGCGGCGAGCCCAGCGAACCCGGCCCAGACACGCACGACGGCGCGGCCGACGCGCTGCAACCGACCGATCTTGGAGGCGAGAACTGATGCTCCGCGCCCTTGCAGCGCTGGCCCTGTGGGCGTGTGCCGCGGCGACCGCGTGGTCGGCGGACGCGCGGGCCGAGCCGCGTTTTGCCTTGCGCGAGGGGCTGCCGTGCAGCGACTGCCACGTCAACCGCACCGGCGGCGGCATGCGCACGGCGTTCGGTGCCGTCTGGGCCCAGACCCACCTGCCCACCTGGCGCAGTTCGGGCGCGGCCGACCCGCAGCTCGGCTCCAGCGTGCACTTCGGCGCGAACCTCCGCCTGGACCACCGCACCGTCCTGCCAGCCCGCACCTCCATCCAGGGCAAGCAGTACGCCACGCCCGCGTCGAATTCCTTCGACATCAGCGAGGGTAACGTTTACCTCCGCGCCGATCTGATCCCCGACGCCCTGTCGGTCTACGTGGACGAGGTGGTCGCCCCCGAAGGCGCCTCGGCGCGCGAGGCCTTCGTGCTCTACAGCGCGCTCCCCGCCGGGCTCTACCTCAAGGCCGGGCGCTTCATGTTGCCGTATGGCCTACGGATTTGGGACGACACCGCCTTCATGCGCCAACAGACCGGCTTCAACTACGCCAACCAGGACCTGGGCGTCGAGCTCGGCACCACCGGCAAGCACTGGTCGGCGGCGCTCTCGCTCAGCAACGGCAGCCTGGGCGGCGGCGACGGCAACCTGGCCAAGCAACTCACCGCCACCGTGGGTGTTTTCGACTCCTGGTGGCGCCTCTACGCCTCCGCCGCCTGGAACGACACCTCGGTCCGCGACTTCCCCTTCCAGACCGTCACCGGCGGCCTCCACGGCGGCGTGCGCCTGGCGCGCCTGACCTTGCTGGGCTCGGTGGACTGGATCCGCGGCATCGGCAACCCCGAGATCTACGACCAGCTCTCGCTTTTCACCGAGGCCGACTTCGAGCTCTGGCGTGGCGTACATCTGCGCGGGCGCTTCGAAGCCTTCGACCCGTCGCGGCAAATCGCCAACAACGAGCGCGACCGCTTCATCGCCGGCCTCAGCTGGTTCCCGGTGCAGTTCGCCGAGCTCCGCTTGGAGTACCGCAAGAACCGCGACATCCCCCAACGGCCGGCGGGCAACGCCGACGAATTGCTGGTGCAGCTCCATGGCTTCCTCTAGCCCGTTGCCCGCGGCCCCGGCCGTCGCCGTCGTGCTCGCCGCCGTCCTGGCGGCCTGTGGCGCCTCCAGTGTGCAACCTGCCGCCAACCCTGGAGAAAACGCCCCCGAGCCGCCCTCCAACCCCGCCGAGGGCAAGCAGCTCTTCGGCGCCCTTTGTTCCGGCTGCCACGGCGCGCGCGGCGACGGCAAATCGGCAGTTGCCGCACACCTTTTTCCGGCCCCGCGCGACCTGACCCGCGGCGAGTACCGCTTCCGCTCCACCGCCAGCGGCGCCCTCCCCCTGCGCGCCGACTTGCTCCGCAGCTTGGCCCTGGGTCTGCCGGGCAGCGCCATGCCGGGCTGGCAAGAGCAGCTCACCGACCGCCAGCTCCTCTCGCTGGTGCTGTTCCTGGAGACCCTGTCGCCGCGTTTTGCCGCCGAGCCGCGCCAGGCCGAGGACCTCCTGGTGCCGGCCGACGTCACGGAAGTGGCCGAAACGCCAGCGACTATCGAGCGCGGTCGCCAGCTGTACGTTCAGCTCAAGTGCGGCGAGTGCCACGGCGCCGACGGGCGCGGCGACGGTCTAGCGGCGGCGACGGCCAAGAACAGCGACGGCACCCTGAGCCACGTCTTCGACTTCACCTACGGCGTCTACAAGGGTGGCATGCGCCCGCTCGACGTGTACCGGACCTTCGTCACCGGCCTGGACGGCTCGCCCATGCCCTCGTACGACCAGTCGATTCCCGCTGTGGCCGACCGCTGGGCTCTGGTGCACTACGTCCGCTCACTGGGGCGCAGCAAGGGCGCCGCCTTCTATGCCACCGAGCGGCCGCGCTGGCGCGATCCCCTGCAAGATCAACCCGAATTGCGCCCCGCCGCACCTCCCGAACGACCACTAGCGGGGGCCGCCTCCGGCGAGGCCACTGAACCGGCGCCAGCGGGCGGCTCGCTAGAGGGCTTCTGAGTTCGGTCGGTGCCCGCCTGTTTCTTATTTCATGTGTAATTTTATCATGTTGCACGCCAATGCCTCGCTCCGGTTCGCAGCGCGATCGCGGCCAATTCGGCGGGCTTCGCGGCGCCCTTGGCAGCGCATTGACCCCGCAGTCGGCGACGGGCCGGGCCATTGTGGTCTCAGTGGGGTCTGCATGTCCCACCCTACCGCCGATTTGGCGGCGCCCTTGCACATGGCACTTGCAGGGGCCTGGCGGAGGGGCTACCTTCCAAAGCGTCTTGTGGAGTTCGGCACGCGCCGCGCGGCGAACTAGGGTGGAAACGCAAGATGCCGGATCAGAAGCCGTTCTGAGCTGGCAAAACCGCCCAGGCCCTCGAAGGGGGCCGGAGAAGTGACATGCCTAACCGTCGTGCATTCGACCACATCGGTAACTTCAACTTCAAGATCGAGATCGAGGGCGTCACCCAGGGTGCTTTCCGCAACGTGGAAGGCCTGGACAGCGAGACCGAGATCATCGAGTACCAGGACGGCGACGATATGGTGCTGCGTAAGCGCCCGGGCCGCACCAAGTACAGCAACATCACGCTGAAGCGCGGCTACATCAACAACACCGAGCTCTGGGAATGGCGCAAGGCCGTCGTCGAGGGCAAGGTGCAGCGCAAGTCGGGTTCGGTGATCCTCTGCGCCGACGATGGCTCGGAGATCATGCGCTACAACTTCTTCGAGGGCTGGCCGACCAAGTGGAAGGGCTTCACCCTCGACGGCAAGGGCACCGACGTCAACGTCGAAGAGCTCGAGCTGGCGGTTGAGAAGCTGGAGCGCGGTTGATCCTGACGGGGCATGACGCGCGGGTCGAAGGCTCGCCGTAGCTCCATCCAGGGACCAGCCAGCAGTACAAGCGGCCCGCAAGGGCTGCAAAGCACGCGACGACGCCGGCAGGGGCGAAAACCTCTGCCGGCGTTGCCGTTTTTTGGTCGCACGCCGCGCCAGCGCCGTCATCGGCAGACAGAGCTGTGGCAATGCCGTCAGGTAAACGTAATGTTGTGGTTTCAGCGGGTTTGACCGGCCTCGCCTGCAGACGTACCCTAGCGGCATGTGGCGCGGGGCCTGCGGCGGTCTCCGGGCCAAGACCTACGCCCAGGTCGGGAGCACTCTATGAAGTTCCGTTTCGCGTCCTTGATGATCAGCCTGCTGGCCCTGTGTGGCGCGGCGGCGGCCCAGGCGGCTGTGCCCGCGACCACCGTCACCCAGGGGCGGCTGACGTCGCAGGCGGGCGGGACTGTCGCGGATGGCACCTACAACATGAGCTTTGCCATCTACGCGGCCGAGGCGGGTGGATCGGCGGTGTGGAGCGAGGGGCCGGCCAGCATCGACGTGCAAGGCGGCTTGTTCCTGTGGAATTTGGGCAGCAAGGTGCCGCTGGCACCCGCGAGCCTGAGCCTGAGCAAGGCGTGGATTGGTGTGCAGATCGGCTCGGATCCCGAGCTGCCGCGCCAGCCCCTGGCTTCGGTACTGTACGCCCAGCGCGCACTGGTGGCCGAAGGGCTGGAGTGCTCGGGCTGCATCACCGCGG
>JACRCU010000301.1 GCA_016218865.1 Deltaproteobacteria bacterium | reverse complement strand
GGAACCGCGTCGCCGACGCCCGCGCCGCCCGCAGCAGCATGTCGGCGTCGTTGTCCTTGTCTTCCAGGTCCTGGAACAGGATGTCGCGGTCCACGCCCATGCTCACGGCGTTGGTGATCTTGGCCGTCACCAGGGCCTGCTGGACTTGTTCGCACACGGCCAGGGCGTTGCCAGCCAGGCTCAGCTCGCCCGTGCGCAGGTCCACGTCCGAACCAAGAAAACCCTTGAATTTGTCCCAGAAACTGGGCTTGCGGAACACTTCCTCGCCGGCTTGAAAGAACACCCGGGCTTGGGCGGTCAGGCGCATGGTGGACTCCTGTGGATCGCGTGGGCGATTCAAAAGTTGCGGGTTGGTCGGCCTCAGCGCTGCATCTTGGCGTCGTCGAAGGCGCGCCGCACGCGGTTGGCTTCGTCGTTCAGCGCGCGGGCTTTGGCGATGGCCTCGCGGGTGGCCGGGCCCTTCTTCAGGTCGTCCAGCTTGGCTTGGCAGGCATTGGCGGCCTCCAGCAGCTGGCCGAAGCGCGGGTGGTTCTCTAGCCCGTCCATGGTCATGTACACGTCGGTGATGACCTGCTCGGGGCCCTGCAGCGCGTTCTTCAGGTCTTGGCCCAGGCTGGCGTCGCGCTTCTTGCGCCGCCACAGCACCACGCCCACGATGGCGACCACCAGGATGCTGAGGAACACCCAGGTGCCGGTATTCGAGCTGGGGCTGTGCACCACCGGCACCGCGCCCGTGGACGTGGTGGTCAGGGCGCCGCCGCCGGGCATCGCGCCCGTGGCCTTGTAGCGCGCGTACTCTTCGGACATGCGGGCGCCGGACCAGCCTTTGCCGGCGTTGGCGGCCTGGAACTCGTTCCAGCTCATGCGGCCGGTGCCCGCCACGGTCAGCGTCTGCTGGTTGATCGCCGTGGTCATCTGGGTGGTCAGCTCGCGCAGGCGGCCCAGCGGATCCAGGCCCTGCACCTTCAGCGCGCGATCGACCACGGCCTGCTTGCTGTCGTGCGACAGGCCGGCGCACTTCACTTCCCACTTAGTGCCGTTCGAGGCGATCAGCAGGTCTTTGCCCTGCATGCCCAGCTGGTTGTAGATCTCGGCGTAGGCCCCCGGATCCTCGTCGCGCTTGAGCAGCACCACGTACACCTTGGCGCCGGTCTTTTGCGCCGCCTCGCGGGCGATCTGGTTGGCGGTATCCTTCTTGGCCTGATCCATGCCCACGTCTTGGGCAATGCCGCTCTGGCCCACACTGCGCAGGATGTTCAGCGCGTCGCTGGGCGCAGCCAGGGCCGGCGCGCTCCACACGAACAGCGCGGCCCAGGTGGTCAGCAGCGCCAGCCAGCGTTGGGGCAGGATGGTGGGGTGTGGCGACAACGTGTTCATGCTCGGCTCCGTGGCAAGATGGGCGCAGGGTAGGCTTGCGCTCCCGGTTTTTCAACGGCCACGGTCCGCGCGACCCAACGCAATGCGTAGGATCGGTCGCTACGGCCGCAGCGCGGGACTCAGCCGCGTCACCTTGGCCTGACCCAGCGTGACGCTGGTGCCGGTAGGTGCCCAGAACATCAAGTACTTGGCCTGCACCGGGCAAGAGTCCTTGGTCTTCTCGGCTTTGCCGTCCAGGTTGCACGGCGGTGTGTCGTCGATCGGGTCGTGCTGCTCGCCGAGCTTCTCGTCCGTGTGCCACAGGCCCAGGAAGTGGCCGATCTCGTGGGCGATCACCACCCCCCAGACGTCGCCGGCGAAGGGGGCGTTCGGCCCTTCGGCCACCACCTGCTGCCACTTGTCGGGATCGATGGCGACCGCGAGCCCCGAACTGCGCCGGCCAACCCAGCCCGGCACGCCAGCGAGCGCCGACAGGCCCGCAGCCACGCCGACCCCGTTGTCGTGCAGACCGGCCACCAGCACCAGGGTGGCCGCCGTGGACTGCGGCCGCCGCTTGGCCGTGGCCTGGTAGACACCGAACAGCTCGTTTTGCGGCAGGCCTTGCTGCACGTTGTCCAAGTACTTGAACTTGACCCCATCGTCGCCGTCCAGATCGGTGAAGGTGACGGTCCCCAGCTGGATCGACGCCGTCTTCCAGATGGCATTGATGCGGTCGGCCATGATCGCCCACTGCGGACTGGCGCCGAGCTGGGTGCACGGCATGGGCACGCCGCCGACGCAGAACACATCCAGGTCCAAGAAGGCCGGCTGATTCGCTGGGATTTCGGGCCGGGCGTACACGCCAAGGTGCAGCTTGGCCGCAGTGGTCTGGCCGTTCCAGCTGCCTGGGCTCTGGTCGGTGTGGGTGAAGGCGACCTTCCACGGCCCCGCAATGACCGACACGCTGGGGCTCATGCCCACCAGCAGCGTGCTCGCCGCCTCGCTGAACATGGCGCGGTTGGGCGCGGTCTGCCACTCGCCCGGCGCCAGGGCCACCACCCCCGCCGGCGAAACCAGTTGCTCGGCCCAGACATACTGTGGATAGGTGCCCACCGGCCGCACCATCACGTCTTCGGCCGCGACCACCATGCCTTCGTTCTTCAGGGCCGCGCCGAACGTGCGCGACGCCGCCTTGTCCTTGCTGGTGCCGATGTGGACCACACCCAGGTCCAGCCACTCGGCGCCAGGCCGCAAGTTGGGGCCCGGGTAGCAGTTGGCCTCGTCGACATAGCCGTCGCCGTCGTCGTCCAGGTCGTTGCCGCACTGCTCGGGGGGCGGCGGTGCGGTGTCCTTGCCGGCATCGGCCTTGGCATCGGCCTTGTTGACGTCCAGTTTGACGATGTCGCCCACTGGCCAGCTGTCGGCGGTGGTGTCGGCCACCACGTCTGGGCCGTCGTCCTCGGCCACGCGCTGGCAGGCGAGGCTGGCCGTGGCCAACCCAAAGATCAGCAGACTACAACGCAAAACCGAAAGCGGAGGTGGCATCATCGGCGCAGTATAGCCGCGAGTCCGCGCAAGCTAAAGACTGACTTCGCCGGCAAGGTTCGTGGCGAACCACTCGGCCACGCTGCGCTCCGGGTGCGCCAGTGCCCACATCGCCTTGGTCGCGGCGGCTTCGAAGCTCATGTCGCCCGCCGAGATCGCGCCGGCATCGCGCAGCGCCCGTCCGGCGGCGTAGAGGTCGAGCTGGGCACTCCCGCGCAGGCATTGGGTGGCGATCAGCACCGCCACCCCGCGCGCCGACATCCGCTCGATGGCCGGCAGCAGACTGTGTTCGCCCACGATGGGAACGTTGCCGGCGCCAAAGGCCCGCACAATCAAGGCCTTCACCCGCAGGCCGGCGCCCGAATCGGCCACGCCGACCAGCAGTGCCGGATCGAAGCCCGGAAAGACTGTGACGCCCAGCACTTGCCGGTCCAGCTCTTCGGCCAGGGCGAACAGCCCGACCGGCCGGCGAATCACCGCCCGATCCAGGTCGATGCCGACGCCGATGCGCCCCAGTGGCGCCAGGTTGGGCGTGTCGAAGGCCAGGTAGTCGCTGGCGTCGACCTTGGTGGCGCGGCAGCCGCGCAGGACGCGGTCGCCAAAAACAATCGCCACTTCGGGCAGATCCATGGTGGCTGCTTCCACGGCAGCCGCCAGATTCGCGCGCGCGTCGCTGCGCCAGGCCTGCAGCGGTCGCTGGGAACCCGTGAAAATCACAGGGCGATCCAGGTTCCGCAGCATGAACGCCAGCGCCGAGGCCGCGTACGCCAGAGTATCGGTGCCGTGGATGACCACGATGCCGGCATAGCCACCGGGCTGGCCAGCACCGCCTTGCTCTACCACCGCCCGCGCCAGCTGCTGCCAGTGGCTCGGTCCCACGTCCGACGAGTCTAGGTTCCAGGGAGCAATCAGATCGCAGTCGGCGATCTCGCCCAGCTCGGGCACGCGCTCCAGCATCCGCTGCAGGTGCTCGGCCGGCTCCAGGTCCAGGCGGCGATGCTCGGGCTGGCCCATCCCCAGGGTGCCGCCGGTGTGGATGAGGAGGACGGACTTGCGGGCCATGGGCGGGCGGGTGGTCACCTGCGGCTAGAAGTGGAAGCCGAAGTTGACGCGCGGGGCAAAGCGCATCGTGGTCACCGGATCGTTGTCCATGTGGCTCGCGATGTCCTTGTCGTTGTTGTAGATCCACTTGGTGTAGCTGCCCCGGACGAAGCGCAGGTCCAGGCCAAGGGCAAAGGCGCCGTTCTTGTCGAACTTGTACTCGGTCTGCAGACCGAACGGCACCGAGGTACCGGTCCAGGCCTTGCCCTTCGCCTCGGTCTGGAACTCGGTCTCGTAGTAGTACAGGATGTCGAAGGCGCCAAAACCCGTGTAGACCCGCACGTCGACGGGCAGATCATCGCGCCAGAACCGCAGCGGGTGGATGCCGACCAGCGGCGAAATCGCGCCCGCGCCAGCCATGTCCGCGGTGGAGCCGAAGCTGCCGTTCCAGGCGAAATCGATGGCCAAGTCAGCGTAGCCCTTGATGTTGTAGCCGAGCTGGAATGCAGCGGCCAAGCCGGCGCCGCGGTCCGTGGTGATGGCGCGGTTGTAGCAGCCGCGGTCGCCCACCAAGCAGCCCTTGTTGCGCCAGTCCTGGAACGTGCCGAAATTCCACTCGCTCGCGGCCGCGCCCTGCTGCACGTCGGGGATGACTGGGCCGCCTTCGCCGCCGCTGGTCGAGTAGCCCAGGCCCAGCTGCACGAAGAAGCCTTCGAACGTCGACTTGGCGCGCTTGTGCTCCGCGGTGTAGCCACTGGGCACCGGCACGCCATCCGGCGGCGCTTCCACGGCCACGGCGATGCCAGCGCCTGCCGGAAGCAGGGCTGTCAGGGCCAGGGCCAACATCAGAACTTGTTTGCGCACAAGGGCCATGTCGGCCTCCCTAGACGGGCCAAGTTGGCGCCAAGTGATTCGCGTCGACCGTGTTCGGCGATCCGCGCGCAGCCCACGGCACGGCGGTCGACAGCGGCAGGTGTACGAAAGGATGTGGAACCGAGTCGCGCTGCGCGACCTCTGGATTCCTAGATCTTCTCGCGCGAAGCGCGCACCCCTTAGATCTTCTCGCGCGAAGCGCGCACGGCCTTCTTGCGACGGCGCTCGGCCTCGCGATTGCGGCGCTTCTTCTCTTCGCTGGGCTTCTCGAAGAAGCGGCGCTTGCGCAGCTCCTTGTAGATGCCCTCGGCGGCCATCTTGCGCTTGAGCATCGACAGGGCGCGGTTGACGTTGCCGTCCTGCACCGTCACTTCGATCGGGCGGAATTCCACCGAGCGGGCCGAGGCGCGGTGCGGGCGCTCGCCTTTGGGCTTGTCCAGGGCATTGGTATCGTTCAGCAAATCGCTCATCGTCTTGCGAGGCTCCGTTTTCTGTAGAACTGGGTTCGTGTCAGTAGCACAGCGTCAGCAGAACTGGGTTGTGCTCGTGTCGTCGTTCGGAAGCGTTCCGTCCATGCCGCACAGCAGGGCTGGCGGCCGAGGCGCGAAAGTTTGCCACGCTCGCGACCGTTCCGCAAGGCCATTTTCGGCTGGACGCCGCTGGTTGCACCCTGCAGGGCGCCTTTTGACGGGATCGCCGGGCGGTGCGATGCTCCGCGGCGCCCAGAGGTGGGCCATTCGAGGTCATGGATGTCGCTGAACGAGCTCAATCGCCAGGATCCCGCGATCGGTGCGCTGATCGCCCTAGAGGAATCGCGGCAGTTCTACACGGCCAAGCTGATTCCGTCCGAGAACTATGCTTCTTTGGCCGTGCTCGAGGCCTCGGGGTCCGTGCTCACCAACAAGTACAGCGAGGGCTATCCGCGCAAGCGCTACTACGAGGGCCAGCAGGTCATCGATCCGGTCGAGGAGCTGGCGATTGCCCGCGCCAAGGCGGTGTTCGGCGCCGATCACGCCAATGTGCAGCCGTACTCGGGCTCGCCAGCCAACCTGGCGATGTACACGGCGCTGATCCCGCGCGATGCGGAGAACAAGCGCATCCTGGGCCTGGGCCTGCCGGCCGGCGGTCACCTGACCCACGGGTGGAAAGTCTCGGCCACCTCGCGGTTTTTCGACTTCGCCCACTACGGCGTCGACCCGGTCAGCCATCGCCTGGACTACGCGGCGATCGCCGCCCAGGCGCGCGAATTCAAGCCGGCGCTGATCGTGGCAGGGGCGACGGCCTATCCGCGGGTGATCGACTTCGCCAAGTTCGCCGAGATCGCCAGCGAGGTCGGCGCCTTGCTGGTGACCGACATGGCCCACATCGCCGGCCTGGTGGCGGGCGGGGCCCATCCCAGCCCGATTCCGCACTCGGCGGCCGTGTCGACCACCACCCACAAGACCCTGCGCGGACCGCGCGGCGGCATGATCCTATGCCGGGCCGAGCACGCGCAAGCCATCGACAAAGCGGTGTTTCCGGGCCTGCAGGGCGGGCCGCACAACCACACCACCGCGGCACTGGCGGTGGCCCTGCACGAGGCGGCGACCCCGGAGTTCCGCGCCTACGCCCAGGCGGTGGTGGACAACAGCCGCGCGCTGGCCGAGTCGCTGATGCGCCACGGGCTGCAGGTGATCACGGGCGGCAGCGACAACCACTTGGTGCTGTTCTCGACGATGCCGCTCGGCGCCACCGGCAAGATCGCCGCCAAGGCCATGGACGCGGCGGGCTTAGAGGCCAACTTCAACAGCATCCCCTTCGATCCGCAGCCGCCGATGAACCCGTCGGGCGTCCGGATCGGCACGCCGGCGTTGACCTCGCGCGGCCTGGGGTTGGCGCACATGGAGCAGGTGGGGGCGTGGATCGCCCGCGCCATCGCCGGCCGCGACGACCCGGCGGAGATCGCGCGCATTCGCGGCGAAGTCTACGAGCTGATGGAGCAATTCCCGCCGCCGGGCTTTGCCAAGCCGTATCCGCCACGTCAGCCCTGATTCGTTTTCCCCAGCAGGCTGAATCTTGAAAATTGACGGGAACTCCAGAGCAGGCACCTTGGTGCTTGCTGAAGCCCAAACGCGGCACCGTGCCGCGAACCAACCCTGGAGTCCCGCCCGTGAAGTTCGCAG
>JACRCU010000317.1 GCA_016218865.1 Deltaproteobacteria bacterium | reverse complement strand
GGCACCCGCGTCGCGCGCACCGCTTCGGGGAGCGTCACGTTCGGCCGGGCGTACAGGACCAGGTTGTAGCGGTACCACGGCTGGATTTCCGGCCGGCCAGCCAGGTGCGGGCGCACGCAGTCGTAGGCAACGAAGCCTTGCGCCGCGAGCAGCTTGCGCCAATAGTCGTACGGCTGCTCGTTGACGTGGTGCTCGCCACCCTGCCCCGGAGGAGCCGCCGAAAACAGCAGTAGATCTCCGTGCTTTCCCAACATCTCGGCAAAGCCGGCGGCGACGTTGGCGGGCAGGTGCTCGGCCACTTCCACCGACTGCACCAGGTCGAAGTGCCGGCCCAGGTCGGTCATGCACGCCAGGTCGGTGGCGCGAAATTGCGCCGGGTCGATGCGCAATTGCCCGCGGTCCACATAGTCGCCGTCCAGGCCCAGCACTTCGGCCGCGCCGGCGCCCCTCCAGGCCGCCAGCCACACGCCCTGGCCGCAGCCAAAATCCGCCACGCTGCGGATGTGCGGGAACCACTGCTTGAGCAGCGCCACCACCGCCTCGGCCGAGGCCTGGTTCGAGGCGCTGGTGTAGGCAAAAAACGATGCATCGTAGCGGTATTGGCTCATCGCGATCCGGGATATGGCCCAACAGGGCGGCCGGTAGTGTCGGGGCGACGGCAGCCGCGGTCAAGCTGGGCCAGCGCGCTGGGGCATGCCAGCCGGGTGCAACTCGGCCTGCGTGCAAGTGCTTTGCCGGGCACACTTGGGCGCCGCACAGGTTTCCGCTACGCTACCGGCCGGCGGGCCGACAGGCCCGCGGGCGGGACCATGCACGAACTCGGGACAGCGCTTATCTACACGGCTTTCGTGGTCACCCTGGGCAACGGCCTGCTGGGACTTGGCGGCGCCATGCGGCGGTCGCCAGGGATGCTGGCGGCATCGCGCCAGGGGCTGCTGGTGGCGCTGATGCTGTTCTTCGCCATGGACGCCGTGCTGATGCACGGTCTGCTGACCCACGATTTCCGCAACAAATACATCTCGTCGTACACCGACGTCGACATGCCGCTGGCCTACCTGATCGCCGGTTTCTGGGGCGGCGCAAAGGGCGCGCTGCTGTTCTGGACCACCTCGCTCACCGGCTTCGGCGCGTGGTCGGTGCTGCGCAACCGCACGCAAACGGCCCGGTTCCACGGCTACGTCACCGGCTTCCTGTCGCTGGCGATCTTCTTTTTCGTGTTGCTGATGGCGTTCGAGTCCAATCCGGTCGAGGTGTTCCGCGCCGGCGCTGGCCCCGAGGACGGCAAGGGCATGAACCCGCTGCTGCAGAACCCGCTGATGGCGATCCACCCGCCCAGCCTGCTGACCGGCTACATCGCCTTCACCATTCCCTACTGCTACGGCCTCGCCGCGCTCATCACCGGCCAGCTCGACGCCCAGTGGCTGCGCGACACCCGCCAGTGGACGCTGGTGTCGTGGTTGTTCTTGTCGCTGGGCCTGATCCTCGGCGGCGCGTGGGCCTACACCGAGCTGGGCTGGGGCGGCTTCTGGATGTGGGACCCGGTAGAAAACGCCGGCCTCATCCCGTGGTTCACCGCCACGGCGTTCCTGCACTCGGTGATGATCCAGGAGCGGCGCGACATGCTGAAGCGCTGGAATGCGGTGCTGGTGTGCCTGACGTTCTTGCTCACGATCTTCGGCACTTTCCTTACCCGCTCGCAGCTCATCGACTCGGTACACGCCTTTGCCGACTCGACCCTGGCGCCGTACTTCCTGGTCTACATGGCCATCATCGTCGTGGTCTCGCTGATCGCCGTGGGCATGCGCTGGCAAAGCCTGAAGGCGCAAGCCGATTTGGACTCGGTCTGGAGCCGCGAGTCGTTCTTCGTGCTCAACAACGTGCTGCTGGTGGGCTGCGCCTTCGTGGTGCTGTGGGGCACCGTGTTCGGTCAAATCAGCGAGGCCAAGGCCGTGCAGGATCTGTACAACGCCGTGATCTCGCCGTTTGCCGCGATTGGCCTGCCGATGGAGCCGCTGACGCAGAAAGTGCAGCTGGGCGAACCGTGGTTCAACCGCGTGATGACGCCGCTGGGCCTGTTCCTGTTGCTGCTGACGGGTGTGGGTCCGCTCATCAGCTGGCGGCGCGCAACGCGCAAGAATTTCGAGCGGAATTTCCGCCGGCCGCTGATCGTGTCGTCGCTGGCAACCCTTGTTATTTCGGTTACTTGGCTCCTGAACGGCGCCTACACCAGGGGCATTTGGGAAGGGGTAGCGTTTTCGGAATCCCTGGGCACCATCGTCGATAACCTGGGCATGACCGAAGTCTGGGGCGCCGTCTGCGCCTGGTTCGGCATCTTCGTGTTCTGGACGATCCTGCTGGAATTCCACGTGGGTGCTCGCGCGCGCCAGAAGGCCCACGGCGAGAACTACCTGACGGGCCTCATCCTGCTGACGGTGCGCAACAAGCGGCGCTACGGCGGCTACGTGGTGCACCTGGGGCTGGTCTTTTGCTTCCTGGCTTTTGCCGGCACGGCGTTTCGCACCTACCAGCCCGAAGTGCCGCTGCATCCCGGCGACGCGCTGCCGATCGGCGGCTACGTGGTGACGTACACGGGCACGACCGACGGCTTCGAGGCCGACGGCGCCTACGCCTTCACCAAGGCCGAGGTGGTGGTCACCGACCGCGAGGCGCGGCTGACCGAGCGCGCCATCGAGCAAGCCAAGACCGCGGCCGCGGGTTTCGGCCCGTTCGAGGTCAAGACCGAGGCCGGCCACGCCCGGGTGGAGCTGCACTTTGCCGACGCCATGAAGGCCAAGCGCTTTGCCGCGCGCGCCTTTGCGCCCACCCTGGCCGGCAAGGTCACGGCCAAGCCCGATCTGGCCGACGACAAGGTGCTGCACGTGCAGCTGTCGACGCGGGTGATGGAAGTTGCGCAGGTGGCGCCGCAGGCGGTGATGCGGGTGGTGTTCGAGTTCAAGGACTGGGCCAAAGACGGCGCGCCGACCCCGGTCAAGGTCAACACAGTGCCCGGTCAGCCGACTTTCGACGTGGTCTTCGAAAGCGGCAAGGAACGCGCGCAGTTCCTGGCCGACATGCAGGCCGGCCCGCTGCCGAACGTCCGCTTTGCCGCGTTCAACGCCCGCGCCCAGGTCAAGGCGGGCCAGGGCCGCGTCGATGTGATCCCGGCCGCGGCGGGTCACAGCCTGTTCCCCGAAGTGCGCAACTACAAGAAGCACCAGTCGCCCACCACCGAGGTAGCGATCGAGTCGACCATCGCCCACGACCTGTACCTGGCGATGCGCCCCGCCGCCGGTGGCCGCCACGTCAGCCTGCTGGCCGTGGTATTCCCCTTCGTCGGCTTCCTGTGGCTCGGCGCCTTCGTGATGCTGCTGGGCGGCGCCATCAGCCTGCTGCCCACTCGCCAAACGGCCACCCAGAAGGCGAGCGAGCCGCGGCAGCCGCTGCCGTCGGCCGCGCCGCCCAGCGAGCCCTCCAGCGAGCCCTCCAGCGAACTGGCGCCGGCGGGTCCCGTGGCGAGCTGAGCGCACACTGCAGCAAAGTGGCCGTCACGGCACGGGAAAGAGCGACTCGACCCGCAGCGCCGGGTGGGCGGCCAGCAAGTTGGTCAGACCCACGGTCAGCAAGAAACTAACTGAAAAGACAGCTAGAAAAGCGACGATGTGCTCGTCCCAGCGGCGACCGCGCAGGCGCAGCGCCACCGCCAGCGTGGCCACGGCCAAGGCGAACACCATGCAGGTGGCCAGCAGGCGCACATCCAGCGCGAAGTAGCCGGCGTAGCGCAGGCCGTCGTCATGCATCGGCCGGCTCCTGGGGCTCGGCCCGGCGCAGCGGCCGTTCGGCCAAGGGCGCATACCGCTGCAAGCGCCGCATGTTGATGGCATTGACCGTCATGTGCGCCACCATCGCCGGACTCAGCGCGCCGTAGAACTCGACCATCCAGCCAAAAAGCAGGCCCGCGGTCAAGGCAAACAGCGTCCACGGCCACTGGCGCCGGGTGAATCCGCCGTGGGCCAGCCCAAAGATTAGCGCCGCCGGCACCCAGCCCACGGTCTCCTGCAGCGGCCCGCGGAACAGCAGCTCCTCTGAAAACCCCGACATCCCGGCCAGCACGGCCACCCGCAGCGTGGTAATCGGCGCCACCGCTTGGTAGAGCTCGACGGAGACCGCCCGCAGCGGCGGCAGCTTGTCCTCCAGCCACGCCGGGCCGAGCACGAGCAGCCACGACGCGGCGACCGCTGCGCCCCACCAGGGCAGCAGATGCTCGCTGGGCACTCGCACCAAGCCAATCATGCCGCCCGGCCGAAACGACTGCCAAATCAGCGCTATCGCCACCAGCGCCACGTGGAAGGCGACCGCCAGCCACAAGGGCAGCCGCGGCTCGACCTGGCTGCGCGCGCCTACCACGCCGGCCCCCGCCGCGGGCACAGAAAGTCTTTGAGTGCCCAGCTGTTCGTCAAAATCCACCGAAATAATTGCCCGTCGCCCAGCCGGTGTTAGATTCGGCGCGGGCGAGCCCCATGCCAACGCAAATCTGTCCGCCCGTCAAGCGTTTGGCTGCGCCGCCCAGGGGTGCTGGTTCCAGGGTCGAGGTCTGCCATGCGCGCAACTCTGCAAGTTACCACTGCCATTGCCCTTTGCTGCGCCGTCACCCTTGGCGCGGGGTGCGAGCGCCGCCAAGAACTCGAGAAGCTGTCGGTGTCGATGCTCAAGGCCGGCGAGGGCACCGCGTCGAAGACGCCGATGCGCAACGTGGTGCCCAGCAAGCCGGTGACGGAGCCGCTGCAATTGACCATCGAAGACGAGCGGTTTCTGGGCGATGTCGCCCGCCAGCTGGGCGTAAGCGTAGACGCCGTGCTCGAGTGGAATCAGCTCAGCGACTCGCTGCTGCGGCCCGGCCAGGTGCTGCAAGTGCGCACGACCAAAGCGGCCATCGACAAATTCGTCGACCGCCTCGAGCGCCGCAAGGCCGCCAAGCTGGCCGCGGAAGAGACCAAGCGCCAAGAGAAGGTGCGCAAAGAGGCCGAGGCCCGCGCCGCCAAGCGCGCCAAGCAAATGGCGGCGCGCGCCAAAAAGCACGGCGGTTCCGCTGCGTTGGCTGCTGCTGCCGGTGGTGGCGAGCCGACCGGCGTGCCGCTCCGCCCCGGCGAAGCGCGGGCTGTGGGCACGGCCAAACTGCGCGGCGTCAGCCTGCCGGCCAACTTGGCCGTGGGGCAGTAGGCCCGGATGGCGCTGACTGCAACCCTCTATCGCTTCGCGCTCCAGCTTTCGGATGTCGATCGCGGCATCTACGAGGCCTTGGACCTGCGCTTGGCGCGCCATCCGTCCGAGACCGAGCGCTTCCTGCTGCTGCGCTTGATCGCCTACGGCTTGCGGTATGACGAAGGACTGAGCTTCTCCAAAGGCGGTCTGTCGAGCACAGAGGAGCCAGCGCTGGCGATTCGCACTCCCACCGGGGAGATGGTGGAGTGGATCGAGGTCGGCTCGCCCTCGGCCGAGCGTGTGCATCGCGCTGCCAAGGCCTGCCCGCAGGTCAAAATCTTCACAGCCGCTGAGCAACCCTTGCTCGAGCAGGCCGCCCGGAGTGGAGCGCTGTTTGCGCCCCAGCGGGTCGAGGTCGTGTTCATTGCGCCCGAGCTGCTCGACGCGATGATTCCGCTCCTCGACCGGCACACCACCCTCGAACTGACCCATAGCGACGGCCGTCTCTACGTATCGCTTGCGGGCCAGCATTTCGAGGGCGATGTGCGAACGTGGCGCCTTGCCGCGGCGCCGTAAATCCTCCCAGTGCAAAATCTTGAGTCGTTGTGCCTAGTTCACCGGCTTGATGGCGATCTTGCGCGGCTGAGCCTCGGCCTTCTTCGGCAGCTCCAGGCGGAGCACGCCGTCTTTGCAGACCGCGGTGATCTTGTCGGCATTGACGTTGTTGGGCAGCGAGAAGGTGCGGGTGAAGGCGCCGTAGGCCCGCTCGATGCGGCTGTAGCCCTTCTTGTCCTCGTGCTTCTCCATCTTGCGCTCGCCCTGCACGGTCAGGGTCTGGTTCTCGACCTCGATGTGGATGTCGGCCAGCAGGACCTCGGGCAGGTCGAACTTCAGCGTGTACTTGTCGGAATCCTCCATGATGTCGACCGCAGGCTCGAAGGTGCGGGTGCCCATCATCTTGCCCGACTCCATCGCCCGCGCATCAAAGAGCTTCTGCATCTCGTTCTGCAGGGTGTCGAGGTCCGTCCAGGGGTTCCAACGCATCAGGGTCATGATCTTCCTCCAAGAATGCGCGCGGCAGCCCGCGCGGGGTGACTACGCCTTGGGTTGTGGCGGCTGGGCCGGCGGCAACCACGACCAAAGCAAGGACGGTCGCGGAAGATGTCAAGAGAAAAAATCACATCAATATCACGCTGTTATCTTGATTCGCGGGCACAATCCTTCATGTAAGGACGCTGGCGGCGGGTCGTCAAGCCCCCCGGCTGGCGCTCCCACGGGGGTCGCAATCTGTGCCCCGGCTTGCTTCGCGCCGGCGGGTGTCGCATTCTTGAGGGGCGGCAAGGGGGCAAATCGATGCGATTCTTCAAGATGCTGACCGGCGAGCGGGCACTCGATCGCACGGACTACGCGATGTTCGCGGTGGGGTTGGTGGCCACCGCCTATCTGTCGCTGTGGGCGTGCGCACCGTTGGCGTCGATTCCGCCGATCATGCCGCTGGATCGCGAGCACCCCAACCAGCTGTCGGTCGCAGTCGGCGGCGGCGTGGGCGTGACCTACCCGACGATCTTTACGCGCGAGGTTCCCTACGTTGCCGGCGCTCAGGGCGCCTATGTCCATCAGTTCAAGTACTTGGACGTCGGGGCCCAGATGTCGACGCGCAACGATACGTTCGCCGCGGTCGGGGCCCTGGTGCGCGCCCGCCTGATCGAGACCGACGATCTCGTGTTCGGCCTGCAGGCGAGCGGCGGCTGGATGTGGATGGCCACGGCACTGCCGCTGGCGGTGCGTCTGGGCGAGGGCATCTGGGCCTACACCGCCCCCAGCATCGGCTACGCCCTGCCCGAAGTCTCGATTCCGCTTGGCGTCTCGGTTCGCCTGCCCAACATCGACATCTTCGCCGAGGCGGGCGCAGGCCTGACCGGCGGCCGCAAGGGCGCGCTGCTCCTCGAACAGAATTCCGTCGAGAAGGTGGCACCTTACGGAGCTGCAGGTATCGGATGGCGCTGGTAGGGACGACTGCGCCATCGGCACGATGGATGGTCGCCCCGCCCTACTGCTGGGTGGGTCGCAAGTGCGCGTCCCCTCTCGGGTCCGTCACCCCGCTCCGGCGTCCGCGATCCGGATCGTCTCGGAGGTGCTCGATCGGGCGCGCGTTGTGTAACCTGGCAATCGTCTTCCTGATCATCCAGGGTTGCGCGAGCTCGACCGACTCGCCCGGCGCTGCGGCGGCCGCCCTGCCCACGTTTGGCCAGCCCTGCACCGCCAAGCTCGAATGCGCTACCGGTCTGGAGTGCCAGCAGAGCGACTACGCCGGGGTGCCGTGGTGCACCGCCGCGTGCGCAGCCGACAAGGTCAAGAACTACTGCGACCACGCGGCATTGCAGGGCACGGCCGCTCTGTGCGTGCAGATGCCGGCCGACTTTGCCGGCCCCAAGACGCCGTTCTGCGCGCCAGTCTGCAGCAACCTCGCGGCCTGCACGGCGCTGGGCAGCCAGTGGGAGCTGTGCAACAAGCTGGAGTACAAGAAAAAAGTCATCATCACCGACCTGCCGACCAAGGTGTGCATGGCGCCCAGCGCCAACGGCCAGGTCAAGGTCGACCCGGTGGCCTGCGACTGGGAGGCCAAGGTCACCGATCCCTTGCTGAGCGAGGCCAAGCAGCAGTGCAAGCTGGTGTGCAAGGCGTTCTTGATGCCCTGCCAGTACTGGCCCAAGACCCAGAGCGAGGCCTGCTGCGGATGGGCGTGCCTGCAGTACCTGACGCCGGGCGGGGCGCTGGACAACGACCGACTTTCGGGCGAGATCAAGTGCCTTACCAATGCCTTTGCTGCGTACAAAGACGGCCCCAAGATCTGCACGGGCTGGCAGGAACAGGGCTGTCCGATGCCGGCGGTCCTGAATCCCGGCGGCAAGTAGCAGGCGGCAACTAGCGGGCGTTTCGGCGATTTTCTGGTCGAATGCGGCAATCGTGGCAGAATTGCGCCAGCCTGTTGCGGCGCGCACCGAATCATTCCCGTGGTTGGTGCGTCGCTGCTGGGGTGGCGCAGGCCACCACTGGAGAGTGCCATGACCCCTAGATTTCTGTCGTTCAAGTGGTTGCACGCTGCCGTGCTGACTGCCGCCCTGCT
>JACRCU010000316.1 GCA_016218865.1 Deltaproteobacteria bacterium | reverse complement strand
TGGGATTCTTGTCATCTGCGCTCACGTCGCACAGTGCGCCGACCCGCAGGACCGCGGCGGGCAGGGCGGGCGACACCAGCCACTCGCCATCGCGCACCCAGGTCCGCACCAGGCTGCTCAGGTCCTCGTGCCGCTCGGCGCCGCGGTCGTCCTCGTCCGCCGCGCTGCCCGTCGTGGCCGCCGCCGGCATCGCCGCCTCGTCGCAGCCAAGCATGGCCGCCGCCAACACTGCCAACCAACACAAAGAGTTGCGCCCCATCGGCCCCGGCCCGGCGAACATCGGTCGCGAGCCGAGACTGTGGCGCAACTGCGGGCCGCCGGCAAGGTCTATTTCTGCTTCGCCTTCGCCGCGCTGGATCTTGCGGCGACCGGGGCGACCGCTATGATGCAAGCCCAGCCGGCCACTCCGCGCGCCGCCCATCGGGAACCGCACCATGACCCTTCGACCCTTGGCCGTCTTTGCCCTGCTGGCCACTCTGGCGTGCGCACCCGCCTGTGGCAGCGATCCCGCACCCGCGGGCACCGACACCGCGACCGGCGCGGACACCACGGCCACCGCCGACAGCGTCGGCGACACGGCGATCCAACCAGACAGCAGCGGCGACACGTCCAGCGCCGACGCCGCCACCGACGCCAGCCCAACCGTGCAGCCCGCATTGCCGCCCGCCAAGCCGCCCGGCGCCCTGGTGGTGCTGACTTACAACGTCATGTGCTCGTTCTGCGTCAACTCGGAGCATATGGACTGGGAACAGAAGTGGCTGAACCGTGTGCCGTGGCTTCGCGACGTGTTCGTCAGGCTGGACGCGGACTTGATGGGTATCCAAGAGCTGCAGGCCACGCTCCCCACCAAGACCGGCAAGCCCGAGGCCGAGGAGCTCTTCGGCGACAACTCGCCGTGGGCCTACGCCTACCACCACGCCACCCCCACCAACGCCGACGACCACGACTACCCCGACGCGCTGGTGGCGTGGAAGAAGGACCGCTTCGACAAGCTGGAACAGGGCGAATTCTGGCTGAGTCCCACGCCCGACGTGCCGCTGTCTTGGGGCCTGGCCGGCAAGGCGCAGTTCGCGCGCCTGGTGCTGTGGGTCAAGCTGCACGACAAGGTGGCCAACCGCGACCTGTACTTCGCCAGCACGCACTTCGACAACAACGCGCCCAGCCAAGAGAAGTCGTCGCCGATCGCGCTGGAGCGCCTGGGGCCGCTGACCAAGAACGCGCCGCTCATCGTCACCGGCGACTTCAACTCCAAGCCAGTCAGCAAGGCCTACGCGCTGCTGGTGGCCGGCCAGGAAAACGTGTCGCCGCCGTGGCAGGATACCTTCGTCGCCGCCAAGACTTGGAGCATGGTCCACAACCAGCCCGCGCCGCCGGCCTACGATCCCGAGTCGCGCATCGACCACATCTTCGTGGTGGGTCCCAAGGCCACGGTGGCGTGGTGGGGCATCGATTTCTGGCGCTACGGCGCGAAGTTCCAGGCCCCGTCGGACCATGACGGTGCCATCGTGAGCTACATCGAGCTGCCCTAGGAGCGTGTCGGGATAATTCCGGCGCAATCCTGCGCCGCGGCCCCGTCTGCGCGTCCCATGAAACGGCGCGGTTCAGGCCGCCCGCAGCCGTGCCGACCAAGGCGCCGGTGCCTGCGCAGCCACCGCTCGCTCGGGTGGGGTCGTCTAAAAACATCAGTAGTATTCAGAGGTAGAAAATGGCTGCCATCGCGACTGCCCGGCTTCTGTGTCACGCCCCCGCGGTCCAGGTGATCGACGACTTCGCCAGCGCAAGCGAGCGCCAAGTGCTCCTGGATTGGATCGAGGCCGTGGACCAGGGCGAGCGCGAGGCCCTCCATGTGTCGCGCGACGAGACGGGAACCGCCTTCGAGCTGGACCTTGGCGACGAGCCCGCGGCGGCCGCGCTGGCCGAGCGGATGGCGGCGGCGGTCGGCTTGCCCTTGGTCGGGTCGGTCTCGCCGTCGCTGCGGATGCGCCGCTACGTGACGGGCCAGCACCACCCGCGCCACAGCGACGACTACGAAATCGACGGCTGTCGGCTGGCGGCCACGGCGCTGCTGGTGCTGCAGGCGCCGGAGCAGGGCGGCGAGACGCTGTTTCCAGAGGGCGTTCCTGGCCCTTTGTGCGTCCGCCACCGCGAGGGGCGGCTGGTGGCCTGGCTGAACCGGACGCCGGACGGCGAGACGGACCTGGCGGCGGAGCACCTGGCGCTGCCCGTGACCCGGGGCGTCAAGGCCACCGCGACGCTGTTCCTGTACGTGCCCGCGGACTTGCCGCGCCCCACCTGGCACCTGCCCGAGGCGCCGGCCACCGAGCGCTTGGCGGCCCACCGCGCCACCCCCCAGGACGCGGGCACGGCGCTGCGGGGCCTGGGGCGGCGGCTCGTCCTGGTCGACGACGAAGTACCCACCGAGACCCTGCTCGCCCTGCGCACCGCGGCCGACGTGCGCGGGCTGGCCTGCACCATCCTGGATGCGCCCACCTTCGACTATGCCGAGTCGCGGCGCCTGCGCGCGGGCGACCTGCTGTACTGTCCGGCGGTCAGCCCGGCGGCGGGCCGCGTCGAGCAGTTCGTGTGGAGTGCCGGCACTGCCGACCTGTATCGGCGTCCGGGCGGCGTCTTCTTCACCTACACCAACTCGTCGCTGCTGTTCGAGCGGTGCGGTCTGCCGGTGGCGCGGACCTACTGGCCCACGGCCCAGGCGCTGTACCGGCTGCCCCACTGGGTCGAAGAGCTGGGCGGCCTGCCGGTCGTAGTGAAACTGCTTGGATTCTCTGGGGGCAAGGGGGTGATCCGCGTCGACTCGCTGGTCACCCTGCGCAGCCTGCTCGGCGCTCTGCTGGCCCAAGGCAGCGCTCCGATGCTGTGCGCCTACGTGCCCGACGCCCGCCACTGGCGCGTGTTCGTGGTGGGCGACCGCGCCGTTGGCGGCTACCTGAACCCGCTGGATCCCGACGATTTCCGCTCGTCCGCCAGCGAGGACCCCGCCGACTATGCCGTGGAAATACCCGCCGAAGTGCAGGACCTGGCGGTGCGCGCCGCCCAGGCCCTCGACGTCGAGCTGGCCGGTGTAGACGTGCTGACCCACGCGTCCGGGCGGCACTACCTGCTAGAGGCGAATTTTCCTTGCTATTTTGGCCACGCCCAAGAGAACGGCCAGGACATCGCCGGGGCCATCGTCGACCATCTGCTGGACAAGGCCCTGCAACGCCCGTCCTGACGCCGCGCCACCGTGCCCACCCAGGTCGCTCCCAACCAACCGGTGGACGACTCTGGGTGGGCGTCGGGCGGACACCGGCGCAATGGACAAGAACGGCGCCTACTTGGCCTGCTTGATCGGCTGAAGCTGCTTCTTGTCGCGCTCGTCGGCCTTCTGCTTTTGCAGCGCAGCCTGCTGCTTGTTCCGCTTCGCAACCATCTCGTCGGCGCGCTTGGCCAACAGCGCACTGCGGCCCGTGGCCAGGCTCTTCTCGTAGCTGGTGGCAAGCCGCGCCTTCTTGGCCTTCTCGCTGATCCTTGTGTACTCGGGCACATCCGCCAGCGCCCAGGCCAGCGAGGCATCCAGGCTGCGCGTGTCGACGGCCGTACCCGCGTCGAGCAACTGCAGGCTGGCGACCTGCTGCTTGTCCCACGCCTTGGCCGCTGCCTCGCTGAGCTTGCCGCCGCCCAGCCGCTTGAAGTTCTCTTGCTTCTTCTGCTCTTCCTGCAGCTCGCGGTTCTTGCGCGCCGCTTCGGCCAACTTCTTGTAAGCGACCTGGGCGTATTCGTAGTGCTTGGCCTGCTGCTCCTTGGTCTCCTTCTCCATGGCACCTTGCTTGGTCTCGAAGGCGAAGCCCTTCTGGTGCACCTCGCGGTTGTCGATGGCCTTGCTCACCTTGGCCAGCGACTCTTCGTCGTGACCTGCGAGCTTCGCCTTGTAGTCCTGCTCGCGGTGGCGATGCTTGGCGCGGCGCTCCCGGGTACCCAGATTGGCGCGCTCCAGGGCCGAGAACATGTCCCCTTCGCGGCCCAGCGGACCGAAGTCGCCCAGTGCCGCCGCCTCGGTGTATTCCAGCAGTCCTTCGGCGGCCAGCTCGCCGGTCAAGGTCGCGTAGGCATCGGCCATGTCGGCCAGCACGGCCGCCGCCTCCTCTTCTTTGGCGAGGTCGGCCGACGCGATTTCGCTGTCCAAGGCGCCCACTTGCAGCTTGCTCGCCAGCGCCAGCAGCGGCGCCGGGTCCATTCCGGTCAGTTCGGCGTCGGTCGGGACCTCCATGTCCAGGTCCAAGTTGGGCTCCTCGCTGCACGCCAGCGGTTCGCCGGCCGCGCCAGCGTCTGCAGCGGCATGGGCCTTGCGCGCCACCGACGTCACGGCCAGGGCCGCCGTAGCACCCAGCACGCTGCCCAGCAGCCCGCGGCGGCTCACGCCGGTGGGCGGTGCGGCGCGACCCAGCAGCAGCCCGGCGTCGGCCAGCACATCGAGCTGGGCCAGCAACTCCTTGCGAGTACAACCGAAATCAGCCTGCAGCGCGTCCAAGTCGCGCGTGCCGTCGCACAGTAGCAACAGGTCGGTGCCGCGCTGGGCGAGCTTGCCTTGGGCCAGGGCGTCGAGGCCGTGGCGGGATGCCTTGAGATTCATACTGCTCCTGTTGCGGCGTTGGCGCCGTAGCTGGGGATGTGGGCTGGTTTTGGTTGGTATCCACCCGAGGCGACCAGTCTACGGGTCCCGCGGCGCTTGCCAAGTGTCGATTCGTGAAATCCGGTAGATCAAAACCAAAATTGAACTCGCGCCGGCCACGCCGTGGCGGTTGCTTGCCACCGCATTGCCGTGACTGGCGTATTGCGTCGGGTCGGTTGGGATGAGCTACTTGAACTGACGGAAATACAGCACCGGCCGTCGCACGTTCGCGCCCGTGCACACGTTGGCCAGCGCCAGCAGGCTGTTGTTCGCCACGTCCATGTCCACGTGGTTCATCATGTTGCCGGCGCAGCTCGAGGTCGGCCAGGCGGGCGCCGCGTCGCCCAGATCGAATTCGGTCCAGCCCGTGGCGCCGCTTTGGCTGTCGATGGCGTCCAGGTGCGTCAGCAGCACGGCGCGCCGCGACTGCTTGTTCACCGAGTCGGGCTTGGTACCAAAGATGAGCACGTAGCCGGAGTAACGGGCCACGCTGCGGAAAATGTAGCCGGCCTGGGCCGAGGCGACCACGCTCGCCGCCAGCAAGCCGGTCGTGCCCACCTTGCTGTAGGCCACGTAGCCCGAGGGGCCGACGATCCACCGGTCGGTGGCGCCGGTCACGCCGCCCTTGGCCGCAAAGTCCGAAGCCCACATGTCGAACCAGCGCGACGCAACGGGCGCCGACAGGGCCGGTCCCACCGTGCCGGCGTAGCTCAAGGTGCCTTGCGGGGCCACCAGCGCGCTTAGGCCGGTGAACAGCGTGTTGGCGCTGTTGGCCAAGGGATCGACGGCGTGGTGGAAGGCCGTGGGCGCGCAGCTCAGGCAGGTCGTGCTGGTCGAAATGTGGGCGGCCGCCGGTCGGTGGCTGGCGGCGAGGCTGGTGGCAGCGCAGCTCGAGGCAACGCCGCTGGACGCGCCCGTGCACTGCAGCAACCAGCCGTTGCCCGTGGTGACACCGGTGCCGACCGCCGAGACGATCAAGTTCGAGGCCACCACGCGGGAGTCCACCGCGTACCAATTGACCGATTCGGAGATGGCGAGACCGATGGGCTTGCCGTAGCTGCCCGCGGTCCAGGCGGTAGCGCCCGCAGCCATCGCCGCCGAGAGATTGCCGTTGCCCAGCACCACGCGGTTGGCCATGGCGCGCAGGGGACCGGCGCCCAGGGCGGTTGCGGCTCCCCATACCAGCGCCTTGCCGCCGCCGGTGCCGGCGGTCGACGGGAATACCTTCCAGGAGCCGCTCACAGTCTCGTCCGCGGCCGCCGCGTCGTTGGCCAGAAGGTGCCAGCCGGCCGCCTCGGTTTGGTAGGCCACGCGCGAAGCCGGGCCCAGCGACGGGCCGGGCAACATCACAAAGCCGTTGCAGGTGCTCGCGATGCAGCTGTCGCCTGTGGTCGAAGCGTTGCTGTCGTTGCAGGGCGTGAAGTCGGGCAGGGCGGGCCCGGGGGCGCACGCCGACACGCCGTCGCAGGTGTCGCCGTTGGTGCAGGGGTTGCCATCGCTGCACGCCGTGCCCTTGGTCATCGGCTGGGTGGTGCAGCCCTTGGCGGCCTCGGTGCAGAGCGCGTTGAAGCAGGTGGCCGGCTTGCCGCAGGTGGGCGCGGGGCCGCCCACGCACTTGCCGGCGCCATCGCAGGCATCGGCCGTCGTGCAGAACAGGCCGTCGTCGCAGGCGGTTGCCGAGGCCTTGGGCACTTTCTTGCACGCCGCGGTGCCGCCGGCTGCGGCGTAGCAGGTGCCCGTGTTGCAGCCGTCGGTCTGGGCGCTGCAGTCATAGAGCTTGGTGGCTTTGCAGGTGGTGCCGTTGCACGCGCTGGCGGTGCTGCAGGCGTCGCCGTCGTCGCAGGTGGTGCCGGCGGCGACCGCGGTGTTGCTGCACTTGCCCGAGACGCAGGCGTCGGCCGTGCAGGCGTTGCCGTCGTTGCAGTCGGCGTTGGTCTTGCATTGGCAGGTCCAGCTGCCCACGCACGCGCCGGTGGCATCGCAGGCGTCGCTGGTGGTGCAGGCGTTGCCGTCGTCGCACTTGGCGCCCGCGGTCACCTTGCTCGTGCAGCCCTTGGCGGGGTCGCAACTGTCTGTGGTGCATGGGTTCTTGTCGTCGCAGACCACGGTGGCCTGGCCGGCGCACGCGCCAGTGGCGCTGCACGCGTCGCCCGTGGTACAGACGCTGCCATCGCTGCAGGCCGTGCCCGCTGCCGCCGCCTTGGTGGCGCAAGCGCCCTTGGTCGCGTCGCAGAAGCCGACCAGGCAGTTGCCGCCTGGGCAGGTGGGAGCCGGGCCACCGGCGCACTTGCCGGCGCCGTCGCAGTGGTCGCCAGTGGTGCAGTATTGGCCGTCGTCGCAGCCGACCGTGCTGGCCTTGGGCGACTTGGCGCAGGCCTTGGCAGCCTCGTTGCAGACGCCGGTGTTGCAGGCGTCGCTTTGCGCGGAGCACGACAGGGCGGCGCCGCCGCTGCAAGCGCCCGCTCCGTCGCAGGTCTCGCCGGTGGTGCAGTACTTGCTGTCGTCGCACGCGGTGCCCTTGGGCGATGGGGCATTGGTGCACGTGTGGCTGTTGGCGCCGGTCGACGTGCAACTGGCCGGCTGGCAAAGCTTGTTTTGTGCCGAGCAGATGACCTGGGTGCCGACCGCGCACACGCCGCTGGCGCACTTGTCGTCGGCGGTGCAGCCATTGCCGTCGGCGTCGCAGGCGGTGCCGTCGGCCTTGGCTACGGTTTCGCACTTGCCGGTCGCGGGGTTGCAGGCCGCCGTTTGGCACGGCCCCGCCACCGCGCAGACGATGGGCTTGTTGCCGGCGGTGCACAGGCCCGCGTTGCACGTGCCGCTGCCCGCCTGTTGGCACTTGTCGGCCGGATCGCAGCCGGTGCCATTGGCGGCCGCGGCGTCGCTCTTGCACACGCCGGCCGCGCACTTGTCTGCGGTGCACGGGTTGTTGTCGTTGCAGCCCGCGTCGTCTTTGCACTGGCAGGTGTAGGTGCCGGTGCATTGGCCGCCGCTGCACTTGTTGGTGGTGCAGGGGTCGCCGTCGTCGCAGCTGGCGCTGTCGTTGGCGGGGTGGCTGCAACCGGCCGCGCCGCCGCAGGTGTCGGTGGTGCACGGGTTGTTGTCGTCGCAGGCGCCGTCGTTGGGCTTGTTGCTGCAGTTGCCGTTGGCTGGGTCGCAGCTGTCGTAGGTGCAGGTCTGGCCGTCGTCGCAGTTCTTGGTGACGCCGCCGCAGCCGCCGCCCGCGCAAACGTCGCTGGACGTGCAGGGGTTCTTGTCGTCGCACGCCGCGGCGTTGGGGGTGAACACGCAGCCCGCGGCCGGTGCGCAGCTGTCGTCGGTGCACGGATTGCCGTCGCTGCAAGCGAGGTCGGGGGTGCCCTGGCACTGGCCTTTGCTGCACGTGGACTGCGAGGTGCAGGCATTGCTGTCGTCGCACACCTTGCCGTCGGCCTTGGCTACGGTTTCGCACTTGCCGGTCG
>JACRCU010000315.1 GCA_016218865.1 Deltaproteobacteria bacterium | reverse complement strand
CCGTCGGGCGTGGCCGGACCGTGACCCAGGGCGATGCGCTCCTCCACCTCGGCGCGCAGCAGGCGGTAGTAGTCGATGGCGTCCTGGCTGCCGCGGAACGAGCTGAAAATCGGCCCGATGTAGTACACGCCGCCAAAGTAGCCGTCGATCGGGCTGGGCGTGTGCTTGGCCGACTCCCACACCGCCACCAGGTCGTCTTCGGCGATGCGCGACAGGGCCAAACGCCGCGACAGCTCGTCGTAATCCAGCTTCTTGCCGGCCAGCTTCTCCAGCGCGGGAATGACCTCGTTCTCCAGCTGCTCCACGATGTACTGGCGCATCGCCGGCGTGGCCACCCCGTCGGGCTGGTACGGCACGTGCAGCATCACCACCGGGCAGTGGTACTCGTGCTGCAACAGCTCGAACCACTTGAGGAACGTGAAGCAGCCGGTGTAGCTGAGCAGCAGCAGATCCGGCTCGGGCAGCTTCTGTCCGGTCGGCCCGATGTTGCCGCTTTTCAGCATGCCGATGTCGCACTTGACGTAGGTACACACGTCTTCGCTGTGCCCCGCCTTCTCGGCCTCTGCGATGTAACCGCCCGACTTCTTGCGCATTCCCGACTGCAGCGCGTTGATCTCGGGCAGCACCGGCAGCAGGTCCAGCGCCAGCAGCAGTTCGGTCAGGTTGCCCGGAACGAACGTGTAGACCACCTTCTTGCCGTCGGCCTTGGCGCGCGACAGCTTGTCGAAGTGGTCGGCAATCATGTCTTTTTGCCGCTTCTGGCTGTCGTCTTTGTTCGGCGCCGGCGCGTCTTTTCCCGGCCGATCCGCCATCAGGTGTCCTTCGCTCATCGCAACCCCCCACATCCCCGTTCGATTCGCTATCCACTCTGCCCGGCGGCCGCGCTACTCCACCTGCCCCCACAGCTTCACCGCGTCCGAGAACGCGCCAGCCTGCTCGCGAATCACCTGGAATTGCCCAGTGTTCTCGGCGTACTTGAAGCTGGTGTGCGGAATCTTGGCCGCGTCCATCGCCACCTCCAGCATCGGCTGGTCCAGCAGCGCCGGGTCGCAGAACGACGCCGCGGCAAAGATCACTCCGTCGGCCTTGGCAGCTTGGACCTTGTCGATCAGCGACTTGCCCTTGACCTCGTCGGCAATGTAGCGCGACGCCACCGCCTGGCCCTTCTTGATGAAGCCCATCGCCAGCGCCAGCAGCGGATCCTCGGCCTCGGCATCCAGATCGCCTTCGATCATGCGCATGCCCAGCTGGAAGTCGTCGTCCACGATGTCGCAGCCGGCCTTTTCCAGCGCGCGAATCAGGTCCACCGGCGCCTGCTCGCAGAACGCGCCCACCAGCACCACCCGCACGTTGTCGCGCGGCCGCGCCTCGCGCTTCTTGGCCACCGCCAGGAATTCCTCAATCAGCGCGGTGTGATCCGTGGCCCGCAGCCCGGCACCGGCGCGCACCAGCAGGTACGCCTCGGACGCCAGGCAGCGGTGCGGCTCCTGGCGGCGCAGTTCGTCCAGCTTGCCGATGGCGGCGCGGCGGGAGTTCTCGTCGCGCAGGGCCTGGCGCAGCCTTTCGGGCTCCAGCTTCTGGGCGCCGAACTTGTGCATCTCTTCGGCAATCCGGCCCAATTCGTGGGCATAGAACTTGCCGCCGATGCCCTGGGCAAAGTTCTGCGGCAGGTCGACGTAGGCCGAGTACTTGTTGGGAAACAGCAGCTTCCACATGCCGCCCAGGTTGCGGATCACGTCGCAGATGCTGGGGAACATCATGCCGTCCAGCACGTCGAACTGCCCGCCCAGGCCCAGCTCGATGGTCGAGCGCGGAATGTGGCAGATGTACGACTGGAAGTAGCTGTCGCCGCGGATGATGTCGACCTCTTCGCCGCCGCCAAAGATCGCCACCGCCAGCCCGCCCTGGGCCTCTACCAGCGGTCGCGGCGCATAGATCGGCATGTGACCCATGACGAAGGCACCGGGATGCGCGGCCTTCCACTGCTTGACGTGCTCCAGGCCGTGGTCCTCGACCAGCACTCGGCAGCGCTGCAGGATCGGCGCGCACGGGTCGGCGAGCTTGGCCGCCGGCGCCGGGACCGCGGGCGGAGCGAAGTCGATGGTTGCGGTCATGAAGGCCCCCCGTCGTGACCCGCCACGGGGTCGAGCAAGTTCGAAGATTCCAGAGCCGGTACGCCAGGTTCGCGCTCGCCCGGCGCCCGGGTGCTGCACGAGCCCAGGCCACTCAGGGCCATGCGGTAGATGCTGCGCGCCAGGGTCTCGGCGTCGCCGTGGCGTCCGGGTTCGTGCCAGCCATAGACCCAGTTGAGCATGCCGAAGATGTTGTAGGTCGCGACTTCCACACAGCGATCGCCGGGCGGGCATGTGCAGAATTCGGCCACGATGTCGCGCAGTTGCACGAAGTAGCGGGTCTTGAGCGCCCGGACCTGGGCGCGCGACGCCGGGTCGAGGGCCGAGGCCTCGGTCACCAGCAGCCGCATCACCGCCTGGTTCGACAGGACGTAGTGCACATGCTGATAAATAAAGGCGAACAGCCGATCCTGCGCTGCCGTCACGTCGCCCGGCACCGCCGCCCCGCGCACCTGCTGGGCACACACCTGCTCCGCGGTGTCGCAGAGGTTCTGGAAGGCGCGGAGCTGGATGGCCAGGAGCAGCGCCTCTTTGCTGGGGAAGTCGTTGTACAGCGTCGAGATGTTCTTGCCGGTGGCCTTGGCCAGGTCGCGCATCGACATGCCGTGGAAGCCGCGCTCGGCCACGAACTCTGCGGCTGCATTCAAAATTTCACTCTGGCGCTGCTGCGCCCTATCGATTCTGCTCATTGGTCCTGCCAGTTCGGAGCACGTCGCTCCAAGAAAGCCGCGATGCCTTCGTTGCCATCGTGGCTCGGGATCAGGCCCTGAACATAGGTCTTTTCGGCTAGGTCGAGAATGGCGCCCAGGCCACCTTGTTGGTCACAGGCGCAACTGTGGCGCACCAGCCCGGTGGCGACCCGCAGCGAATGGGCCGAGAGGCCGAGCAGGTGGCCCTGCAGCCACTGCAGCGCGGTCGCCCGCACGTCGTCGGTCTGTGGCAGGATCGTGGCAAATCCAGTACTTTCGGCGGCGCTCAGCGGCAGGTCGCCGCCGGTCAGCACCAGCTTCTCGGTCCACGCGCCACCCAAGCGGGCCGGCCCCAGCGCGGCCAAAACCGGCGGCAGCACCCCCAGCTTGATCTCTGGGCAGGCGAAGTGGGCATTCGGCGTCGCCAGCACCAGGTGGCACACCAGGGCCAGCTCGAACGCCCCGCCCAGGCACTTGCCCTGCACCAGCGCCACCACCGGCACCGGGAACGAGGCAACCGCCCGCAGCGACTTGTGAAAGGTCGCCAGCATCGCCGCCGCCTGGTCCTTTTGGTGCTCCTCCACGCTGGCGCCAAAGCTGAAGTGCCCGCCGCCGCCTTGGAGGACCACGGCTCGCAAGTGCTGGTCCTGCCTGTGGCTTTCCAGCTCGGCGCCCAGCGCCTCCAGCACCGCCATGCTCAGCACGTTGCCCTTGCCGGCCGTCAGCGTCAGCCACAGCAGCTTGCCACCTTCCAGAATCTCAGCTTGCACCAGCGCCATGGTCGCCTCCCGCCTACGGATTCTGCTGACGGTAGGCGGCCCGACCGGCGCGCGCCGACGGCTTCAACACTTCGGCCGTCAGGCCCTCTTCCATGCGGGCGCCCTGGGCCAAGCGCTTGCGCAACAGCACGAAGTCGATCTCGCGCTCGGCGCGGTCGCCAAAGTGGAAGGCCGGGAAGCCCGCCGCCGCCTCGGTGTTCATGTTCAGCGCCAGCCAGCTGCGGTTGGACTCGGCGTTCTGGTACCAGTGCTGCAGCTTCTTTTTCCGCACGCTTTCCAAGGTCTTCCGCGTGCAGTCGGGGAAGGTGTACATCAACTTGGTGACCAGCTTGTTGACCGCGGCGTCCAGCGGCGCCAGGTCGATGCTCAGGCCCGCCGCCGCCGCCTTGGCCGCGTCCTTGGCCGCGCCTTCCTTGTACTCGCCGTGGACGATGCGCCCAAATTCATCCACATAGCGGTCGGTCACCACCCACGGGTTGGCCACGAATTCGCCGGCCGGGTTCTTGTGCACCGGCACCACCTCGTTGACCACGCCCAGCCGCGCCGCCTTGTGCGCGCTCCACGCTTCGCACAGCACCAGCGACTCGACCGCCTTGCCGAAGCCGACGAATTGGTCCAGGAAATCCGTAGATCCGCCGTCTGGCGCCGAGCCGTGCACCGGGCCCGCCTGGCCGAAGCGCGCGTGGTCGCCCGCCACGCTGAAGTCGCAGGCCATGCCGATCTCCTGGCCGCCGCCGATGCGCATGCCGTTGACGCGGCAGACCACCGGCTTGTCGCAGTGCAGGATCGACGTGACCATGTCGTTGAAAAGCCGCATGTACTGGTGGTACTCCAGCGGCCGATTGGCGTAGTAGGTGGCGTACTCGGCGGTGTTGCCGCCGGTACAGAAGGCCTTGTCGCCCACGGCGGTGAAGACCACGGCCACGGCGGCGCGGTCGTTGCTGGCGCGGCGGAAGGCCAGGATTACTTCTTTGACGGCCTCGGTGGTGTAGCTGTTGAATTGACGCTCGTTGTTCAGCCAGATCCAAACCTGGTGCAGGCCGCCCACCGCCTGACCGGCGTGATCGTAGACCGGGCGCTCCTCGTACAGGATGTGGCTGAATTGCATGTCGGGGAGCAGATCGTGGTTGATGAGCGTCATGTTCTACCTCGTCTTCTTACTTAGAACCTTATTGAATCAAACACCTATGAACTCGGTCAGCAGGTCGGGTCCAGCACCATCCGCTTGGTCAGCTTGTGGCCAGCCATCGCCGCCAGCAGATCGTTGACCTGCGACATCGGGGCGTACTCGACCAAAGGTGCCAGCTGAATCGCACCCTTGGCGATCAAATCGAGAACAGGAGGATACTCTTCGGGTGGGCAACCCCAGGTACCCAAAGCCGTACCGTCAAAGGCCATCAGGTTCGACAGCCGCAGCTCCACTGCGCCGGCCGCGTAGCCGACCTGCACGTAGGTGGCGCAGCGCGACAGCAGGCTCCAGGCCAGGCTTTGGCCCGCAACTGCGCCGCTGCACTCGAAGATCTTCCAGTTCAGGCTGTCGGCGCGGCCCTTGGCCAACCCCTGCGCCTCGGCCTTGACCTCTTTGGCCGGTCGCCCCGCCACCCGCACGCCCGCATCGGCACCCAGGGCTTTGGCGGCCTCCAGGCGCACGTCGCTGGTGTCCAGAGCGACCACGTAGGCCCCCAGCGCCTTGGCGATCTGCGCCACGAAGCTGCCTACGCCGCCTGCGCCCACCACCAGGGCCACATCGCCTGGCCGCAGGTTGGCGCGCTTGGCCGCCTGCCACGCCGTCGACACCGCATCGGCCACCACCGACAGGGCCCGCAGGTCGCCGCCCGCCAGCTTGCCAAGGGATTGGAGAGGCGCCGCGGGCACTTTCAGGTGGGTGGCAAAGCCGCCGTGGTCGTCGTTGCCGGGCATCAGCTGCTTGGGGCAGGCGTTGGCGCGGCCCGACTTGCAGAACACGCACTTGCCGCACGGCAGCACCGCCGGCACGATCACCGGCTGACCAAGCAGATGGGCAAAGTTCTCGCCCACTTCGACCACGGTGCCGACCACCTCGTGGCCCAGCACCAGCGGCAAAGCGTGCTTGGGCGGCACCGAGCCGTCGGCGTAGCCCAGGTCGGTGTGGCACAGACCGCAGGCCAGCACCTGGACGATAGCCTCGCCGGGACCGGGCGTGCTCAGCTCGATGGGCCGTCGCTCCAGAGGTTGGCCGGCCGTGTGCAGCCACCACGCATTCGCTTGCACTACCATCCGGCCCTCCATCGCGCCCTGCAATCGCCTGTGCGCTGCCAAAACCCTGGGAAATTTGCGGTGCTCGCCAATCGCTAGATTCTGGAACGAACGTTCGATTGTCAATCACGTCTGGACAATGCCGTGACATTTCTGCGCCGGCTACGCAGCCAGCTCGGCCGCCCGGGTCCGTTGGCGGGGCTTGTCGCCGGGCGCGGTTGTGCCGAGACTACGCCGCCCGCGGCGCCACCGCCCGCAAGGAGCAAGCCCAGCATGCAAGGCCAGAACCCTAATCCTGTCAGCGACTTGTTCGACCCCGCCGCCTGGACCGCCGTCGAAGGCTTCCAGGGTCTGACCGACGTGACCTACCACCGAGCCGTCGACCAGGGCACGGTGCGCATCGCCTTCAACCGGCCCGAGTGCCGCAACGCCTTCCGCCCGCAGACCGTAGACGAGCTGTACGCGTGCCTGGACCACGCCCGCCAAAGTCCGGATATCGGCTGCGTTTTGCTCACCGGCAACGGCCCCAGCGCCAAGGACGGCGGCTGGGCCTTCTCGGCCGGCGGCGACCAGCGCATCCGCGGCAAAGACGGCTACCAGTACGGCCAGGCCGACGACCCGGTGGCGCGCGCCAAGCTGGGCCGCCTGCACATCCTGGAGGTGCAGCGGCTGATCCGCTTCATGCCCAAGATCGTCATCGCGGTGGTGCCAGGCTGGGCGGTCGGCGGCGGCCACAGCCTGCATGTGGTCTGCGACCTGACCATCGCGTCGCGCGAGCACGCCCGCTTCAAGCAGACGGACCCCGACGTGGCGAGCTTCGATTCAGGCTACGGTTCCGCCTACTTAGCGCGCATGG
>JACRCU010000309.1 GCA_016218865.1 Deltaproteobacteria bacterium | reverse complement strand
GTCGGTCGTGCACACGTTGCCGTCGTCGCAATTGGGCGCCGGGCCGCCCTTGCAGCTGCCGCCGTTGCAGACGTCGGCCGTGGTGCAGGCATTGTTGTCGCTGCAGGTGGCGACGTTGTTCGCAAAAGTACATGTGCCGGTGGCCGGGTTGCAGCTGTCGTCCGTGCACGGGTTGCTGTCGTTGCAGACCACCGGCTGGCTGGCCACGCACTTGCCGCCGCTGCACTGGTCGACCTTGGTGCACGCGTCGTTGTCGGTGCAGCTGCCGGTGTTGTTGACGTACGCGCAGGTGCCCGTCTGCGTGTCGCAGCTGTCGTTGGTGCAGGGGTTGTTGTCGTCGCAGTTCTTGGCGGTGCCCGCCGCGCACTTGCCGGCCGCGCAGATGTCGCCGGTCGTGCACGCGTTGTTGTCGCTGCAAGCCAGCGGATTGGCGGGGAAGCTGCACTTGCCGCCGCTGCAGACGTTGTCGGTGCAGGTGTTGCCGTCGCTGCAGTCGGTGTTCTTGGCGCAGTTGCCGCCGCAGCCGACGATCGGCGCGAACACGCAATAGCCGCTGCCGCTGTCGCAGCTGTCGGTGGTGCAGCTGTCGTTGTCGTTGCAGGTCTTGCTGGTCCCGGCCACGCAGGCGCTGGCGGCGCACTTGTCGCCCGCAGTGCAGGCATTGCCGTCGTCGCACAGGGCCGTGTTGGCGGTGTACTGGCAGGCACCGCTGGCGGTGTCGCAGCTGTCGTCCGTGCAGACCTTGCCGTCGCTGCAGAGCTTGGCCGAACCGGGCTTGCACAGGCCGGCCGCGCACGAGTCGCTAAGGGTGCACGCGTTGCCGTCGCTGCAGGCCGCGGTGTTGTTCACGTGGCCGCAGGCGCCGCTGGCTGGGTTGCAGCTGTCGTTGGTGCAAACATTCTTGTCGTCGCAGTTGGCCGGTTCGCCAGCGACGCAGGCGCCACCCAGGCAGGCGTCGGCCAGCGTGCAGGCGTTGCCGTCGTCGCAACTCACCGTATTCGCAGTGTTCTTGCAGGTGCCGGTCTTGGTGTCGCAGCTGTCGTCGGTGCAGACCTTGCCGTCGCTGCAGTTGACCGCCAGGCCCGGCTTGCAGTTGCCGCCGCTGCACACGTCGCCCTGGGTGCAGGCGTTGGCATCGGCGCAAGTGGCGGTGTTCGGCGTCGTCGCGCACAGACCGGTCTTGCTGTCGCAGGCGTCGTCTGTGCAAGGGTTGCCGTCGTCGCAGTTTTTCGCCGAGCCGGGCTTGCACGAGCCGTTGCCGCACGTATCGCCGCTGGTGCACGCGTTGCCGTCGCTGCAGGCGGCGGTGTTGGGTGGGAAGGCGCACTTGCCCGCGCTGCACGCGTCGTCTGTGCACGGGTTGCCGTCGCTGCAGTCGCTGGGCTTGGCGCAGTTGCCGCCGCAGCCGGTGATCGGCTTGAAGACGCAGTTGCCGCTCTGCGGGTCGCAGGTGTCGTTGGTGCAGGTGTCCGTATCCGTGCAGACCGCCGCGGCGCCGGGCTTGCACGCGCTGGCTTGGCAGGCGTCGCCCACGGTGCAGGCGTTGCCGTCGCTGCATGGCGCGGCGCTGGCGCTGTGGCCGCAGTCGCCGCTCTGGGGGTCGCAACTGTCGTTGGTGCAAGGGTTGGCGTCGTCGCAGTTCTTGGCGGCGCCGCTGGTGCACTGGCCGGCTTGGCAGGTGTCGCCGGCACTGCAGGCGCTGCCGTCGTCGCACGGCGCGGTGGTGTTGCTGGCGGTGCAGTCGCCGATTTGGCTGTCGCACGCGTCCGCCGTGCACGCGTTGCCGTCGTCGCAGTTCTTGGCGGCGCCGGCACTGCAGACGCCGCTCTTGCAAACATCGCCCAGCGTGCACGGGTTCTTGTCGTCGCAGTCGGCGGCGTTGGGGTCCGAGCTGCAGTTGCCACTCTGCGCGTCGCAGCCGTCGCTGGTGCACGGATTGCCGTCGTCGCAGCTTTTGACCAGGCCGGGTGCGCACTTGCTGTCCACGCACGTGTCGGTGGTCGTGCACGCGTCGCCGTCGCTGCAGGGGCCGCTGTTGGCGGTGTTGCCGCACTTGCCCGCGGTGCACGCGTCGTCGGTGCAGGGGTTGCCGTCGTCGCAGTTGAGCGGGGTGCCAGCCTTGCACGCGCCGTTCTGGCACACGTCGCCCTGGGTGCACGGGTCGTTGTCGTCGCAGGCCTGGGTGGTGGGCAGGTAGGCGCACTTGCCGCTCTGGCAGGCCGGAACGGTGCAGATATCCAAGGACTTGCAATCGGTATCCACGGCGCAGGTGTCGCCGCAGCCAATGATGGCGGTGTGGACGCAGCTGCCCGTGGCGGCGTCGCACGAGTCGCTGGTGCACGTGTCGGCGTCCACACAGGGTTTCTCGCCGCCGCCGCCGCACTTGCCGCCGCTGCAGCTGTCGCCCACCGTACAGCCGTCGCCGTCGTCACACGGTCCCGACGACGCGACGTGGCTGCACGCGCCGCTGTCCGGGCTGCAGGCGTCCTCGGTGCAGGGGTTGCCGTCGTCGCATTGGGTCGCGGCGCCCGGCTTGCACTTGCCCGCCACGCAGCTGTCGCCCTGGGTGCACGGATTGCCGTCGTTGCACGTGGCGGTGATGGGGGTGGTGTCGCAGGCGCCGCTGACCGGGTTGCACAGGTCGCCGGTGCAGTCGCTGCCGTCGTCGCACAGCTTGGCCACGCCGCCCTTGCAGGTGCCGCCTTCGCATTGGTCGCCCACGGTGCAGCCATTGCCGTCGCTGCACGGCTCGGTCAGCAGTTGGTGCGTGCAGCCGCTGGTGGGTTCGCAACTGTCGGAAGTGCACGCATTCTTGTCGTCGCAGACCGTCTGGGCGCTCGGCAGGCACAGGCCGCCTTTGCAGGTGTCGCCGACGGTGCAGGCGTCGCCGTCGCTGCACTTGGTGCCGTCCAGCTTGCTGGCCGAGTTGCACTTTCCGTTCAGGCACTTGGCGGTCGTGCAGTCGTCGGCCCCGCAATTCTTGGGCGTTCCGGCGCACTTGCTGGCCACGCACGCGTCGTACAGCGTACAGTCGTCGCCGTCGTCGCACTCGGTGCCGTAGTCCTGGGTGTGGGTGCAGCCGCTGGCGATCTGGCAGGCGTCGTAGGTGCAGACATTCTTGTCGTTGCAGTCTTTCAGCTCGCCCCCGTGGCACTCGCCCTGTACGCACTTGTCGTTCAGCGTGCACTGGTTGCCGTCGCTGCAGGTCGCGCCGTCGTTGCCGGATTTGTGGCCACAGCTTCCGCCCTTTTGGCAGTTGTCGACCGTGCAGGGGTCCTGATCGTCGCAGTCCATGTCTTGCTGGCAGCCGGCATCGCTGGCGTCGCCTCCGCCGATGTCGCTGGTGTCCGCGTCCGTGGTGTCGGTGCTGTCTCCCGCCGTAACGTCGCCCGCATCTCCCATCGCCGTGTCGCCGGCGTCCGCGCCGTCCGGCCCTGCGACGTCGGCGGCCACTGCGTCGGTGACCGCGTCGTCCAGTGCCGCGACGTCCAGCGACGCAGCGTACGCATCCAACTTCTGGTCGATTTGCGCCTGGGTCAAGAAGTCGCCCAGGCAACCGCTCGAGCCGAGCACAGCGAACAGCGCCACCCACGTGCGGGCAGACAGCAGGAGCCTCGCGGATCCCGATGGGCTGCGCTTTGCCGAATTCACCATGATCTCCCCCAGTCGCTTGCCACGCACCCCACCTGATTCGCGCGCGAACGCCCAGCCAACCCATTGGGCAACTGGCGAGAATCAGACGGAGAACCCGGTTCTGGCCCGGATGCTTGCCCGGGCTTCCAATCCGCATTCAACGGATTCCGTAGGCAATGTTCGTCTGGCGCACTCCGCCCGGGAGCGCCCGTGCCGTCGGCTACCACGCCAACGTCCAACTCACCGCTGCGCCGTCCACCGTGGGTACGGCCATCCACAGACTGCTTGTCTTCTTGCTGCCTTGCTGATTGTCTTCGCCCTTCTTTGGTGGGGGGGCAGCCGGACCCCACAGCTCCCAGCCCAGCCAGGCTGCGGCCACCACGGCCAGCGACCCCGCCGCCACGGCGGCACCGCGGAAAATCTGGGCTCGGTTTACATGATCTTGATATTGCTGGCTTTGCTCGGTCGTCCGCAGGCTCGACTCCATGTCGTGTGCCGCCAGCGCTTCCGACAGCGCCAGCCCATACATCACGCCGGTGCCAACCATCAGTCCGCCAGTCGCGGCTGCCGATGCCCACGGGAACGGCCGCGGCGGCGGAGGTCCAATGACCTTGTCTTGATTTGCGCCAGGTTTCGACTTGCCTGCCAGTCCGCCCTTGGCGGCCACCGGTGGCGCGGCGGCAGCCGGTGTGGCCGGGGCGGGCAGGGGTGCGGCCTCGGGCTTGGGCGTAGGCGGGGGCTCGACCTTCGGCGGTGGCAGCACCGGTTTGGCCTCGCGGGCCCGCAGCGCGGCCTCCAAAGTGGCGATCCGCCGGGCGGCGTCGGCCTTGCCGTCGTCGGTGGCGTCTGGCAACTCCATGTACGCCTTGAACAATGCGATGGCCTTGTGGACCACTCCCGCTTCCTGATAGGCCCGCGCCGCATTGAAGATCAGCGAGGCCCGCTGCACCAGCGTGTAGGCCTCCATGAACCGTTCGGCCGCGGCCTCGTAGGCCTTTTGTTGGAACAGCAGCTTGGCTTCGGTGGCCACGGCCTCGGCTTTGCGCACCACTGCCGGGTCGTCGCCGCGCGCTGCCGCCAGGGGCGGCGACCCCAGGAGCGCGGCGGCTGTCCACACGGCCAGCAAAAGGCTCCGACCTGCACGGCACCCCAGTCGGATCATGTACTTACCTCGTATCCGTCCATCGCCTGACCGCCGTGTCCGCTCGGGTCCTGGCCATCACCGCACCGCCAGGACCGGCCAGTGCGAGCTACGGCTCCGATGATGGCGTGCCGTTGCGCCCAAAAACGGTAGCCGTTCCTTGGCACATAGGTCAAGGAACGGCCCAGGTTTGCAGGGACTCTGTGCGCCAGGCGCCGCGGCCAATCCCGCAGTCGCCCAGCAGTGTGGCGTGTGCGCGCGCGCGATGGGGCCGCGGATCGGCCCGGTGCAGTGATCGCTGCAGCGGCGGGCCGCGCCGACCCCAGCCAATCCGCCGTGGGGCGCCAGTGGCCTCGCTGTGCTCGGTAGGTTGGCTCAAATCGGGACGTTCACCGTTCGCTGGGCTCGCGCCGCCGGATCCTCAGTGGCGCCACTCCAGGCCCACGGCGATGTGCAGGCCGCCCACGCTGCGCTGCCGGTCGTTCCAGTACTCCACGGTCTGGCCGCCGCCCGCGTCGTAGCTGGTCTTGGTGCCACCGTACAGTTCCACCGTGCGAATCGAAGTGCCGCCCACGCCGGTCGTGAGGATCAGCGTATCGCGACCGCCCACGCCGCGCAGATAGGTGCGCATGCCGCCCTCGCCCCAGGCGATTCCAGTCGAGCCGCCGCCGGCCGCGTACAGGTTCAGGTTGCGGCTCAGGGGCACGTCCAGCGACCCATCCAAGTAGCCAAAGCGGAACTTGCCGTCGTCGATGGCCAGGGTGTTGGTCAGGCGCAGGTGCAGCCCGTCGACCGCGCCGAGGCGCAATACCTGAGCCACGGTGGGGCCTTGCTGCGAGCAGTTGTACTTCTGCACCTGGGTGCCGCCGCTGCTGTCGCTGCTGGCCTTGGCCACGTAGCCGCTGTTGGTGCAGTCCCAGCTGGACTCGCCCTCGAACTGGTGGCTGAAATAGCCCGTGCCCAAGCCGAATTCCGCAAGGTCGTTCTGGTACGACACCAGCACTTGGGCGTTGTAGGCGTGCACCGCCTGCGGCACCGAGATGCCGATGGGCGACAGCCGCGCCTGTACGTGGAGCCAGTCGTAGTAGAAGCCGCCCGAAAGCTCGACCAGGGCGCCCACGTCCAAATCACCAAAGTTTGGGAAAAGCCTCACGATGCCGCGGGCCCAGGTGTCGTAGCCGCTGCGGGGAGCAAACACGGCCACGCCGCGCGGGCTGCGTTCGGTGCGCTCGATGGTGTCGCCGGGGGCCACCTCGTCGCCGCGCGCCAGCTCGGCCACCGCCTTTTGACCTTGCACTTGCCGCACTTCCAGCACGGCCACCGGCGCGTTGCTGACCACGGCTTCCTCTTTGCCGGTGAGCAGGTTCATACGTTGCTCGGCGCGCTGCGACCGCACCAGCACGGCGTCGCCGGGCCGCAGGGCAGTGCCCTCGTCCAGCTCGAGCAGAGCTGTCCCGCGCGAGACCGTGCTCACCTTGCCCAAGAGGACCTTGGCCGATGCCGCTGCTGCCGGGGCCGACGGTTGCGCCGCGGCGACGGCTCCGGGCAGCCACGGCTCGATGCGGCCGGCGCCCACGCTGAAGGTCGCCACCTCGGTGCGCACCGCGGCAACGAACACCACGCCGTCGACCAGCTTCAGATCGGCCACGGGGCCGCCCAAGTCGCGCTCGGCGCGCTTGACCGGGGCTGCGGGGTCGCTCAGGTCGTACAGGACCAGCTTGTGATCGGCGGTGACGCCCACCAGCAGCTTGCCCTCGGTGCGCTGCAGCACCAAGCCGAGCGCGGGCGGATCCGCGACCGCCAGCGACGACGTGGCCAGGCCCGCGGCCAGCACCAGAGAGAGGAATAGGCGCGCAGTCTTGCGGGTTCTCGACATGATGGCCTCCGATTGGGCTCAGCTTAGGGCGCCCGGCCAGTTCGTCAACGTGGTCCGACACCAAGGAGTTGTGGCGCCCGAGGTTTGCGGCCCTGCCGGCGCCTTGGCCCGCCAGCATGGCACGCTGGTCGCAGTCGGCAAGTCCGCGACCGCGGTCGTCCTCCGCGCCACGTGCCGGTCTTGACCGTGTTGCGTCGCGGGCTTACCCTTGTTGGCCCTTTGGCGACCCGGCGCGCCGCCGCGGCCCACCTGTGACCCCGATCGCGCAGTCTCTTCCGGCCGCAGTCCGCAAGTCTCCGCACCGCTCTCGAATCCCCCAGGAGTTCCCATGTTGCCGTTCCGTATGTTGCCGCTGGTCTGCATGAGCGTGCTGTTGGTGTCGGCGCCGGCCCAGTCGGCCCAGGCCGCCGAGGCCAAGATCGGCGTCGTCGACCTGCAGAAGGTGCTCCACACCACCACGGCCGGCAAGGCCGCAGCCAAGAAATTCGAGGACTTGCAGAAGGCCAAGAAGAGCCAGCTCGAGCACAAAGAAAAGGACCTGGCCAAGCGCGAAAAGGAACTGTTCGCCGCCCGCCAAGAGATCGAGAAGGCGCTGCAAGAGGCGCAGGGCAAGGTCAGCGACGACATGAAGCAGCGCATTGTGGGGCTGCAGGACAAGGGCAAGAAATTCGAGCAGGACGTGATGGAGCTCGAAAAGCGTCGCCGCGACATCGTAGACGAACTGGCGCGCAAAGAAGCCGAGCTGCTCAAGCCCATCGAGGACTCGATTCGCACCAAAGTCGAGGCGATTGCTAAGGAACGTGGCCTGCAGCTGGTGGTCAATCGCCAGGTGACCGTGTACGCCTCGGACGCCGTAGACATCACCGCCGAGGTGATCAAGCGCTGCGATGCGCCTTGATCTTTGCCGAACTAGCGCCGACGATCGCCCCTGATGTCCAGCTCCGAGCCAACCC
>JACRCU010000300.1 GCA_016218865.1 Deltaproteobacteria bacterium | reverse complement strand
GTCCGCGGGCGGCGTGGCGAACACGGTGGCCACGGCACCGAACCAGCTGTCGGCTGGGGTGGCGGCGCTGCCGGCGATGCAGGCCAGCCGCCCGGCCTGAGCCACGCGCAGGGCGCTCTCGTCGATTTGGTGGTCGGCGCCGCCCAGGGCGAGCACGGCCGCGGCCCCGCGCACTGGGCGCCACTCGGCGTCGCCGGCGACCGGCACGGCGACCACCGCCCCGCCCTGTTCCGCAAAAGCCTGCACCACCGCTTCGGCGCGGTAGGGCGCATCGCCCAGCGACCGCCAGCCCTGCTCGGCGTACCAGCCGCTCGCCTGCTGTGGGAAGCAGAGCAGCGGCCCAGCGTCCGAGGGCAGTTCCACGCCGACAAAGAATCGAACACCGGTGGCGGCGCTCAGTTCGGTCAGATCGGGGGGGACAACGGCCCGGTCCTCGGCAAGGATGGCCAGACCGTCGAGCCCGCGCGCCTGCGCCTGCACCGCCAACAGCTCGAAATCTGCAGAATCGTTCGCGGACCAGACTGGACGTGCGCGAAGGTCAATCAATACGGCACTCACCCTGACTCCATCCTTGACGCCGAACGCCGGGCGCCTTGCTTGCGGTCTGCAGCGGCCTGCGCAGGGTCCGCCCATCGCACCTGTTCGCGCCATCGCCCTGGTTGCCCAAGTCGCGTGTTCAGCGAACGCCTTGTAGGTTCTGAATCAACACCTTGTGGATTGCGATTCCGCGCCGACGGGGCTCGCCCCGGTCACTGGCCGCGGGCGCTGCTACTTGGCTGTCGGGCCGGCGCGTTGAACGGGCAAACTGGTTGTGCCTGCCCCATCCACCTGAGGGCGAACCGCTTGGAGTAGTCCGCCCTCGGCTTTGAGTATACCTTTGCCTGCGCGCCGCGCCAAGAGGGGCATGGCCGCTGTTTCGTCGGTTTGCCGCTGCCGCGCCGGCCGCCGTTTGACAACCTGGGGCGGCTGCGCTTCCCTTGCCAGCTGCTGGCCCGCCCTGGGCACCATGGCCAGTTCCTGGGAGTGCCGTGCAAGTCGTTCGCGAGCTCGCTGAGGTCCGCTCGTCGGTGCCCTCCGCCGTCACCTTCGGCAACTTCGACGGCGTCCACCTGGGCCACCGGGCGCTGCTGGCCCACGTCCGCCGCGAAGCGGATCGGCTCGGCGGGCCGGCGGCCGCGGTGACGTTCGACCCGCACCCGCTGACTGTGTTGCGGCCCGACCGCGCCCCGCGCGCGATCGACAGCCTCAATCTGCGCTTGGATAACTTGGCTGCGTGCGGAGTTGACCTGGCGGTGGTGATGGGCTTTGACCAGACGATCGCCGCCCAAAGTGCCGACTGGTTTGCGCGCGACGTGCTGTTCGGCGCCCTACAGGCGCGCTCGCTGGTGGTGGGGCCCGACACGCGCTTTGGCCGCGGAGGCCAGGGCGACGTCGCGCTGCTGCGCCGGGCGGCCGCCGAGGTCGGTGCCGAAGTGCAGGCGTGGTCGGGTGTTCAGGTGGCCGGCGAGGTCGTGTCGTCGTCGCGGGTGCGGCGGGCGATCGCGGCGGGCGAACTGGACCTGGCCGCCGAGCTGCTCAGCCGCCCGTTCACCCTCGACGGCGAGGTCGTCCACGGCGATCACCGCGGCCGCACCATCGGATTTGCCACCGCCAATCTCAGCGCGCCGCAGCAGATCCAGCCCGCGGCGGGGGTCTATGCCTGCCGCATGCAGCTGGCCGACGGCACCTGGCACCCGGCGGTGACCAACTGCGGGATGCGCCCGACCTTCGATGGCCAGCGCTGGCAGGTCGAAGCGCACCTGCTCGACTGGTCCGGCGACCTGTACGGCCAGAAGCGGCGCCTCGCCTTCGTGCGGCGGCTGCGCGGCGAGCAGAAGTTCCCGTCGCTGGCCGCGCTGGTCGCTCAAATCGGCGCCGATGCACAGCAAGCCCGCACGATCCTGGGTGGCCCGTGACCGCACCCCTGCGACTTGCCCTGGCCGGCGTTGGCATCGCCCACTCGCCCTCGCCGCACCTGCATCGACAACTCCTGGCTTTGTCTGGACTTGTTGGCGATTCGCGTTTGCTCGACGGCGTGCCGTGGGCCGAGGTCGAGGCCCAGCTGCGGAGCGGCGAGCTCGCCGGCGCCAGTGTGACGACGCCCTACAAGCGCGCGGCGGCCGCCGCCATCGACCGCTGGCCGGGCTACGCCGCCGTGGACGGAGCGCCGCGCCCCCGCAGCGTCAACACGGTGTGGCGCCGCGAGCAGTTGCTGTGGGGCACTTCCACGGACGGGCCTGGCCTGGCCGAGGTCCTCACCCATCTCCAGCCCTGGAGCGGCCAGACGGTATGGATCCTTGGGACGGGCGGCGCCGCGCTGGCGCTGGCACAGACCCTGGTTGGCCTGGGTGCTCGGGTCTGGGTCACCGGCCGCGACACGCAGGCCGCGCGCGCACTGGCCGCCGCGGTGGGCTGCCGGAGCGCGGACTGGGGGCAGCCTGTCGCCGGGGCCACCTTGGTGATCCACGCCAGCCGCTGGGGACACGGCCAGAGCGGCGCACCCGAGCTGGCCACCTGGGCCTGGCTGCCGTGGGCGCAGTGGCGGGCACAGCCCATCGAACTGGTGGATATCGTCTATGCGCGCGCGGGGTTGACGTGGTTCGAGCAGCAGGCGCAGCGGTTGGGCATTCCACCGGCGGTGCCGGGGCAACCTGGGCTGCGGGCGGGTGCAGGGCTGCACATGCTGCTGGCGCAGGCGGCGCTCGCCTTCGCCGCGATCACCGGCCAGCGTCACGACTGGCGGCGCCTCACCACGAGTACATGAGCGAGGCGTAGGGCAACGGATAGGCGCCGTAGAAGCCGACCCGATCCCAGAGCACGGTCATCATCAGGTCGGCCGCCACCGAGAAGCCGGAGCGCTGCACTGCGCCGAATTCGAAGCCGAACCCGCCGGCCATCGAGTACATCACCGACACCGCCGACTTGGCATTGGTGATGTCCTTGCACTGCTGGGTCTGGCAGTTGGTGGTATCTACCGAGATGGCCGTCTGCTGATCGCGCTCGGCGTGCACCGACCCGGCCAGCGTCAGGCGCAGGGCGGTGGTCGTTGGCAGCAGCGCACCGCGGCGCGCGCCCGACCACACCAGCGCGTAGTTGATGTACTGCGCGCCAAAGTACATGGCCAAGTAGTTGCCTCTGTCGGCATAAAGCGGCAAGAGGTCGATCTGTAAGGCGTTGTTGCCAAAGTAGTGACGGTAGGCGAAACCCGACAGGCCGCCTTTGAAATCGCCCGCGACGCCCAAGCCGTGACTATTGTTCTGCACCTGGCTTTCGTGGCCGACCAGCACCTTGGCGGCCTGGGCCTGCGCCGGTTGCGCCGCGCCCGCGATCGTCAGCGCCAGCATCGCTCCAACTACACCTGCCCGCAGGATTGCTCGCCAATTCATCGCCGCCTCCTACCAACTGTAGACCAGTGCCGACTGCGGCAACGGCAAGATGTACGACAGGCCCTGCTGATCGATGGCCGCCACCAGGAGCAGGTCCAGCGACAGCGAGAACCCTGGGGCGACGATACCGCCGAATTCGGCTCCCAGACCGGCGCCGATGTTCACCGACGACTCGCGGGTGGTGGTGGTGGTCGGCGTGCCAAGGCCCTGCGAGAAACTCCACTCGGTGCTGGTGGTTTTGCGCAGGTAGTAGTGGGCGCCGCCGGTGATGCGCATGGCGGTGGTCGACGGCATCAGCCCGCGCGAGTTGGGCGTGTGCCAGATCAGCACGTACTGCACCACCGACGCGCCGACAAAGGCCAAGGCCTCGCTGCCGCGGTCGGTGATGACCGCCAGACAGCTGGCCTGGATCGAGGTGTTGCCGAAGTAGCGACGGTAGGTCAGGCCGGTGCCCGTCGCGAAACTGCCCGCCACGCCGATGCCGTGCACGTTGACCTGCTCGCCGGGCTTCGGCCGCGGCTGGGGCCCGGTCGGCGCGTCGCTGGCCGGTGCCGCAGGACGCGGCTGTGGCGCAGCCATCGGCGGAGCATCGGCCACCTCGCCTTTGACGGGCGCAGCGGCCTCTGGAGCCGGGATAGGGGTCGGCGCCGGGTCCGCCCAGGCCGGTGCAGCAGCCAAGGCCGTTGCCGCCAGTGCGAGCGCCCAGCGGCGCCGTCGCGTGATGTATTTGCCGATGTGCCACATGCCGGCCTCCTGCAAGCGGGCTCCAGTCTAGCAGGTCGGCGCGGCGGTGCCTATGCGGTCGCTTGGGACCCCGGCAGATATTTGTCGGTCGCCGTGTCGATGGAGCGGTGCGACGGACCCGTTAGGGGACGCGCACCCACGGTTGCTTTTGGGTGCGACCCACCTAACAGCGGTACAGGGCCGCAACAAGATCGTCTTGATCCTGTTGCGGCCCTTACATTGCTGCAGTGTCCAGCGCCGAGCGATCCTGCAGGTAGTGATCCAGCACGCGGGTCGAGGTCCAACGCTCAAAGATCTTCATCTCTTCGGCGTCCGCCCGCTCCAGTCGCGCCATCAGCCAATCGAACACGCGCTTGTGCTTCTTGCACCACACCGAGTCGCGCATGCGCCCCTGCAGGCTGCCTTGGGTCTTGTAATTGTACTCGACTTGCTGGCCGCACCACGGCTTGTACACGCAGGTGACGCAGTCGGGCTGGGTGTCGTTCAGGCCGGCCATCACCATCGCCCGGGTGTGGGCATTGGTCATGAGGTGGTGGTAGGTGTCCGCCACCGTGCCGATCTTGAACATCTCGTCGCCCATCGAGGCCACGAAGCGGCCCTCGTCCGACGAGTAGATGCTGCCGTCGGGCGCGTAGCCGATCTGGCCGATGCAGGCGCCGCCCGGGCTGCGCAAGTCCAGGTAATTCGGCTCTTGATCCGTCAGGATCTTGGCCAGCATCAGCGCCGCGTGGCGCTCCATGACCTGCACGCCCTGCTTGTTCAGCTCCAGGATGTACTCGGCCGCGTTGGCGTAGAAGTCCAGGAACTCGTCCATGGTGTAGCCAAGGGTCTTGTACGAGCGCGCGGCAAAGCCGAACGGGTCCAGCTTGCGCAAGAAGATGGCCTTGCAGCCCACTTCCACGTACTGGTCCACGATGTCCTTCCAGCGGGTCAGGCCCGGCCGGGTCACCGTGGGCAGCGCCTCTACGCGGTACAGGTTGGGATCCAGGCCCATGTCCTTGTAGCGCTGGTTGATCTTCTTCATCCAGCCCACCACCGAGGCGTGGGCATTGCCGTCCTTGTAGATGCGGATCTTGTTGTGCAGGTCCTCGGGGCCGTCCAGCGAGGTGCAGAGCTGCACCTTGCGGTCGATCAGGTAGTCCAGCTTGTCGTCGTCCATCAGGCTCAGGTTGGTCACCAGCGAGAAGGACAAGGTCTTGCCCGCCAAAGCATTTTTCTGCCGGGCGTACTCCACGATGTGCTGCAGCACGTCCCAGTTGGCCAGCGGCTCGCCGCCCTGGAACTCGATGTTCACGCCCGGACTCGTCGTCTGGAACACCAGGTCGACCGCGCGCTCGGCGGTCTCGATGCTCATGTCCGTGTCGGTGCGGTCCATGCCCACGATCGAGCTGTGGCAGTACTGGCAGCCGTGGTTGCAGCGGTGCGTCAGCACAAAGGCGTGCAGGGTCGGGCCGTAGAACAGGTATTGGTGCTTGCGCTTCCACCGCTCGGCCTGGGCTTTGACGTCGACCTTGGCGGCCACCAAATTGGCTTGCACCAAGCGCTCGTACAGGCCGTCGCCCGGCACAGTGTCGCCCTCGGCCAAGCGCCGCAGCTCGTCGGGCGTCAAGAACAGGTGATCGCCCAGGTCGTTGCTGACCACGTAGCGGCTACCGATGGCCCGATGGTTGAAGGGCAGCGCAAAGTCGGCTTTGACGCGGCCCAGCGAAATCACGTCGCTCACTTGCATGCGCTAAATCCTTTTCTTCTTGCGTTGCATGGTGTTGTGTAGGGCGAAGTTGCAGAACTCGGCGACCACGTCGCCCTCGACCTCGCCGTCGATGTCCGACACGCTCACCGCGTAGTGCTCGCCGTCGCGCACGATCTTGAAGCTGGCAAAATCCGCAAAGGTATTCGCCGCTTCCTTGATCGCCTGCTGCATGTACAGGGCGCGGTGCAGCCGCACCACAGCCGTCTGGGCCTGGCTCATGGGAACCTCTCGCTGCGGTTAGGGCTGATCGGCCGACTTCTTCTTGAACTTGTCTTCCCACGGCACGGCGATGCCCAGCGGGTCGTCCAAGAAGTCCATGCCGTCGTCGCTGGAGTCCAGGAAATCGGTGGGCAGGGTGCCGCCCGCCGCTCCGGCGATGGCCTGGGTGGTGATCTCCTCGATGATCTTCTGGTTGGCCTTCACCACCTTGCGCCGCAGGGCCTGGCTCAGCAGCTCGTTGCCGAATTCTCCCGACAGGTCAAGCAGTTCCTTCTTGCTGAGCTCGGTCTTGCCGCGCAGGTGCACCAGGTAGCGCCCGCCCTTGCTCGGCCCATCCTTGCCCTCGTCCTTGTCGAGCAGCACAAAGCAGCGGTCGATGAAGACGTACGCCGCGCCGTACAGCACTTCGATAGGGTACAGGCCTACTTCCAAAGCCAGCGTGACGCGGTGGGCGGCCGCGTCTACAGATTCGACGGTATGTTGAGCCATGTCTGCATGTTCCCTGGGCTCGTCGGTCGAGCCCGCTGCGGGGGTCGCGGCTGCCGTGGGGGGCGGCGGCCTTCCTTTCTACCTTGTGCCTCGCGGCTCAGCAACCGGAACCGGTCGCGGGCGCGCTGGGGCAGGCGGGGGATCCTGCTGCAGTGGCGCCATCTCGGCGTCCACTTCGTCGTCGGCCGGATGCCAGCCTTCGGGTTGCCAATCGCGCGCCGTGGGGTCTTGGCGGCGCTTGGGGTCGGTGGTCGGTTCCACCAGCCGATCGCCGCTGGGCGCGCTGGGGCTGGTGGCGCGGTAGCTGCCCTGCTTGCCCTGGTGGGCGGCCGGCAGCGTCGCGAGATTCTTGAACTTCTGCAGCCGCCACGCCGGGTCGCTCTGCTCGTCCAGGGCAATCTTGGCGATGATCGGCCGCGGATCGACGAAAAGCGGCGACAGTTCGGCCGGATCGTAGGCCTCGCCGCGGTCGAACAGGCCGCCGCAAATCGACCGCAGGGTGCACTGCTCGCACACGTCGGCGTACAGATGGCCCCACTCGGTCTGGCGCACCGTGCCCTTGTTGTCCAAGAAATGCACGATGCGCTCTTCGCTTTTGACGATCTTGCGCGTCTCTGTCGAGCAGTGGGCGAACTCGGTCATGTAGCAGAGCGGCACGCGCTCCACCCGGAAGCTGCGCCCGGTCTCGTGCAGCCGCCGCATCGCCTTGGCCAGCGAGACCTCCAAGTCCTGCATACGCGCCGTAAAGTACTGGTTGCTGGTGGCCCGGCCGATCGACGGATCCAGGTTGTTCCAAACAAAGTGCCGCACAAACGGGAAGTTCTGGATGAACCACTCGACCGTCTCGTGCAGGTGATCGCAGTTGTAGCGGTTGATCACCGTGTTGATGTTGACGGTGATGTCGGTCTGCGCCAGGTGCCTGAGGGCCTGCTCGGCCCACGCCAGCGAGCCGGGCGTGCCGGTCAAGAAGTCTTCCAGCCGGTGCTTGCAGCTGTGGATGCTGATGTGGACGTGCTGCAAGCCCGCTTCGGCCAAGGCCAGAACGTAGGCGCCGTCGGCCATTTTCTGGCCGTTGGTGATCATGCGCACGTGCAGGCCGCGCTCGCGGGCGTAGCGGATCGAGTCGGTCAGGATCGGCGACAAGGTCGGCTCGCCGCCCGTCAGGATCACGCCGAAGTAGTCGCGCTCTACGAAGTCGTCGACGATCGTGCGCACCTGGTCAAAATCGTAGAAGAACGGCGTCTCAGGATTGCTGCAGAAGCCGCAATTCTGGTTGCAGTGGCGCACCATCTGGATGTAGCCGATGTTTGCCACGCCCTACCCCATCTCGCCCACGTGTCCCGCTTGGCCTGCGTGTACCGCCTCGCCACCGGTGCGCACCACCTGATCCACGGCCTGGCGCTCGGGCCGGTGCAGGCCCAGCACGCGGCTCTGCTCGCGGCGGCTGCGACCCGAATTGGCGACCTTCAAGCGATCGGCCAGCTGGTCGAAGTCCTGCGCGTCGGCGCGCGGCAGGCCTTGCTCGTCCAGCGGCGTCATCTGCGCAAAGCCGTGGTTGCGCAAGTAGTTGATGTGGATGCCTTTGCACTGATCGAAGCGGCTGCACAGCCCGCAGCGCACGCTTTTGGCGTAGTACTCGCGGGTGATGTAGTGGTGCACGTAGCGATCCAGGTGCAGATCGCCGGCGCCGTCGAGCAGCTTGGCGTCCAGTACGCTGTGATCGCCGGGCATCGCCGCCGCCCCCACCGCGCACTCGGGCAGGTTCTTGATGCGGACGCCCAGCCGCGCCAGCTTGCGCAACGTCTCGGGCTCGGGGTCGGCGGCCTGCGACTCGCTCAGGTACTCGTGGTTGGGCAGGGCGACGATCAGCCGCGATCCCCAAGACTTGCAGGTCGACGGCCGCGCCAGCAGCCACGCCGCCAAGGTCCTGTCGACCTCGACCTCGACCTCGATCGGCGCCGGCAGGGCCTGATCGCCCACCAGGGCCCGCGCCGCGTCGGCGACCGTCTTGACCACCACCCGCTGCACGCCCGGCACGCGCGCCAGGGGCTGGGTATCGGCGCCCGGGTCCAGCTCGATCGAAAACTTGGCGTTTTCAAAGGGCAGAGTCGGCAAGGTAGCCGCGGCATCCTCGGCGGTGCGGGCGGTCAGCTGCAGCCAGGCCGGCTTCTGCCCCAGGAACCGCTCGCGCGCCGGCGTACCGGCCCACACTTGGTGGCTGTCCAGCCGCACCGCAGGGAACTGATTCGCCATCAGCTGTTCGCGATAGGGGAACAGCGTCTGCCGGCACGGGCCGTCCAAGAAGCAGTAGTCGCAGCGCTCGCCGTGGCAATCGGGCTTCAGACCGCGGCGCAGATAGCCTTCGAAGTTGTGGCGACCGCCGTCGAATTCGCTCGTCAGCTTGTGAGGTTCCTGGATCAGCTTCTCGGACCCCTCCAGGTACGTCACCGGCAAGCGGTTGGTCCAGATGAACATGCCGGGCTTATCGGCCCAGGCAAAGGCCTTCCTGAAGTACGGCACAGCGTCGTTCAGGTCGAAGAACAGCGAGTGGCGGTGCTCGTCGAAGCCGCGGCCGAACGGCACGATGTGCAGCAGGTCGAACTCGCGGATGCCCATGTTGTAGTAGTACTCGATGATCTCGGGCAGGAACTTGTAGTTCTGCTTGTTGATCACCACGTCGATGTTGACCACCACCCTGCCGGTGGCCTGCAGGTTCTGGATGCCCTTGATTCCTGTTACGAAAGCCAGCGGCGTACCGGTCAGCTTGTCGTGCAGGTGCGCCGTGTGGCCGTGCATCGAGACGGTGGCCTCGTTCAGGCCTGCCTCGGCGGCGGCGTTGGCGAACTTCTTGTAGCTGAACATCATCCCGTTGGTCACGGTCTGGATCCAGTCGTAGCCGACCTGGCGGCCGTAGCGGATGAGTTCAATGAAATTGGGGTGTACGCTGGCCTCGCCGCCCGACAGGATCAACCGCTCGCGGCCCATGCGCCGGCCGAGCAGGATGTAGGCCTTGAGCGACTCCACGTCGATCATGGTCCCGTCCTGGTTCATCGAGTCCAGGCAGAAGGTGCAGCGCTGGTTGCAGAGCCGCGTCACCCGCACCCAGTGGCGCTGGTGGCGGGCGGCCTGCTCCTTAACGAAGTCCTTGTTTTCGCCCGAGTCGTTGCCGGCGGTCGATGGCAGCGCCTCCATGCGGACGGTGCCCGTCTCGGCCTGGTGGCTGGCGCGCAGGGCCTCGGCCTCGTCGCGGTTCAGCAGGCCATCGCGGACCAACTTGTCGACGTCGAGGTCGCTGATTGTGACGCGATCTTCTGTCATTGCCTGCTCAGCGCCCCCCGGCCGTCTGCGGAACCGCCGCGGTATTCCGCGTCAGTGCACTCTGCAGTTTGCGCAGACCGGCCCGCGCTGCGTCAAGGCCGGCACACTACTTGCTTGAAACAACTAGGACAATTCTTGCTGTGCCGCTTTGGGCGCGTCGGTCCTTGGCTGCAAGCCCAGCCAGCCGTGGCCGCGCGCTCGGGCCGCCGGCACTCCCACACACGACGAGCGCCAGGTGCAGTCGGCGCAGGTTGCGGCAAATTCGTTGGCATCCCCTGCGGTTTCGGGCTCCGCCGCCAGTGGCTCCATCGCACGCCACAGCGGCCACTCGGGCTGCAATTGCGCCCACTCGCCCAGCAGACAGGCCGGCACACCATCGATGCGCCACGGCCGCTTGGCGGTCGCCAGGATCGTCAAGGCTGCCTGCAGCCACGGCGCCATGATTGCCAGCGGCGCCAACAGCGGCTGACTGCTGCGATCGGGCCCCGGCGGCGCCCACAGGTGCACCCCGGCGATGCCGGCCGGCAGGGTCTTTTGCACCAGCCCCGGCAACCCGCGGAAGGTCGGGCGCAGCAGCGGAGCAGCTACCCACACGCCCAGCTTGGCCGCGCGCGCAGCCCGCAAGCCGGCAAGCACACGCTGGAAATGCCCATCGGTGCCGGCCACGTAGTCGTGGGCCGCTGGCGAGTCACCAAACAGCCCCACCACCACTTGGGTGGCACCGGCCTGGCGGATCCGCGCCGCCGCCTGGGGCCGGGCCAACAACGTACCGGAGGTCCAGACCGCCAGGCCCTGGGCGCCGTCGCGGCGCGCTTGGGTCAGCAAGTCCAGCGCTTCGGGTCGGAGCAGCAGCTCGCCGCCCAGCAAGTCGAAGTGCCGGTGGCCGGCCGCCAGTCCGGCGCGCACGGCGGCCAACACGGCCTGAGCCTCGCCGCAGGCTTGCTGGTTCCCGGGTTGCAGGGCGTCGCCGGCGCTCGCCTCGCGCAGCGGTCCGCAGACCGGGCAAATCAGCGTCGGCCAGGGATGAATGCAGGGACTGGCGGTGTTGATCCGGCAGCGGCCGGGCGAAAGTGCGGTCACGGGGCGCTCGCGGCACGGCAATGGCGCCGTGCTACCCTAGGAGTCTGCAGCTAGAAGATCAAGTCGCCGGGCCAAGTGCCGGGCGCCTTCGTTGAATTTCCAGCCGACTTTCCTTACTCTTTTGCCCCCCACGGGCACGCCGCCACCGGGAGTTGCAACGATGTTGGCCCCTGCTCGCCCCCCGACACACCCGCGTTGGATGTACTTCGCCTTTACCTTGGCCATCTTGGCAGCCGACCTGCTGACCAAGCACATGGTCACAGACAAGCTGGCCACGCCGGCCCATCCGATCGTGGTCACGGCTGCGGATGGCCCCACGCCCTTGCTGGCCCTGGCGGCGCGCGGTGGCGGCGAAGACGCGATCCGCAGCGAGGC
>JACRCU010000299.1 GCA_016218865.1 Deltaproteobacteria bacterium | reverse complement strand
GCCGTGCGCGACCATGCCGCGGCGCTGGCCAGCCAGGCGGGCGCCGACCTGCGCAAGGTGTTCTGGCACTGGATCGACAGCGACGACGTCTGGGCGCGCGACCACGGTCCGATCGCGGTGGGATACACAAGGATTTCAGCGCCCTGCATGGCCGTCAGCCGGGCCGCCTCGGGATACCACTGGTCCCAGCAGATGAGGACGCCCACCCGCGCCACCGCGGTGTCGAAAGCGGCAAAACCGGTGTCGCCGGGGGCAAAGTAGAACTTCTCTTCGTACTGGGGATCGCACGGGATGTGCGACTTCTGGTACTTGCCCACCAGGCGACCGTCTACGTCGAAGACCGCGGCGGTATTGTAGTACAGCCCCGGCGCCGCACACTCGAACAGCGACGCCACCAGGGCGATCTGCAGCTCGCCGCACAGCTGGCCCAGGCGCTGGGTGGTCGGCCCGGGGATCGGCTCGGCGAGCGCGAAACCCGCGGGATCCATGGTCTGGCAGAAGTAGGCCGAGGCGAACAGCTCGGGCAGGACGCACAGCAGGCTGCCGGGCGGCTTCTGCGCGGCGGCCTCCCGCAGGGCTTGTTCGGCCATCGCCAGCCGGTCCTGCCCCGGTGCCGCGGCGGGCAGCTGCAGCAGGGCCACGTAAAACTCTGGTGATTTCGCCATGTTCATCCCCACAACTGCCCTCGAACGCCGCCGCGCGCGGTGCACATGGTGGGCTGGCCCAGGCCCCAGCGTCAACGGTCCCCGCCGACGGCGGCGCTTGGACCAGCCTCAAGTGTGGGCAGCGCCAACACAATCCCGAATCCACTTGCACAGCGCGCGCGCGAGGGAAATGCTATTCTGCTCGCCAGCGGGCGGCCGCCCCCGCGTGCCGCGCCCCAAAGACAGGGAGAATCCTACACCATGTCGCTGATTCATCGCATTTCCAAGCACTTGACCCGACCCACCCACCTGACGGCGGCCTTGCTGCTGGCCACCGGGGTGTGGTTGACCGCCTGCGGCGCCGACATCGCCCTGAGCGGCGCCAACTTGGCGGGAGCGGGCGACGGCAGCTTGGCGGGCAGCGAGACGATCTCGGGCAATCAACCCGGCCAGGACGGCACCACCACCGCCGACGGCGGCACCACCGTCCAGCCCGACGGCACCGCCGTGCCCGGCGACACCAGCGTGATGCCGGGCGACACCAGCACCCCACCGCCCAACCTCAGCTGCCAAGGCAAGTGCGGGCAGGCCAAGCCGAATCAGTGGACGTGCCAGTGCGACAGCCAGTGCGCCAAGTACAACGACTGCTGCGCCGACTACCAGGCCTTGTGCAGCGATCCGGTGCCCAACGTCAGCGAACTGATGCAGTGCCTCGCCAAGGCCTGCCCCAAGCAGGTGGACGCGTGCCTGAACCAGCAGCCGTGCGCAAGCTTCTGGAATTGCGCGCAACAGTGCAGCGATGGCAAGTGCATCGAGTCGTGCACCCAAGGCCTGGACATGCAGGCCCTGGCCAAGCAAGCCGGCGCGCTCGAGCAGTGCGCCAACGCCTCGGGCTGCGACGGCACCACCAACCCCGGCGGGCCGATCTGCGGCGACGGCAAGTGCGAGCAGCCTGAAAACAGCTTGAATTGCGGCAAGGACTGCCCCAACACCCCGCCCGGCGAGGTGCAGGTGTGCCTGTCCAAGCTCTGCCCCAGCCAGTACAAGGCGTGCTTTGGCAACCCGGACTGCGTCGCTGCCGTGGCCTGCATGAACGACGGCGGCAGCCCGCAAGAGTGCGCGGCCGGCGACCCCACCGTGGGCAAGCAGCTGCAGCAGATGCTCCAGTGCGGCCAGCAGAACGGCTGCCTGGGCGGCGTGCAGCCCGGCCCGGTGTGCGGCAACGGCCAATGCGAGCCCGGCGAGAGTTCGGCCGAATGCCCACAGGACTGCAAGCCCAGCGCCGCGGTGTGCGGCAACGGCAAGTGCGAGCCCGGCGAGTCGGCCAACAGCTGCCCCAAGGACTGCAAGATGCCGATCGACCCGATCACCCAGTGCATCGCCAATGCCTGCCCGGATTTGTACAAGCAGTGCTCGGGCTCGGCGTCGTGCATCAGCGCCGCGCAGTGCCTGATTGCCGGCGGCAGCATGATGCAGTGCGTCACCGACATGAAGACCGCGCAGCTGGTGAGCCAACTGGTGCAGTGCGGCACCAAGGCCAACTGCTTGGGCGGCACGACCACACCCGCCACCTGCAAGGGCCAGTGCGGCGTGTACAGCCCCGGCGCGGCGTGCCAGTGCGACGCCAAGTGCGCGCAGAACGGCAATTGCTGCGGCGACTACAAGACCTACTGTGGCGCGCCGCCCGTCGCGTCGTGCCAGGGCAAGTGCGGCTCGTTCGACCCCAACGCCTCTTGCCAGTGCAACATCTCGTGCCAGAGCTTCGGCAACTGCTGCAGCGACTACCAGAAGGTCTGCGGGGTTACGCCCTCGCCGGTGTGTGGCGACGGCGTGTGCACCGCGCCCGAGACGGCCACCAGCTGCGCCAAGGACTGCTCGGTCACCCCGCCGGCCATCGCCTGCAAGTCCAAGGCCGACTGCGCCACCGGCGAGATCTGCTGCGGCAAGGCCGACGGCAGCCAGGTGTGCAGTACCCCCGCCAACTGCTACTGATTCTCCCCGCCCAGCCGCACGGGATCCCGCCCCAGCTTGATTGGGTGGGTCCCGAGTCCCGACCGGAGCTTCGGCCAGAGGACCCGCGGCTGGCCCCTCTCACCAAGCAGGGCCAATTGACCACAGCCTTTCCCCGCCTGCGCATCGAGCGCGACCGGCTGGTGCCGAACGGCACCTTTGCCCAGACCCAGGCCACCTACCTGCAGCCCGATCCGGCCACCGTGGCCGAGCTGGACCAGCTGCTGACCCGCGGCAACGTGGGCGTGGTCGCGCACTTCTACATGGATCCCGAGCTGCAGGGCGTACTTTCGGCGTGCAGCTGGCCGCAGATCCACATCTCGGACTCGCTGGTGATGGCCGACCGCGCGGTGGCGATGGCGCAAGCCGGGGTGCGCGCGGTGCTGGTGGCGGGCGTCGACTTCATGAGCGAGAACGTGCGCGCCGTGCTGGATGCCGCTGGTTTCACCCACTTGCCCGTGTACCGGCTGGCGCGCGACCGCATCGGCTGCAGCCTGGCCGAGGCGGCCGAGAGCCGTGCTTATGCCGCGTTCCTGGCCCAGGCCGCCGCCCACCGGCCCGCCCTGCACGTGGTCTACATCAACACCAGCCTGAAGCAGAAAGCCGCGGCGCAGGCTACCGTGCCCACCATCACCTGCACGTCGTCCAACGTGGTGCAGACCATCCTGCAGGCCGCCAGCCAGCTGCCCACGGCGTCGATCTGGTACGGGCCCGACAGCTACATGGGCGACAACCTGCTGACCATCCTGGCGACCCTGGCCAAGGCCGACCCGGCGACAGTGCGCGCGGTACACCCGGCCCACACGCCCGCGACCGTGGCGGCGCTGCTGGGGCGCTTCCACCGCTTCGACCAGGGCCACTGCATCGTCCACCACCTGTTCGGCGCGCAAGTGGTCGAGCAGGTGCGCCGCGACCACCAAGATGCCTTGCTCACCGCGCACTTGGAGGTCCCAGGCGAGATGTTCGCCCTGGCCCACGCCGCCCAGACCCAGGGCCGCGGCATGGTCGGCTCGACCGCGAACTTGCTCGACTTCATCCTGGCCAAGCTGCGGCAGGCGCCCGACGGCACCGCCCTGCAAGTGGTGTTGGGCACGGAAGCCGGGATGATCACGTCGATTGTCCGGGCAGTGCAGGCCGAATTGCGGCGCCTGGACCGCACCAGCAGCGTCGAGGTGATCTTCCCGGTCGCGGCAGAAGCCATCGCCACCACCGGCGACGCGAGCCTGCCTGTGGTGCCGGGCGCGGCCGGCGGCGAAGGCTGTTCGGTGGCGGGCGGTTGCGCGACCTGCCCGTACCTGAAGATGAACCACCTGGACGGCCTGCTGGCGGTGGCCAAAGCGGCGGGCAACGGCACCGGCCTGGCGGGCTTCGAGCCGCAGATGGACGCAGCCCGAATCGCCGGCCGCAGCGTGGTCGAGCTGGGCAGCGTGCCGATCCTGCACATGCGCGCCTTCCAAAAGACGGGGGCGCTGCCGCCCGAGCTGGTCGCCGACGTGCTGAACCGCGGAAACTAGTTATATTTCCAGCTAGATTCGACCGAGGCCCGGCATCGCGTGGCGCAAGCTCAGGTAGCCGCCGGCGATGTTGGCCACGTCGGCAAAGCCGTTGTCCCTCAGGATGCGCAGCGCAATGTGGCCGCGGTAGCCGGCCTTGCAGTAGACGGCGATGCGGCGGTCGCGGGGCAGCTCGCCCAGGCGATCGCGCAGCTCGTCCAGCGGAATCATCTGGGCGCCCGGGAACATCGCCACCTTGCACTCGCCCGGGTTGCGCACGTCGAGCACCAGCGGTGGGTTGGGGCCCTGCAGCTCGGCGACCAGCTGGTCGGGGTGGACGAGCGGGCTGAAGCCCGACAGGTCATTTTCGGCAACGAAACCAATCAGATTGACGGGGTCGTTGGCCGAGGCGTACGGCGGCGCGTAGGCCAGGTCCAGCTCGGCCAGATCGTGCACGGTCATGCCCGCCGCCAGCGCCGTCGCCAGCACGTCCACGCGCTTTTCCACGCCGGCGTGGCCAAAGGCCTGCGCTCCCAACAGCTTGCCGGTGCCCCGCTCGTACACGATCTGCAGCAGCATCAGCTTGGCGCCGGGGTAGTAGTTGGCGTGGTGCTCCTTGTGCAGGGTCGCGACGCCGATGTCCAACCCCGCCGCCCGCGCCGCCTTGGCCGACAGACCCGTCAGCGCCGCCGTGGCGTGGAACACCTTGACGACACTGGTGCCCAGCGCGCCTCGGTAGCTCTGGGCGCGCCCCAGGGCGTTGCTGGCCGCCAGTCGCCCCTGGCGATTCGCCGGCCCGGCCAGCGGGATCCGCACGGTCTTGCCCAGGATGCGGTGGACGATCTCGACCATATCTCCAGCGGCATAGACGTTGGGATCCGAAGTCTTGAGGTGCTCGTCCACCTGCAGCCCGCCCGACGGGCCGATCGCCAGCCCCGCCGCCTTGGCCAGGGCCAGGTCCGGGCGCACTCCAACCGAGAACAGCACCAGCTCGGCGGGCAGCGCGCGGCCGTCGCTCAGTGCCACGGTCTTGGCCGCCGGATCGATGGACTGCACGCCCACACCGGTCACCACGTTCACGCCGTGGTCGCTCAGCTCTTCGCCAATGCGCATGCCCAGTTCGCGATCGGCGATCGCCATCACGTGCGGCGCCAGCTCGACCACGGCGGTCTGCAGGCCGCGCTGCACCAGCGCCTCGGCCATCTCCAGCCCGATGAAGCCGCCGCCGACCACCACCGCCGATTTGGGTTGCTGATCGCGGATGTAGCCGTCGATGCGGTCCATGTCGGGCACGGTCCACAGCTTGAACACGTGGTCGCTGTCGCTGCCCGGCATGCCCGGCCAGATCGGCTGACCGCCCTGGGCCAGGATCAATTTGTCGTAATTCAGCCAGGTTTCGCTGCCATCGGCGCCGCGCGCCCGCACCCGCTTGCCGGCCAGGTCCAGCTCCACCGCCTCGGTGTTCACCTGCACGTTCACGCGGTAGCGGCTGTGGAAGCCCTCCGGCGACTGCAGCAGCAGGGCCTCGCGCTTGGTGATGTCGCCGCCGATGAAGTACGGTAGGCCGCAGTTGGCATAGGACACGTATGGACCGCGCTCGAGCAACGTGATTTCGGCCGACTCGCTGAGCCGCCGCGCCCGCGCCGCCGCCGTGGCACCCGCTGCAACACCGCCGATGATCAGAAGCTTTTCGCCTGTATGCTCGCCCATGACCGGATTCTCCATCTTGCGGACGCCAAGTGCTGCGTCCCTGCCAAGATAAGAGCCGGATCCGTGAACGGAGGTTCAATCGCCGGCTACAGGCACAGTTTGGTCAGGATCTCGCGCATGATCTCGCTGGTGCCGCCGCCGATGGTGATGAGGCGCATGTCGCGGAAAACCCGCGAGACGTCGCACTCGTCCATGTAGCCCATGCCGCCGTACAGCTGCACGCAGCGGTCGACCACCTTGTTGGCCAGCTCGCCGCAGAACAGCTTGCACATGGCAATCTCGCGCCAGGCCGGGTCGCCGTCGATGACCAGCTGCACGGTGCGGTAGCAGAGCTGGCGGCCGGCTTCCAGCTCGGTCTCCAGCTGCACGATCTGGTGGCGAACCGTCTGGAACCCCATCAGATTCTTGCCAAAGGCGTGGCGGTCCTGGCACCACTTGATGGTCTCGTCGAGCATCCGCTGCGCACCGGCGATGGCCGTGAGCGCGCCCACCAGCCGCTCGCCGCCAAAGTTCTGCATCACGTAGTAGAAGCCTTCTCCCTCATTTCCCAGCAGATTTCGCGCGGGAATCCGGCAGTCCTCAAAGGCGATCTCGGCGGTGTCCGAGCTGTGGTTGCCCATCTTCTCCAGCTTGCGCGTGACGCGGAAACCCTTGGTATCGGTGGGGAACATCATCAGCGAGATGCCGTCGTGCCCCGCGCCGCCGGTGCGCGCCGCCAGGGTGATGTAGTCCGCGCGGGTGCCGTTGGTGATGTAGGTCTTGCTGCCGTTGATCACGTAGTCGTCGCCGTCGCGGCGGGCGGTGGTGCGGATGGCCGCCACGTCCGAGCCGGCATCGGGCTCGGTGATGCCCAAGGCAGCGATGGCCTGCCCGGCGATCGCGGGCTTCAAGTAGTTCTGGTGGTGGAAGCTGTCGCCGATCTCGTGGATGACCGGGGTGGCCATGTCGCTCTGCACCAGCAGGGCCATAGTCAGGCCGGCCATGGTGCTGTGGACCATCTCTTCGGCGTAGGCGACCGTGTACCACCAGTCCAGGCCCAGGCCACCCAGCTCTTCGGGCATGCGGATGCCCAGCAGGCCCAAGTCCGCGGCTTGGGTAAAGACGTCGCGGGGGAACAGCCGCGCCGCTTCCCACTCGTGGGCGTGGGGCCGCAGGCTCTTTTCGCACCAGTCGCGCACGGTTTTGCGCAGTTGCTGATGCTCTTCGCCAAACTGACGGTACGAACGGGCGCGATCGGTTCCGAACATGGGGCTAGCTCCTTGAAAAAGCGCTGCGGGCAGTGTGAAGTGCACAGGGTACGCCGTCAATTGCCCGCCCCGGTGGGCACTCGTCCGCGGCGTACCGCACCTCCTTGCGACGAATCCCCCAGGGCCTCGCGGCTCGCTTCTGGAGCATCATGGCTACTTCCTCTTTGCGTTTCAGGCTATTGCGCTGGATCGGCAGCGCGGCGTTGGTGCTGGCCGCCAGCAGCGGTGCCGCCGCCGGCGACGTGGAAAGCCGGCTCGCGGCCGGCGAGATCGTGTTGACCACCCGCAGCGTGGCCGGCTGCGATCTGCCCGAGGCGACCCTGCAGGCCGTCATCGACGCGCCGCCGGCCAAGGTGTGGAAGCTCATCGACGACTGCAACAACTACTCGCGCACCATGCTGCGCATCGCCGAGTCCAAAGAGCTGATGCGCAGCGGCACCACCTCGCAGTGCATGACGGTGGTGGACATGCCGATGCCGTTGAGCAATTTGACGTCGGTCTCGGTCGCCGAGTCGGTGCCCGGGCCGCCGACCTGGAAGCGCACCTGGAAGCTGCTGCGCGGCGACTACAAGCGCAACGAGGGCTCGTGGACGCTGACCAACTACGACGCCGAGGGCAAGCGCACCCGCGTGGTCTACCGCGTCCTGGCCGATCCCAGCGTGTCCGTGCCCAACTACATCATCCGCAAGGCGCAAGAGAGCACCCTGCCCGATATGCTCAAGAAAATCCGGACTCTTGCCACTCGGTAGTGCCGCATGCCGCCTGTGCCGACGCCCGACTTGGCCGCCCACTGGACCCTGGATCCGGCGGTCACCTTCTTGAACCACGGCTCGTACGGCGCCTGTCCGCGGGCGGTGCAGCAGGCCCGCAGCGCGTGGCTGGCGCGGCTGGAGCGCGAGCCGGTCACCCTGCTGACCCGCGAACTGGAAGGACTTTTGGCCGAGGTGCGCGGCGCGCTGGGCACCTTCCTGGGCTGCCGAGCCGACGATCTCGCCCTGGTCAGCAACGCGACCGAAGGGGTGGGAACGGTCGTTCGATCGCTAACTTGGCGCCATGATGACGAAGTATTGGTTATCGATCATGGCTACAACGCCTGCAAGAACGCAGCACAAGTCGAGGTAGAGCGCTTCGGCGGCCGGCTGGTGACGGCGGCGGTGCCGTTTCCGCTGGCCGATGCGGCAACAGCCGTAGAAGCAATTCTTAAGTCGTGTAGCGCTCGTACCAAGCTAGCCATCATCGATCACATTGCGAGTCCTACCGCAGTCTTGTTTCCCATCAAGGAAATCGTCCAGAGGCTGCAGGCGCGCGGCATCGACGTGCTGGTCGACGGCGCCCACGCCCCGGGGATGCTGCCGCTGGACCTGGACGACCTGGGCGCGGCCTACTACACGGGCAACTGCCACAAGTGGCTGTGCGCACCCAAGGGCGCAGCTTTCCTGCATGTTCGCCGCGACCGCCAGACGCCGATCCGGCCGCTGGTGATCTCGCACGGCGCCAACAGCCCGCGCACCGATACCTCGCGTTTTCGCGTGGAATTCGACTGGACCGGCACCCGCGACCCGTCGCCGTGGCTGACCATTCCCGCCGCGATCGAAGGCATGGCCGCGCTGCTGCCGGGGGGCTGGCCGGCGATCTACCAACGCAATCACCAGCTTGCCGTGGAAGCTCGCGAGATCCTGTGCCAAGCCCTGGGGGTGGCGGCGCCCTGCCCGCCGGCCATGGTCGGGTCGATGGCGGCGGTGATCCTGCCGGCCGGTCAGCAACCCCAGGGCGGCGCGGGCGATTCCGACGCGCTGCACGCCTGGCTGTGGCAGCGGGGCTTCGACCTGCCGATCATGACCTGGAATGGTCAGCGAATTCTGCGGGTTTCTTGCCAGCTGTACAACGACCGCGCTCAGTACCAGCGCCTGGCCGAATTGCTGCAGCAGCAGCGCCAGTCCTGACGGCCGCAGCCGAGCGGGCTACTTGCTGATGACCTTGGCCAGCGCGGCCAGCAGGTCGGCGGCGTCGCCCAGGTTGGGTACGCTGGCGTCGTAGACCGGCAGGTCGGCGGCGAGCAGCGCCATGTGCTTGTCGTGCAACTGCTTTTGTACCGCCAGGGTCGCCTGCGCGTCGGCCGTCAGACCGGCTTCGGCCTGGGCCACGGCTTGGATCAGGCTCAGACCGTCGCCCAGCAGCAGCCACGCGCGGTGCACCGCCGGGTTGGCAAAGTAGGCCAGACCGCCGTCGGGAATCTGCACCAGGCCGGGCACTTGCACGGGCACGCTGAACTGCTCGGCAGCGCCGCCCTTCGACAGGGTGTAGCCGTACGTGACCGTCGCCAGTGTCAAATTCGCCAGGTCCGCCGGTTGGGTGTTGGCCGGGGCGATCAGGCGCGCCATCACCAGGCCGTTGCGCTTGCTGGCGAACAGGGTCGGCATCGCCACCGGGTCGGTGCCCACTTCGGGGTCCTCGGGATTGCCAGGGTCGGGATTGCCGGGATCGGTCGGGCCCACGGCCTCCATCGGCCCCGTGATGGTGACCTCGCCGTCCTTCTCGACCCACTTGAAGCCATAGATCTCGGCCACTTTCCAGCCATTGGCCAGCTTGAACTGCAGGGTCAGCTTCTCGGCCACGGGCAGCAGCATCGTCTCCAGGTCCTGGACGAACACTTCTTTGGCGGCCTGGGCGTTGGGCAGGAACCACGCGGTACCGTTACCCTTTTGTGCAATGGCGTTCATCAGCGACGGCGAGAAGTCCAGGCCCACGCCCACCGACGACACGCTGCAGCCGCCGGCCTTGGCTTCGGTGACCTGGCCCAAAATGCTGTCGAAGCCGGTGGTACCCACGGTGGGTAAGCCATCGGAAAGGAACAGGATTCGCTTCTGCTCGAAGCCGACCGGCGTCGCCTGGCACAGCGCACTGCCTTCGCCGAGGGCCTGGAAGATGTTGGTGCCGCCGTCGGCGACCAGCGCGTCGATGGCGTCGTGCAAGGCTTGAACATTGCTGGCATCGATCACGGCCGGCGCGAACGGCACGGTCACGGTGCTCGAGAAGCTGACGAGCCCCAGGCGCGTGCCCTTGGGCAGCTGCTCGGCCAGGGCGTGCAAGCCGGCTTTGACAAAGGCGAGTTTGTCGCCGGCCATCGAGCCCGAGCGGTCGATCACCACCGTCAGGCTCAGAGTGGTCTGCACGTCGGCCAAGGTCTTGCCGGAATTCAAGCCGATCTGCAGCACCGCGCTGGGCTGGGCGCCGGGCTCGGCCATCACGCCCGCCATGGCGTGCAGCGTTACGGCCCGATCCTTCTTGGCCGGCGGCAGCACGGTGTCGTGCTCGTTCAGCCAGCCCTCGATGGTCATGTCGCCCGGCTTGGGCAGCATGGCCGAGGCCAGCTTCTGGCGGAAAAACGCGATGTCTTGCGCGCCACCGGGCTTGAGGCCGATGCCCATGTCGGCGTTGCCCGCGCCAGGGGTCTGGATGCCGCCGCCGCCGGTCGTGGTGCCCGCATCGGTCGCCCCGCTGCCGTTGGTCTTGCCCGTCGAAGCGTCGCTGCTGGTGTCCTTGCTGGCGTACGTGCCGCTGCCGCCCTCGGACGCACTCGTCGCCGGCGCAGCGTCGCCCGCGCAGCCCGCCAGGGCCAGACCGAGCACCGCCGCCCAACCTGCCAACCTCACCCTACCCAATGCGATCCCGTTCATGTTGCCCTCCTGCCGCCGTCGCGGCTGCCCGTGGTGCGGCGCAGTGCCGATGCCAAGTGCGCATCGCAAGGAGCGTGCCAGGCGTGCCAGCAAGGCGGAACGAGTTGATCTTTCAGGATGTAGCTGGCGTCGCCGGCCGCCGGTCGGGTCGCGCCAGTGCTGCGATTAGCCACATGTGGAGATTTTCGACACTGCCGCCTGTCAGGCTTGTCCGGCGGGCGAGAAGCGGTAGCCGACGCCGCGCACCGTGACAAAGTGGCGCGGCGCCTCGGGATCCGGCTCCAGCTTGCCGCGCAGGCGCATGACGAAATTGTCGACCGTGCGCAAGGTGGCCTGCTCGCTGCCCCAGACATCGCGCAGCAAGTCTTCGCGGGTCAACACCCGCTCGGCGCGGTCGACGAAGTGCAGCAGCAGCGAAAATTCGCGCGCTGTCATCGGCACTTCACTGGTGGCGCGCCGCACCCGGTGGCCGACCCGGTCGATGTACACGTCGCCAAAGGCCGGCTGCTCGGCCTGCAACGTCGACGACGACGCGTGGATGCGCCGCGAGCGCCGCAGCGAGGTTCGGACCCGCGCCCGCAACTCAGCAAGACCAAACGGCTTGGTGATGTAGTCGTCGGCGCCGAGCTCCAGGCCCAACACCTTGTCCGCCTCGTCGGCGCGGGCGGTGAGGAGGAGCACCGGCAGGTCGGGCTGATCGCGGCGCAGGGCCCGCAACAGTTCGAAACCATTGCGGCCGGGCAGCATCACGTCGAGCAGCACCAGTTCAACCGAGAGCGGCCCGCGCAGCACCGCCTCGGCCGCGTCGGCGTCGGCGCACAGCAAGGTCTGGTACCCGTCCAGGCTCAGGTTCAGGTCCAGGCCTTCGCGAATGGCGGCGTCGTCTTCCACGATCAGGATGCGAGCGCTTTGCTGGTCGGTCACGATGGCACGTCCCTGGCTGGTACCGTTGCGCCGCGGTTTGTGCCCGACCTGTCCGCAAACTGCAAGCGTTGGCGGCGCTCAGCCCGGCAATCCCGGCAATTCCACCACAAAGGTGCTGCCGCGCCCCGGCGCGCTGTCTACCCGGATCCGGCCGCCGTGGGCCGACACCACGTGTTTGGCAAAGGCCAGGCCCAACCCCGAGCCCTCGGTGGCGCGCGACAGGCGGTCGTCGACACGGTAAAACAGCTCGAAAATACGCCGATGTTCGTGAAGGGCAATGCCGGGGCCGTTGTCGTGCACGGCGATCTGCACGCCGCGCTTCTGGCGGTGGGCCGCGGCCGTCACCCGCACGGCGATGCGTTTGTCCGGCCCCGTGTACTTGAAGGCATTGTCCAGCAGGTTCTGCACCACGTCTTGCAAGGCCTCGGCATCCGCGGCAACCAGCGGCAACCCCTCGGCAATTTCTATGGTCAACTGCACGCCGGGCTGGTCCAAACGCGGCTCGAAGCGCGCGGCCACCGCCCGCACCAACTCGGCGATGTTGGTGGGCGCCAGTTGGTACTTGATCTTGCCCGCCTCCAAGCGCGCCAGCTCCAGCAGCCGGTCGATCATCGCCGACAGCCGCTCGGTCTCTTGACCCAGCAGCGCCAGCACGCGCTCGCGGCGCTCGGGATCCTCCAGGCGCTGTTCGCGCAAGGTCTCGACGAACATGCGGATCGAGGTCAGCGGCGTGCGGAAGTCGTGGCTGACCTTGCTCAAGAAGTCCGCCTGCAGCCTGGACAAGTCCGCCGACCGGCGCAGCGCCACCACCAGCCAGGCCGCGCCGGCCAGCAGCTCCACACAGAACACCAGGATCAGCACACCAAAGGCGACGTCGAAGTTCTCGCGGCGGTAGTAGAGCACCAGGATGCCCACCACGCTCAGCACCACTGCCGGCGTCAGCAGGAAGGCCGAGGCGAGGTAGGCAGTCTGCCGCACGCGCCGCATGGTCTAGACCTTGCCCTTGCGGTCGCGCTGGCGGAAGGCCAGGACCTCGCCGGCGACCCGCTTGATTTGCTTCAGGTTGGCGATGCGCGACGGCGTGCCGTCGGTGCGCGGCCGGCCGGCGATGGTGGTGTCGGCCACCCGGTAGCCGCGGCGCAGGGCCTGGGCGATCAGCTCGAAGCTGAAGAAGAACGTATCTGCGCCGATGCGCGGCAGGCCGATCTCGTCGCGCGCTAACGCCACCGGGAACAAGTAGGTGCCCTCCAGGGCAAAGTCCACGCCGATGAGCGCGCGCATGTACACCCGGAAACCCCGCGAAATGAAAGTGCGCAGCCAGTTGTTGGGGCGGTTGCCGTAGGTCGACAGCACGATCGGCGCCAGCTCCAGCGCGGGCAGCATCTTGGCCAGCTCGGCGGCGGGGATCTGGCCGTCGGCGGCGAGCATGCAGAAATACTCCTTGGTCGACGCGGCGATCCCGGTGCGCAGCCCGGCGCCCATGCCGCGGTTGCGGTCGTGCTGCAGCAGGCGGATGCGCGGCTCGGCGGCGGCGGCCTCCAGGACCAGCTCGGCGGAGCCGTCGGTCGAGCCGTCGTCCACCACCAGGATCTCCCAGTCCGGCAGCGCACTTGTGCAATAGGCCACCGCTTCGGCCAGGGTCGCCGGCAGGCTGCGCTCCTCGTTCAGGCACAGGTAGATGAGCGAGAGCGAAGGCGTCATGGAACGTAGACCTTGGCCTGGCTGCCCGGGACGGTGAAGCCGCCCGCGGCCCCGCTGCCCAGGCAGCGCACCGAGCCGTCGGCCATCCGGGCGCAGACCTGACCGCCCGCCGAGTCCAGCTCCATGACGGCGAGATCTGCAAAGATGGCCGTAGGTTGACTGCCATCGCCGCTCGGGTTGCCAAAGTCGGCGGCGGCGGCGTTGCTGGTGCGGCACCAGACCTCTCCGGAACCGGCGACCCGCGCGCACAGGTGATTGCTGCCCAGGGCCACCTCGGCGTAGGGGCCGGCGCCGCCCAGCGCCTTGACCACAAAGACCGCGGCGCCCGGGCTGCCCAAGAGCGGGTTGTCGCCCATGCCCCAGCAGTGCACCTCTTGGCCGGCAACGCTGGCCGCGCAGGCCACGCCGCTGCCCACCCAGACCTGTTGGTAGGTACCCACCAGGTCAACGGGATTGGGCGCACCGGGCTTGGGCGCGCCCTTGCTGCCGACCCACGCGGTGGCCAAGGTGCCCCAGCAGTACACTTTGCCGCCCACGATGCCGCAGGTGGTGTTGGGGCCGCCCGCCAGCGCGGTGGCGCCCGCAAGGCCGGGCACTTCTTGGGGAGTCGACGAGTCTACCGCTCCGGAGCCCTGGCCCAGCTGCCCCTGACCGGCGGCGCCCCAGCAGTAGATCCGCGACACTCCGGCCTTGTCTACACCACCGGCACAGGCGTGCGCCGTGCCCGCGGCGAGCTGCGTTGCGGCCACCGGCAAGGTCACCGCAAAGGGCGCGGTGGTGGTCCCCAAGGTGGCGCCGGTCTGACCGTGGTCGTTGCGGCCCCAGCACCACACGCCTTGGGCGGCGTCCAAGGCGCAGGTAAATCCTTCGCCAACTACCACTTGCGTGTAGGTGCCGCTGCCGACCTGGGTAGCTGTGGGCGTGCTGCTGAGGCCGGTGGCGAGGAGCTGGCCGTCCGCGTTGCTGCCCCAGCACCACAGACTGTGATCGGGCTTCAGGGCGCAGCTGTGGCTGGGTCCTGCCGCCAGCGCGCTGGCAAACGCTTCCCAGCACTGGCCGGCGGCGCACACGCCCACGCCACCGTTGCAGTTGGCGCCCGCGGCCTTGTCGGCGCTGCCGCAGCCGGCGAACGGCGTGCACACACCCGTCTGGCAGAGGCCGCTTGCTGGGCAGTCCAAGGCTTGGGCACCGGGCACGCAACTGCCGGTGGCGCCACAGCTATCGGCGGTAAAGCACGGGTCGCCATCGTCGCACGCGCTGCCGGCGGCGGCGGGCGTGTGCACGCAGCCCTGACCAGGGTCGCAACTGTCGAGCGTGCAAGGCAAAGCGTCGTTGCAGCTGGTGCCGCTGCCGCCCACGCAGGCGCCGGCACTGCAGGTCTTGCCAAAGGTGCACGGG
>JACRCU010000302.1 GCA_016218865.1 Deltaproteobacteria bacterium | reverse complement strand
TGGAGGCGGCAGCGGCGACGGACAGGCAGAGGGGCAAGACGCGCCAGTTGGGCAGCTTCATTGGGGCTTCCACGCCGCGGCCACAGCGGCCCGGTGCGTTTGAGCGTAGCGCGCCTTGGCGCCGGGCGCTATACTCCCAGCCGGTCGCGTTTCGCCGCGGAGACCGCCATGACCATGCTGCCTTCCGAATCCGTCGCCCACCGCTTGCCGGCGATGCCTGCGCCCGGAGCCCTACTTGTTGCGTTGGGTCTGGCCCTGGCGCTGCTGGGCGGCTGTGCCAGCGATCCGCGCGCGCCGTGGAACCAGCCGGACTACGGCTCGACCTATTGCGAAAAGTGCGACGAGGTCAAAGGCGCTGTGGGCGCTGCGGAATACGGCCCGGCTCAGTGGATCGCCAGCCCGAACTACACGCCGATGAACCGCCAGGTGGGCGACATCACGGTGGTGGTCATGCACACCGTGCAGGGCAGCTACAACGGCTGCATCAGCTGGTTCCAGAACAAAAACGCGCAGGTGTCGGCGCACTACGTCATCAGCAAGACGGGCGCCATCACCCAGATGGTCAAAGAGCACGACAAGGGCTGGCACGTCGGCTCGGCCAACCCCTATACCATCGGCATCGAACACGAAGGCTATGTCGACGACCCGGCCTGGATCACCCCGCAGATGATCGACGCCAGCACCAAGCTGACCTGCTATCTGCTGAAGAAGTGGCAGTTGCCGGCCAACAACGGCTCGGTCAAGGGCCATGTGCAATTGCCCAACCAGACCCACACCGACCCCGGCAAGTACTGGAACTACGCGGATTATCTGGCCAAGGTTCAGGCCTGCATGAGCGGCGGCACCGTGCCCACCTGCCCGGGCGGCTGCGACGACGGCAAGGCGTGCACCGACGACGCTTGCAACAACGGCGTGTGCGCCCACACCCCCAACACCGGCGCGGTGTGCTGGGATGGCGACGCGTGCACCGCCGGCGAAAAGTGCCAGAACGGCGCCTGCGTCGGCGGCAAGATCGTCAAGGATTGCAACGACAACAACCCCTGCACCAACGATGGCTGCAGCGGGGGTAACTGCACCCACACCGGCAACAGCGCCGCCTGCGACGACGGCAACCCGTGCACAGCTGGCGACAAATGCAGCGGCGGCGGCTGCGTGGGCGGTACCCCGGCCCCGTGCGACGACGGCAACGCCTGCACCACCGGCGACAAGTGCGTCGGCGGCGTCTGCCAGCCCGGCCAACCCAAGAACTGCGACGACGGCAACCCGTGCACCAAGGAAGCCTGCGTGGCGGGCGTGTGCAGCTCGGTCGGCAGCAGTGGCCCCTGCGACGACGGCGACGCCTGCACCGTCGGCGACACCTGCAGCGGCGGCAAGTGCAACGGTTCCGCCAAGTTCTGCGACGACGGCAACCCCTGTACCCTCGACTCGTGCAGCGGCGGCTGCAAGAACACCCCGATCAGCGGCACCTGCGACGACGGCGACCCGTGCAGCGTGGGCGACTACTGCGCCGGCGGCCTGTGCCTGTCGGGCGCGCTGATGGACTGCGACGACGGCGTGGCGTGCACCGCCGACAGCTGCGTCGACGGCGCCTGCCAGCACGCTGGCGGTGTGCAAGCGGCCAGCAAGACCTGCCAAGGCAACAACGTGGCGACCTTGGACCCGTGCGGCGGCGCCCCGGTCATCGAGATCTGCCCGGCCGACCGGCCCTGCCAGAACGGCAAGTGCACCCCCGCCGGCAGCGATGCCAGCAGCGGTGGCGACGCCAGCAGCAGCGGCGACGATGCAAGTGTGGGCGATGCCATCCATTCGGACGCGCGCGGCGATACCGTCGGCGTCGGCCAGGGGTCGGGCGGTGCGCCGCCGTCCGGCTGCAGCAGCTCGGGCCGCGGTTCGGTGTGGCCGCTCGCCGCCGGTCTGGGCTTGCTGGTGCTCGCCGTCCGGCGCCGCCGCGCTCGCACTTGATTCGCATGGCCGCGCCGCAGCTGGATCGCAACCTGGCGATAGGCTGGGCCACCGCGGTCGCCTTGGCGGCGCTGTTCCTGGCGTGGCTGGCGGGCCTGCCGGTGATGGCGCCGTGGGTGGCCCCGCCGTCCGAGCCGGCCGCCGCACGGGCCGTGTCGCTGCCGGTGGTGCTGCCGCCCAAGCGCGTGGTGCCGCCGCCCGCGCTGCCGCCGGAACCGCCGCCCGCGCCGCTGCCCGCGCAAGTAGCCAAAGTGCCTGAAGACATTCCTCCCCCCCGGCCCAGGCGCTCGGCTCCTCCAGCTCGTCCGGCGGAGTCGGCCGTTGCGTCGCCAGAGCCGGCAAAGGCGGGCAACGTCGACGTGGCACCGCCGGCAAGTCCGGATGCGGGTTCTGGTCCGGGTTCCGGTTCCGGTTCCGGCTCCGGTTCGGGCTCCGGTTCGGGTTCCGGTTCGGGCTCCGGTTCGGGTTCGGGTTCCGGTTCCGGTTCGGGCACCGGCGACGGGGAAGTGTACGGCGCAGGCGCAGTCGACGAGCTGCCGGTGCCGCTGGCGCAACCCTGGCCGCAGTACCCCGACTGGGCCAGGCGGAGCGGGCAAACGGCTGTGCTGGCGCTGCGTTACGTGGTCGGCGCCGACGGCCGGGTGCGCGACCTGCACATCCGGGTGGTGCGCGGCGACCCGCGTCTGAGCGAGCCGGTTCGGCAGACTGTGCCCCAGTGGCGCTTCAAGCCGGCCCGCCGCGGCGGCGTGGCGGTGGCGGTTCGGGTGGAGCAGGAGCTGCAGTTCGACTTGGAGGACGAGTAGCGCTGGACGATGCAAGCCTGTGACGCGCGCGACCCCCGCAGGTGGCCAAAGGCCCTTGCGCTGTAGTAGCATCCGCCCGCGCGACGCAGGTGCGCCACTAGAGGTCGTTGTGGCTCGAGTGCTATGCAAGGGCATCGAAAAGTCCTACGGCGACGTGCGGGTGGTGCGCAGCCTGGACCTGGAAGTGGCCGACGGCGAGTTCCTGGTGCTGGTCGGCGCGTCCGGTTGCGGAAAGTCCACCACCTTGCGCATGGTTGCGGGGCTCGAGGCCATCACCGCCGGCCAGCTGTACATCGGCGACCGGGTCGTGAACGATGTGGCGCCGCGCGACCGCGACATCGCCATGGTTTTCCAGAGTTATGCGCTGTATCCGCACATGACCGTGCGCGACAACATGGCGTTCGGACTGACCCTGCGCGGTGTCGCCAAGCCCGAGATCGAGCAGCGCGTCGGCGTCGCCGCCACCATGCTGGGCCTGAACGACCTGCTGGACCGCAAGCCGGCGGCGCTGTCGGGCGGTCAGCGGCAGCGCGTGGCGATGGGGCGCGCAGTGGTGCGCCAGCCCAGCGTGTTCCTGTTCGACGAGCCGCTCAGCAACCTGGACGCCAAGCTTCGCGTGCAGATGCGCTTGGAAATCGCCAAGTTGCACAAGAAGCTGGGCACGACCATCCTGTACGTGACCCACGACCAGGTCGAGGCCATGACCCTGGCCGACCGCATCGCCGTGATGCACGAGGGCGTGCTGCAACAGTGCGATCCGCCTCAGGTCATCTACGCGCGGCCGGCCAACACCTACGTGGCGACCTTCATCGGCTCGCCGGCGATGAACCTGTTCGCGGTGCAGCGCCAGGGCACCCGGCTGGTGGGCTCGGGCATCGACATGCAGCTGGATCCGGGCGAAATGGACCGGCTGTGCGGCGACGCGACCGAGCTGACCCTGGGCGTGCGTCCGCAGGACTGGAAGCTGGCGCCGCCCAGTTCGCAGCCCGACGCGGCACAGCCAGATGCGGTACTGCAGGTCGACGTGCAGGAGCCCCTGGGGTCCGAGACCTTTGTGTTCGGCGAGCTGCTGGGGGCGAACCGCGACCTGCTGGCCGCCCGCGACGTGACGACCCAGCAACGGGCCGAGTCGTCGGTGATCCTGCGCCTGGACGGCGGCTTCAGTGCGACCCAGGGCCCGGCCATCGCGCTGCGCATCGACCGCCAGCGCCTGCACGCCTTCGACGCCAAGGGCGTGCGCCTGAACAAGAATTCGGCAGACCTTAAGCTTGGTTGATGGTGATGTGATGCGAAAGAACTTGACGCTTCAACTTGTAACTGCAGCGGCCGCTTGCTTTTTGGCCCTAGGTGTCAACGGCTGCAAGAAGGCCGAAGCGCCCGCGCCCGAGGCCAAGGCTGCGGCACCCGCCGAGCAACCTAAGGAAAACCAAGAAGCCGACAAGGCCGCCGCGCCCGCCGCCGCCGCATCGCCCACCGCCGCGGCCGCCGACGACGACCCGGGCCCGGCCAAGACCGTAACGGTGTGGCACGCCTACCGCGATGCCGAGCGCGCGGCCCTGGACCGGCTCATCGAGCACTGGAACGGCAAGCACAAGAACACGCAAATTCAGGCGTTGTCTGTGCCACCTGACGCTATCATCGACAAGTTCCAGGTTGCGGTCCCCAACGGAAATGGGCCGGACATCATGATTTTTGCCCACGACAAGATCGGCGTGTGGGCGCGCGACGGCCTGATCCAGCCGCTGGGCGAGTTCGCCACCCCGGACCGCCTGAAGCGGTTCATGCCGCAGACCGTGAAGCCCCTGGTGTTCGAGAAGAACCTGTACGGCCTGCCGCTGGCGTACAAGTCGCTGGTTCTGTTCTACAACAAGAAGATGGTGCCCACGCCGCCCACCAGCCTGACCCAGCTGGTCGAAGTGGCCAAGGGCTTCACCAAGCCGGACGCCGAGAGCTTTGGCCTGGCCTACGAGGCCGCCAACCTGTACTTCCACGGCCCGTTCCTGCTGGGCGCCGGCGGCGCGGTGTTCGACGACGCGGGCGCGCTGAAGATCGACTCGCCCGAGGCCAAGAAGGCCATCGACACGGTGCGCGGGCTGTACAAGGACGCCAAGATCCTGCCGCAGGGCACGGTCTCGGGCTTCGTCATCACCAGCATGTTCAACGACGGCAAAGTGCCGTTCGTGCTGCAAGGCCCCTGGTTCATTGGCGAAATCGAGAAGGGCGTCGAGTGGGGCGTGGCGGTGCTGCCCGAGCTGGAGCCCGGCAAGCCGCTGCGGCCGTTCCTTGGCTCGGAGGCGGCGCTGGTCTCGGCCAAGACCCAGAACAAAGACGCGGCCTTGCGCGTCATCGACTATCTGACCAGCGACGAAGCGGCCCTGACGCGCATCGAAGTCGGCAAGCAGATGGTCGCCAACATCAAGACCTACGAGATGCCCAAGTGGGGCGACGACCCGGTGGTCAAGGTGTTCCGCGCCCAGGCCGAGACCGCGGTGCCGATGCCCAGCTCGGCCGAGATGTCGGCGGTGTGGACGCCCTATAACGCCGCGCTGCAGAAGGCGATTTACGGCGATACCAAGGCCGAAGAGGCGCTGGCCGAGGCGCAGAAGCGCGCCACCGACGACATCGCGAAAATGAAGAAGTAGCCGAAGGATCCGACCATGCCGCCCAAACTTCCGCTCGCCCCGCCGCCGCTCTGGTCACGCATCGTGGCTGCCGGGGTGCTGTGCGCGCTGCTGGGGCTGGCGCTGGTGTACGGCCAGAGCGCACTGCGCAGCCAGCAGCAGACCACGGCGCGGCGGGTGGCGGCGCTGGCAGTGGCTGACGCGGTGGTTTCGGCTGTAGCGGAGGCAGATAGCACCAAGAGCGCAAAGCGTTTCGAGGCGATCGAGCGCGAACATCAGGATATTCAATACGCTTTTGGTGTGCGCGAAGGTGGGGTGGACGAGTTCGGCATCTCGCGCGGCAGCGAGGTGGTGCACGCCAAGCCCCCGGCGGCCGACGCGGCGCGGCTGCTGGACCACAGCAAGCGGGTGTCGACCGACGGCCACAAGGCGCTGCAGACCAAGCAACCGCTGGCGGTGCAACACCTTTTTGGTCAGATGGCCGACGGGCGCTTGCTGGTGGCGGTTCCGGTCAAGGACGACGCGGGCAAGGACGTGATGGCGGTGGCCGGTGCGGTGCTGAAGCCGACCACCGAAGACGCGACGCCGGCTTGGATTGCCGCGGTGCTGGCCGTGCTGGCCATGGCGCTGGCCGGGTTCGGGCGCAAGCTGCCGCTGCCGGCGCGGGGGATCGACGCGGCCAGCCTTTGTATCGTGATTCTGGTGGGTTGGTTGCTGGCTCCGGCGATGCCCAGCGCGGCTCCGGCCGGGGTGGCGGTGCTGGGCGGCTCGCGGCTGGTGGCGCACGCAGCGGTGGAGGCGGGCGGAGGCAACGCGGGGCCCTGGCTGCTGGGTCTGCTGCTGCTGGCGGGCGGCATCCTGGGCTGGTTCCTGGACGATAGTGCCAGGGTGTTCGCGGCGTTGCGCAAGGATCCGGTACCTTATTTCTACGTTGGACCGGCTATCCTGGCCACGGGTCTGCTGATTTTCGTGCCGTTCGCCGTGGGCGTGGGCCTGTCGTTCGTGGACGGCGAGGGCCACTTCGTGGGCGTGGACCACTACATCGAGGTGCTGACCTCGGTAGTGGACCCCAACAGCTCGACGCACTTCTTCCGCACCCTGGGTCTGACGACGCTGTGGACGGCCATCAACGTGGCGTTCCACGTGGGTTTTGGCCTGGGGCTGGCGCTGGTGCTGAACCGGCCGCACCTGCGGATGCGGGCCTTCTATCGGCTGCTGCTCATCGTGCCGTGGGCGGTGCCCAGCTACATCACCGCGCTGACGTGGAAGTGGCTGTTCAACACCCAATTCGGTCCGATCAACGCGATGTTGGCGGCGCTGGGCCAAGAGCGCATCGACTGGCTGGGCAACAGCCCGCTCAGCAACTTTGGCGCCAACCTGGCCACCAACGTGTGGCTGGGCTTCCCGTTCATGATGGTGATTTCGCTGGGCGCCCTGCAGTCGATCCCCAGCGAGCTGTA
>JACRCU010000030.1 GCA_016218865.1 Deltaproteobacteria bacterium | reverse complement strand
TGGTCGGCCGCGAAAACACCTGCGAGACCGTGACGATCGCCGGCAAGCACGTCTGGTCCAGCGGCACCTGGTACATGAACCGGCCTCTGGAAGTGCTCGAGAATCCGTGGATGCAGTACTGCGTGATCCTGCCGCGCGAGGATAGTCTTCCCGAATTCAAGAAGTTCCTTCCCGACAACCATGCGGCGCTGACCGCCCTGGGCATGCACACCGGCCTGTCGCACATGGAGTGGTTCTTGCGCGAAGACGGCACGCACGTGGTCAGCGAGGTTGGTGCGCGGCCGCCGGGCGTGCAAATCATGCCGATGAACGGCGTGGCCCACGAAGTGGACATGCTGGCGCTGTGGACCAAGCTGATGGTGCACGGCGAGTGGCCCAAGAAGCTGACCCGCAAGTGGGCGGTGGGCGCTGCGTTTTTCCGCGGGCAGGGCCGCGGCCGCAAGGTCGCGCACGTCGCCGGTCTGGACCAGGCGATGATCACTGCCGTTCCGTACCTGGTCGACGCCAGCTGGCCGACCGTGGGCAAGGCCCGCGCCGACGGCTACGAAGGCGAGGGCTGGGTCATCGTCAAGGCCAAGGACACCGCCACTGTCAAAGACGTGCTGCGCCAGTTGGTGACGCTGGTGCAGATCCGCTATGCCTAAATCCACTGCAAAACAAGGGGTTGCAATGCGTCCTGCGCTGGTAGTTCTGGACTTCGACGGGACGTTCACCGACTCGGAGGCCGAAGGTGCGCCGTTTGCCACGGCCTTTCCGTACGTGCTGGCCTGGCACCAACAGGCGCCCGACGACTTCCTCCGCGCTTGGAACCCGGCGGTAGTTGCGGTTCGCCACAACTCGCCCGAAGAAGGCTGGTTCACCAACGGCGTTTATGCCGCGCCGGCCGATGCCGACCCGTACATCCGCTGTTCGGCCGCCGGCTTGCGCATGCTCCGCCACTTTGGCATGGGCGGCGACGACGAGCAGCGCGGGCGCATCTTGGCCGCCACCTATGCCGAAGCCTATGCCTGCTCGGCGACGCACTTCCGGCCGTATGCCACAGAGGCCCTGGACCGCATCGTCGACAGCGGCGCGCGGGTGGTGGTGGTGACCAACAGTGAGCCCACGCACGTGGCCAAGAAAATCGACCACTTGGGCCTGCAGGATCGCGCGGCGGTGACCGTGGTCGGCAACGCCATGAAGTTCTGGGTCGATCCCGCAGGCAGCGACGACAAGACTTTTGCGGCCTTGCCCGCCGAGCAGCGTTGGCCGGGCCTGGAACGGCCAGTTTTGCTCAAGCGGAGCAAGTACTTCAACATCCTTACCCAGCTCTGGCGCGAGACGGCCTGCGGCCCGACCGAGACGCTGGTCTGCGGCGACATCTACGAATTGGATCTGGCACTGCCGGCGGCGCTGGGCGCCAAGGTGGCGCTGATGAAGCGGGCCAACACCTATCCATACGAAAAGTCCGCCATTTCGTCGCTCGGACTGCGCGGGCGCTTCATCTACGACTTGCGCGAAGTCGCGGACTGGGTCACGACCTGAGCGGCGAGCAGCTGCAGTCGCTGCGGGTTATGCGAACCGCACTGGCCTCGCGCGGCAGACGGCTGCCATGCCCCGCTCGGCAACTGCCCAGAATCAGGCGGGCGCGCCGGTTCGGGGCCCAGGTCATGCCCAGGTTTTCGACCCGAATTGGCCGACATGGACAGCGTGCTGTCGGTCGCCAAGTGAAGGTCTGTGTTTGACGCGGCGACCCGCAGCCGGTAACCTACGCCGAAGCGTCAGCTTGAAACGCATCCCCCAAGAAAGGCCGCAACGCGAAGTTTCGGCCGTTGCACCAAGCGACGCAACCCAGCACGCACCAGCAAGAAGGGCCAATCATGACCAACCTCAACCGTATGCGCTCGCTATTGGCAACTACCGGTATTCTCAGCGCACTTTGGGGCGCCAGTGCCATCGCGGCAGTGCCGACCTCGGCCACCATCGAAGGCCTGTTGCTTTCGGCCGGCGGTGGCCCGGCCGCCGATGGCACCTACACCGCCACGTTCTCGATCTACGCCGCGGAGGCCGGTGGCTCCCCCGTGTGGACCGAATCGGGCGTCAGTGTCACGGCGAAGGGCGGCCAGTTCACCTACATGCTCGGCAGCAAGACGCCGCTCAGCGCCGCCGCAGTCAACCTGCAGACCGCGTACATGGGCATGCAGATTGGCAGCGATCCCGAGCTGCCGCGCAAGCCGGTCGGGGCCTCGCTGTTCGCCCTGCGCGCCGCCGTTGCCGAAGCGCTGGAGTGCTCGGGCTGCCTCAAGGCGGGTGTGCTCGACCCGGGCGTCCTGCAACCCTACGCCAAGACTACCGATCTCTCGGCCTACGCCAAGTCGAGCGACCTCAGCGCCTACGCCAAGTCGAGCGACCTCAGCGCCTACGCCAAGTCGACGGACCTCAGCGCCTATGCCAAGTCTTCGGATCTGGGCGCCTATGCCAAGTCGACCGACCTGAGCGCCTACGTCAAGGCGGCCTCGCTGGCCACCGTCGCCGGCACCGGCAGCTACACCGACCTGACCAACCTGCCCACGCTGGCCAAGGTTGCCTCTACCGGCGACTACGCCGACCTGAAGAACCAGCCGGCGATTCCGCAGGCGGGCAAGCTGTGCGGCACCGGCCTGTTCCTCAAGGGCTTCAATGCCGACGGCAGCATCAACTGCGTGGCGCTGAAAGAGACCGATCTGCCGGCCGACGGCATCAACGAGGTCAGCAACGGCCTCATCCACAACCAGTTCGTCGACTCGACCGCCGGCACCGCCAACGTCAAGATCCCCGACGGCTTGGGCGCCGGCACCACCGACTCGCTGACCTTCCCCGACATCGGCGTCGCCCAGAAGATCTGGGTCAACATGACCATCGCCAACTCGAACCTGAGCGGCGTGCGCGTGGAACTGTACGGCCCCGGCATCTCGACGCCCTACGTCCTGTACGACGGCGGCAAGACCGGCACCACGCTGACGGCGTCCTTCAACGACACCACCGCCATCGTCTCGGGCGACCTGAGCGGCGACTGGGTGGGCAAGAACATCAAGGGCGCCTGGTCGATCACCGTCAAGGACCTGAAGGCCGGCGGCGGCTCGGGCGGCTTCGACGGCACCTTCAATTGGTCGGTCAACATCCAGACCTTGTCGAGCAAGAAGGTGCAGGTCAAGGGCGACGCCATCGTCACCGGCAACCTGACGGTCGGCGGCAGCGTGGACGTGGGCAGCGACACCGGCGCCTGCGATGGCACCAAGAAGGGTGCGCTGCGCCTGGATTCGACCTACGGTCTGGAGACCTGCAACGGCACCGACTGGGTGGCCGCGATGCCGCGCAAGCCCATGTTCTCGGGCGGCTGCCAGAGCCACAGCAGCGGCGGCGGCGAAGACACCTACTGCCTGAACGGCATCGACTTCAACACGATGGACAAGTACGCGACTTTTGCCGCCAACGGCATTGTCACGATCAAGGTCGACGGCTACTACCGCGTCAACGTGTACATGGACGGCATTACCACTTCGTATCGCCGCATGATGTTCCGCCGCACGCCGGTCGGCGGCAGCGAAGTCGACTTCGCCTACGCCCACTTGTACGAGCAGGCCGGCGGCTGGCACTTCATCAGCCTGGACACCACCTGGCCCTTCAAGAAGGGCGACACCTTCCGCATCGTTGGCCAGAACGACACTGGCAACTACCGGTGGCACTCCTGGAACATCTACGGCCAGCACAGCCGTGCGCAGATCAGCTTCGAAGGTCCGCTCACGAACTAGAGCACCGACCAGAAACCCGCATCCAACGGTCCACGTCGCGGCGGGTCGCGTTCCCCCCCGTCTAGCTCTTGCCCTTGCGACCCCCCAGCATCCTTGAGCTTTCGTCCGACGGGAGTCCCGTTGCTCGGGGGCTCGGAGGTTTCTGGTTGACGTTCTAGTCCCCACAGAAGCACGACGGCGGGCAGGGCGAGCCACAAACTCCCCTGCCCGTTGTCTTTTTTCGACCCGCCGCCTGGCTCTGGCAACTCCCCAAAAACGCCGCGCCCGAAGTCCGCGAGGACCCCGGGCGGGCGGGCAGGGCGCTGACCCCACCTGGTGCGGACGCGGGCTACTTGCCGCCGGCCTTCTTGTACTTGTCCAGCCCGTCGGGCGTCAGATCGAACTTGGGCGCCATGTTGGTGTGGCAGGTCTTGCAGGCCATGGTGGCGTCGGTCTTCTTGGCCTCGGCGACCCAGGCCTTCCAGACTTTCTTGGCTTCTTCCTGGCCGCCCTTCTTGCAGGCGTCTTCGGTCAGCTTGGTGTCGAACTTGGTGCGCACGCAGGGCGCGGCATCGGCGCGCGAGTCCGTCGCCTGCAGTGCCAGACCGGCGCCGACCAAGACCAAACCCAGAGCCAGGAACATTGCGAACTTCTTCATCACTTCCTCCTGCAGACCGCCGCTCGGCCACCAAGCCGGGCCGCGGTTTGCCGTGTAAGCGAGGAGGCGCGTTTCGGTGGGTGCGCTCTACTCGCCGAAGCGCCGGGTTGCCCCGCCGCGCCTCGTGCTTGCCCAGGTGCGGAAATTTCCGCAGTGCCCAGGACTTCGTCCTCGGTGCGCCGCCGGTTCAGCTGCCCGACTTGCCGCCCGCTGGCGCCTCGGCATCGGGCGCCAGGCCCAGAGCCGCCAGCTTCTCGTACAGGGTGCTGCGGTGCAGGCCCGCCAGCTCGGCGGCGCGCTGCACGCTGTGGTTCGAGCGCGCCAGCAGCCGAGTGAAGTACTCGACTTCGAAGGCCTTGCGCGCATCCTTGTAGTGATCGATGTCGGCTGCCGAGCTGCCCACATGGCTGCTGGCCGGCGCCCCCAGCAGCTCGGGCGGCAGGCAATCCGCCGTCAATTCGCTGCCATCGCAAATCAGCACGGATCGCTCGAGCACGTGCTCCAGCTCGCGGACGTTGCCGGGCCAGCGGTAGTCGACCAGGGCGCGCAAGACCTGCGGCGCGACGCTGGGCACCTGGCGCTTGTCGCGCGCGGCGATCTTGTTGAGGAAGTGCTCGACCAGCCGGCCGATATCCTCGGTGCGCTTGCGCAGGGGCGGCAACTCGATGCGGACCGTGTTGATGCGGTAGTACAGGTCCTGGCGGAATTGGCCGTGCTCGGCCAGCTGCTCGATGGCCCGGTTCGACGCGCACACCACGCGCACGTTGGTGTGCTCCAGCCGGCGGCTGCCCACGCGGTAATACTCGCCGTTTTGCAGTACCCGCAGGAGCTTGGGCTGCAGCGCCAGGCTCATGTCGCCGATTTCGTCCAGGAACAGGGTGCCGCCGTCGGCCTCGGCAAAGAAGCCCTCGCGCGACTGGTTGGCGCCCGAAAACGCGCCCTTTTCGTGGCCGAACAGCTCGCTTTCCAGCAGGTGCTCGGGGATCGCGCTGCAGTTGAGCGAGACGAAGGGCCCCTTGGCGCGGTGGCTGAGCTTGTGGATGTGTTGGGCAAACACGTCCTTGCCGGTGCCGCTCTCGCCCAGGATCAGCACGGGTAGATCCGAGGGCGCCGCGCGGGCCGCCAGCTGCAGGGCCGCCTGCATCAGCGGGGCATGGCCAATGATTCCATGCCCTTCAGTCTGGCGCGACACCACCGAGCGCAGGCGGTTGTTCTCGCGGACCAACTGGCGGTGGTTGATGGCGCGCTCGACGACGATCTCCAACTCGCTGGGATCGAAGGGTTTGCGCAGGTAATCGAAGGCGCCGCGCTTCATCGCCTCGACCGCGGTCTCGACCGAGCCGAAGGCGGTGATGACCACCACCGGCAGATCCGGGTCGATCTTGTGGAAGCGCTCCAGGCCCTGCAGGCCGTCGATGCCCGGCATGCGCAGGTCGGTGACCGCTACGTCGGCGCCATCGCTCTGAAGGAATTCCTCGGCTTCGGCAACGCCGGCGGCGGTGGCCAGGCGATAGCGGCGGGCGTCCATGCTGCGGGTGAACAGCTCGCGCGCCGCCGGCTGGTCGTCGATGAACAAGACGGTTGGGCGGTTCACGGCGCCTCCTGCTGCGGCCCGTCGATCGGCAGGTCAATGGTGAAGGTGGTGCCCACGCCGAGCTGCGACTCCACACCCAGCTGGCCGCCGTGCAAGGCGATGATCTGATGGGCGATCGACAGACCCAGGCCGGTGCCCGTGCCTTCCTTGGTGGTAAAGAACGGATCGAAGATGCGGTCCAGGTGCTCGCTGGCGATGCCGCAGCCGTTGTCGGTGATGCGGATCTGTGCGTGGTGGTTTGCGTCGCGGCTGGCGCTGACCTGCAGCACCGGCTTGGCCACGCCGTCCAGGGCATCCAGCGCGTTCAGCAGCAGGTTGACCAGCACCTGCACCAACTGCCGGCCGTCGCAGCGGATTTCGCCCAGATTCTCGGCAATGGTGGCTTCGACGAGCACCGCCGACGAGCGCAGTCGGTAGCCGCACATGCCCAGCGCTTCGTGGACCAGACCGCCCAAGTCCTCGTCGCCAAAGCGGGTGTGACCGGGGCGGGCAAATTGCAGGAAGCGATCGAGCAACTGCACGCCGCGCTGGTTTTCGCTGCGGATGGCGGCGATATCGGCGGCGCGCGGGTCGTCGTCGGGGGTGGCCCGCGCCAGCAACATGCCAAAGCCTTGGATGGCGTGCATGACGTTGCCCAGCTCGTGGGCTAGGCCGGCGGCGATGGTCCCCAGCGAAATCAGGCGGTCGTGGCGGCGCAGGCGCTCTTCTAGCTGCCGCTCGTCGGTCACGTCGGTGACGATGAGCACCGCCCCCAGCGAGCGATTGCCTTGACCCAGCAGGGGATAGGCGTGGATCGACAGCTGCCGGTTGTTGCACGCGTGGGGTTGGCCATTGCACTCCACACAAGACTTGGTGCACAGGCAGGTAATCTCGAAAATTCGCCCCTTGCGCGTGTGGATCACTTCCTCCACCGTGCGCCACAGCGACTCGCCGTTGGGCACGAGCTGCGCCAGGTGGACACCGGGCTCGGGGCGCGACAGGCACGCCAGCTGGCGGCCGGCCGACTGGTTGACCTGCACGATCTCGCCCGCCAGATCGCAAGTCAGCACGCCCTCTTCCATGGCGCGGAACACCGACTCCAGGTAGCGTGCGGTCTCGCGCAATTCGGCCGTGACTTCGTCGACACGCTGGCGCAGGCGCGCGCTCTGCTGCTGCAGCTTGTCCAGCAACTCGGCGTTGTCGGCGCGTTGCTCTTTCAGCGCGGTGACCAATTGGCCAAAGCGATACTGCAGTTTACCGATCTCGTCGCGCGAGGTGGGCGCGATGCTGACCGCGTCCAGCTTGCCCTCGGCCACATCCTCGGCGGCCTTGCCCAGCTCGGCCAGCGGTTTGGTGATGCGGCGCACGTACACCGAGGCCAGACCCGAGCCGATCAGCATCCACAGCATGGCCATCGCCAGCGCCACGGCCGTCAAATGCACGCTGCGCTCGGCGAGGACCGCGGAGCGGAACACCAGGTTCACGTTGCCGACGATCTCGCTGCCGCGGGCGATGGGGGCGCTGACCTCGTACAGGGCCGACTCGCCGAGCAAGACGGCCAGGCCCGGACTCTGCCGCGGGGTGCGGAAGGCGCCGAATTGCTGGGTTGGACCCAGCCCGCGCCCCGGCCGCTTGCGCGACGCCAGCACCTTGCCGGTGCGATCGCTGACCACCACTTCGACCACGTCGATGGTCTTGTCCAGCCGGTCGAACAGCGAGGCAAAGGCCGTCTCGCTGGGCTGTTCCAGCAGGGCCACCGTGCTGGTCGCCACGCTCTGCGCCACGATGGTGCCATCGGACAGGACGTGCTGGTCCATATCCGTGATTTCGCTAGAGAGCCACACCAGGGTCTGCCCCAACAGCACGAGCCAGATCACCGCCGTCATCAAGATGATCAGCTTGTGCATCAGGCTGATCGGTGCGCCGCGCAGCCACGCCGTGATCGTCACCAGGGGCTGCATGCGCGCGGTCATGGCATACCTCGCACGGGTTCCAGGTGGCACTGGCGGCAGTTCAGCGGGGCGGCGGCGGGGCGGCGCGACGGTGCGGCCGGCCTGGGTGGCAAGTCGGGCGGGAGGCGCACTCCGGCGGGCAGGGCATTGAGATCGTTCAGATCGTGGCACTCCAGGCAGGCCCGCAGGCTCACCTGCCACAGGTGCGGCTTGTGGCAATCGCCGCAGGTGCCGTGATCGCCGATGACGTGGATGCCCTTGAGGGACTTGGGCGAGTGGCAAGTCGTGCATGCGACGATGCGGTTGTCGCCCTTGCCGTGCGGCCGGTGGCAGGTGCCGCAGCCGAAGTTGGCCATGTGATGATCTTTCGAGAAATCAGGCACATAGATTCCGCGGGCTGCGTGGCAGTCGATGCACTGCGCCTGCGACGGAATCAAGTCGTCGCGCTTGGTGCGGAAGTCGTGGCACGCATTGCAGTGCAGCTTGGACATGCCGGCGATGCGCACTTCTTCTTTGTGGCAGTGGCCGCACGACTCCAGCGGATCGATGTTCTGGTGCATCGACGCGCCATGGCACGAGTTGCAGCGCACATCGGGCTGGCGCAGGTGCAGGGCGTGGCCGGCCGAGGCGTGCACTGGGGCGTGATCGGGCATCGGCTTGCCGTGGCAGGCGGTGCAAGCGCTCATGGCGACCTTGGGCGAGTGCACGGCCGCCAGCGAGCCAGGCCGGGTGGGATCGCGACCGCTGGCATAGGCCTTCAGCATGTCGGCGGCCTGTTCCAGCGTTTGTCGGTGGCACTTCTGGCAAGCGACGTCGCGGTGCGCACTTTTCTGCCAGAGCTGGTACTGCTCTTGGGCGACGTGGCAGTTCGTGCAGAATTTCGAGTCGTTTTCGACATGGTGAACCACCTGGCGCCAACTGAGCCAGCCGCCTGCCACGAATACGATTCCTGCCAACAACCACCACCGCATACGCGGCGTCAGTGCGGGCTGGCTTGGCTCCTCTCTAACCATGCCGTCCCCCGGTTCACCTGGACCGGCCGCGCTCCCCAGCACGACCGGCCCACTGCGCTTTCCGATGTTCTGTCTAGCCCCGTGTGGGGCCTAATGGCAACCTCCGCACGTCTGCGTCCGAATCGTCACCTCGAAGTGACCCTGGAACGCATGGCAGCTGTGGCAGTGACCGACGCCCTGCTCGTCGTGGTCGAAGTGCGAGAACGTACCGGTGGGCAGCTCGACCTTGGCGGGCTCGTCGCCCTCGCCCTCCTCGGCCGCCGGAGTTGCCGCCACCGGAGCCTGCGCTCCCGCCCCACCCTCGTCCGCCGCATCGGCTGAGGCAGGCCCAGCAGCGGTGGCAGGGTTGGGAGCGGCAGGCTCCGCGGGACCGCCGGCATCGCTGTCGACGGTCGCAGCTTCCGCAGGCGTCACCGCCGCGGGGGGCTCGGCAGGAGGCGGGCCGAACGGGGTCCCCTTGCGGAAAGCTTCGAAATTGTGGCAGCCAAAGCAGGGCAGCTTGGCGATTTTTTCGGCGCGGCGGGCTTTGGCGGCCTCGGCAGCCTTGGCCGGATCCTCGGCGGCCGGCGCGTCCTTGGCCGGCTGGGCCGCGTGCTCGGCGCTGGCGCCGCGGCCCCCCATGACCCAGGCTGCCGCAGCCAGCAGCGCCACCAGGGCAAGTACGGTGGCGATTCGCTTCATTGTTCGCCTCCCTCCGCCTTGGGCGCCGGGGCCGGGGCCTGCTCAGCGGCGGGCGCTGCGGCGGGCGCTGCGGCGGGCGTAGCGGCGGGCGCTTCGGCAGGGGCAGCCGCGGCTTGCTCGTGCTTCTTGGCCTCTTGGACCCACTTGTCGTGCTCCTCGGCGTGTTCCTCGGCGTAGTCGTGCAGGGTCATGCGACCGGTCAAGAAGACCCACGACATCGGGAAGATCGACGGTCGCAGGTGCACGTTGTAGAAGTGCCAGACGAAGATCGCCAGGGCCGCCAGCAGGGCCTCGTCGGTGTGGGCGAACCAGGCAATCTCGTACAGCCAGACCGGGGCGTACTTCATGATCGTGCTGGGGAACCAGCGCACCGCGCCCGAGCCGACCATGATCACGCAGCCCCAGAAGACCGCCCAGTAGTCGAACTTCTCGAAGTAGGTGTAGCGACCGTAGCGCGGGCGGTCCTTGGCAAAGCCCAGGAACCACGCCAGGTTCTGCATCAAGTGCACCACGTCTTTGGGCGCAGGCAGCATGGTGGGCTGCAGCTTCCTCTGCACGGCCTTCTGGACCAAGTAGACCAGGTGCATCACCGCCGCCAGGATCAGGCCGACGGCCGCCGCGCGGTGCAGCCAGCCCAGCTGCTGCAGGCCGCCGAACACCGCCACCAGGCTGTGCGACGCGCCGATGCCGCGGGTGCTGAGCGGCCAGCCGGTCAGGACCAGGGTCGAGAACGACAGCGCCATCAGGCCGTGGGCGGCGCGCTGCTGGCCGTCGAAGCGCAGCACGGTGCCGTCCTTGCCGACGCGGCCGCCGCTCGCCTTGGCCAGCTTGTCGGTGTCCACGGGCGGGTGGTGGTGCGGCTTGCCTTCCAGGGCCTCGCGGCGCGAGCGGCGGATCACGTTGACCAGGTCGAGGAGCACGTGCAGCGAGAGGCCCAGGATGGTCAGGAACGTCAGCCAGCCAAAGAAGCGGATGGTCCAGAACGACACCGGCCGATCTGCGGCGGTGATGCCCTTGTGGCTCGCCAGTTTTTCGAAGTCTTTGTCGGCACCTTCGTGGCACTTGGCGCACGGACCGGCGGCGCGGGCGGCCGTTTCGGTGGCGCTCTGCGGCGGGTGCACCGGGTGGCAGTCGGCACAGCCGGGCGCGTCGGGCGAGCCCAGCGCCAGCTTGGTGAAGTGCATCGTGTGCTCGTAGCCGTCGACCACGTCGGCGCGCTGCTTGACCGGCGCCATCTTCTTTTCGTCGCCGTGGCACTTGATGCAGTGCTCGTTCATGTGCTTGCGCCAGTCGTTCTTGGGCACATCGGCGCGCTTCTGGATGGTGTGGGGATCGCCGTGGCAATCGATGCAGTAGGGCAGACCCGCCTTCAGTCCGTCCTTCTGCTTGCCGTGCGGCATGGCGCCGGCCACCTCGCTGGGGCTGTCGTGGCAGTCGGTGCACGAGGCCAGCGGCTCGGGGTGCTGGATGCCGCGCTTCTTCAGCGCGTCGGCCGCCTCGCTCTTGACCTCTTCCACGGGCTCGTGGGGGTTGAACTGGTAGCCGGCGTGGCAGTCGTTGCAGTTCTGGTCGCTGTGGGCCGACGCCTTGTGGGTCTTGGCCGAGAACTGCGCATCCTGGTGGCAGCTGCGGCACCACTTGGGGTCATTGGCGTCGGCCGGTGCCGCCAGCGCGGTCGCCACGCCAGCCGGCGCACCCAGCAGGAACAGCAGAACGGCGAGGCGCCAAGCGTGACGACAGGCCGAGGTGGGGTGCTGGGCCAGAGTCATGTGCCGGGCCAGAATACGGTGCATGGGAACCTCCGAAGCGACTGGGTTGGGAACGGGTGCGGTGTCGCTCTCCCCAGGGCGGCCCAACCGGCTCCTTGCCCTCGCACGATACGTGCCAACATGCACAGCACTTGATCTTGGTCAACAACGAATCATCTTCAGCAGTTGTATGTGTGTGCCTCCACCTTTGTGCCGCTGTCGGGATTGCACGACGCCTGTCGCCGCTTCCCGACAAGGCCTTTGTCGGAATTCTCCGAAGAAGAATACTCCTACAAATTCATCATGTCGAGTGCCGTGTCTGGAAATCCAGACAAGAACTGTCGGGAATTCCAGACAATGTCCGGCGCCCCTTGCCTGGCCGGTTGCACTTCGTCACGGCAATGTCGGAAATTCCGACAGCGGCGGGCATCTTGCGCCTGGGACCAACTCGGCTCACCATCGCTCGGAACGGACCGGTTCCCACGGAGGTTGCGATGCCTTGGCTTTTCTTGCGGGCCCAGCGGTGGCTGGTGCCGGTGCTTGCTGGCGCTGGCTTGGCAGTGATTCTGTCGGGTTGCCGGATCTTCGACCCGCCGGCGGCGCCGGCCAAGGCGATGGCGGATCTGCCGATCAAGAAAGTGGTGCTGTACCAGAACGGCGTGGGCTACTTCGAGCGGCGCGGCAAGACCAATCTGGAGAGCGTGGAGCTGCGCGTGCGGCCGGATCAGGTCAACGACGTGCTGAAGTCGCTGGCTGTGCTGGATCTTTCGGGCGGCGCGGCGTCGTCGATCTCGCTCCCGGCCGAGAAGTCGGCGGATCGCCAACAGGCCGACCTGCCGGCGCAAGTGCGCAATGCCACGGGTATGATTGGCATGTTGGCGGTCTTGCGCGGCGCCGACGTGACCGTGGAAACCAACTCGGACACCTGGAGCGGCCGTGTGGTGGGCGTGGAAAACCCGCCGCAGAGCAAGGACGAAAAGACGCGACCCGCCACGGTGACGTTGCTGGTGGGCGACGACCGGCTGGTGCCGGTGCACATCGACGCGATCAAGAAGGTGACCATCGGCGACCGCGCCCTGTCGGTGGGCCTGAAGCAGAGTCTGGACATCAGCAAGCGCGAGGGCGCCTGGAAGCCGGTGTCGCTGCAGGTGCGGGTGGCGGGCGACAAGACCCACGACCTGCTGATCAGCTACATCCACGAGGTGCCGGTGTGGCGCCCGGCCTATCGCGCCTGGGTCGAGAGCGGCAAGGGCCTGCAATTGCAGGGTTGGGCGGTGGTCGACAACACCAGCGGCGAGGACTGGAACAAGGTCAACCTGAGCCTGGTGGTCGGCGCGCCGCTGTCGTTCCGCTACGACCTGCACACCGCCCATCACGTGGTGCGGCCGGACCTGTCGGTGCGCCTGCCGCAAGAGGCTGTCGCGCCTCCGGAACCGGACTCGGGCTTCGACGCGGCTCCCGCGGATGCGCCTGCGGCCCCGGCAGCCGAAGCCGCGGCCATGCCGCCGCCAGCGCCGTCGCTGGCTCCCGAGGCCAAGGTCGCCGAAGAAGACCTTAAGAAACGCGACGTTCGCAAAGAGGCGATGCTGGATGCCAGCGGTGCCGGACCGGGCGGCGGCGGCATGGGCGAGGGCCGGTTTGGCAAGGACGAGGCCTCGCCGCGGATGCGCCGGGGCGCCAAGGCGGTCGCCGCGGTGGCCGCCGTCAACGAGCAAGAAGACGAGCGGCAAAAGCGCGATCAGGCGATCAAGAACGTGCAAGCGCTGGTCACCGGCAAGGAAGTGGGGGCGCTGTACGCCTACGAAGCGAGCTACCCCGTGACCGTGCCGGATCGGTCGTCGGCGCTGATCAACATCCTCAACCGCCACCTAGAGGGGCGCGACGTCTACCTGTTCCGCGAGCCCGGCAGCGGCCAGCCGCCCTACCGCGCCGTGATGCTGAAGAACGACGCCACCGGGCCGGGGGCCGGCGCCCTGGAAGGCGGGCCGATCACCCTGTACATCGACGGCACGTTCGCGGGCGAGGGCTTCGTTGGCCACATCGCCAAGGGGGAAGTAGCGTTCGTGCCCTACGCGCGCGAGTCGGGCAGCACCGTGAGCCAGAGCAGCGACGACAAGACCGACGAGCTGCGCCTGGTGACGGTGGTGGACGGCCGCATCCGCATCGAGGGCAAACAGCTGCATATTCGCACGTTTACCGTGGAGTCGAACGCCGGCAAGCCGGGCCTGGCCTACGTCAAGACCAGCGCCACCGCGAACATGACCCTGCGCGACCCGCCCAAGGACTTCATCAAGGCCGGCAGCGACTGGTACGTGCCCGTGCCGATGCCGGCCAAGGGCAAGGGCGAGACCGTTATCGTAGAAGAGTCGCCGGTATCCTTTGAGGAGCTGGATGTAACAGAGCGCGCTGCCGACGCTATGATCTTGTATCTCAAAGGCGCCAAGGTCGAAGATGCTGTCCGGGGGCCGATCCAGCAGTTGCTGGCGATTCGCGCACAAATCGGCGATATTCAACGAGATACCAAGGGTCTGGACAGCCAACGCGCGGTGCTGGACGACGAGCAGCGGCGCATCCAAGGCAACCTGGACTCGCTGCCGACCGGCGCGGTGGCGGCCGACCTGCGCCGGCAGTTGGTCGGGCAGCTGGAGTCGGCCTCCAAGAAGGCCGCCGAGGTGGCCAAGAAGCTGGTGGAAAACGAAGTGAAGATTGCCGCGCTGCGCGAGAAGTCGGTGGTGCTGCTGCGGTCGATTGCGCTCAAGTAGGCCAAGCACCTGCCGCGACACCGGTTGTTGTCACGGGCGTGTACGCGCCGGGCGAGTGTGCTAAAATCACCACCTTGCCGGGGTTTGCACAGGGGCGGCAAGCGGACAGCGGGTCGGCGGCAAGCGGGCGATCTGGGCCGTTCCTCAAGTACTTCAGGCGAACTTCAAGGTTGGGAGCCACCGATGCAACTGCGCAACCAGGACATCATCTACGACTGGAACGAGGTCAAGCGCAACACCGCGCCGATCGCGCCGGGATTCCAGCTGGTAGACGAGACGCTGCGCGACGGCATCCAGTCGCCGTCGATCACCAACCCGCACATCGAGCACAAGCTGGCGATTCTGCACAGCATGGAGCGGCTCGGCATCGACGTGGCCGACGTGGGTCTGCCCGGCGCCGGCGCCCAGGCCGTAGCCGACGTGACGCGGCTGGTCGAGGAGATCCGCGACCAGAAGATGACCATCCAGCCCAACTGTGCGGCCCGCACCCACGCCGCCGACATCCAGGCAGTGGTCGACATCTCGCAGAAAACCGGCGTGAACATCGAGGTTTGTGCGTTCCTAGGTAGCTCGCCGGTGCGGCAGTTGGTCGAGAACTGGGACGTGGCCCACATGACCAAGCTGGTGGTGGCGGCGGCGGACCAGTGCGTCAAGAACGGGCTGCCGTTCTCGTTCGTGACCGAGGATACCATCCGCTCGCACCCCGAGACCCTGCGCACGCTGTTCAAGGCGGCCATCGACCACGGCGCCACGCGCCTGATCCTTTGCGACACGGTGGGGCACGCAACTCCGGATGGACTTTGGAACTTGCTGGAGTTCACCCGCGGAGTCGTCGCCGAGACTGGCGCCAAGGTGGCCCTAGACTGGCACGGCCACAACGACCGGGCTCTGGCGGTGCCGCTGTGTCTGTCGGCCCTGGAATTCGGCATCGACCGCGTGCACGGCACTTGCCTGGGCGTGGGCGAGCGCGTGGGCAACGCCTCGATGGATCAAATCTTGTTGAATTTGCGGCTGTTGGGCGTGTGGAAGCAGCCCCTGCACGAGCTGCACCGCTACGTGGATCTGGTCTCGAAGCACTACGGCGTGCCGGTGCCGTACAACTATCCGGCCTTTGGCGTCGATGCTTTCCGCACCGCCACCGGTGTCCACGCCGCGGCGATTGCCAAGGCGCTGAAGGCCGGGCGGCGCGACCTGGCCGATGCGGTCTACAGCTCGGTGCCGGCGCACGAAGTGGGCTGCAAGCAGCGCATCGACATCGGTTTCTACAGCGGCAAGGCCAACGTGGAAGTGTGGCTCATCGAGCACGAATTGGAGCCCACCGAAGAGCGCGTGCACGCGGTGTTGCAGCGCGCCAAGCAGGGCGATACCACCCTGACCGATGTCGAGATCTACGAATGCCTGGCGCACTTGGATGGCCGGAGCAGCGCGGTCTGATCATGCCCCAACCTGCCTCTTCCCCGGCTGGCAACGGCAAGATGGCGCCGTCCAGTTCAGGTCTGCCCATCCTGGTCGCCGGTCTGGGCCACGTCGGCGTGGCCGTGGTGCACCGCCTGCACGCCCTTGGCCTGCCGGTGCGGGCGCTCATGACGCCGGCCGAGGTCGCCCGCCACGGCGTGGAGCTGCACACGCTGGGCGTGGACGTCATGGCCGCTTCGGCGATGCTGGACAGCGATCTGGCGCGCCTCGACTTCGCTGCGATCGCCGCGGTGGTGCTGGCCGCGGACAACGACTCGGGCAACGTGGATGCCTGCCTGCTGATCCGCCGGCAGTCGCCCGATGTGCCTGTGTTGGTGCGGGTTTCGGACCCCACCTTGGTGCGTTTCTTGCGCATGTCGGTGCCGCACGTCGAGCCCTACTCGATGGGTTCGGTCATCGCTCCGGTGGCGGCCGATCTGGCGCTGCAGATGCTGAGCCAGCCGCGCTCGTCGCCCCACGCGGTGCGCCCCAAGCCGGCCTGGCTGCGGGCGCGCGCTTGGCTGTGGGGCATCGTGGGTGCTGCCGGTCTGGGCAACGTGGCGGCCGCGCTGGCGATTGCCCAGGCCCAGGGTGGCCACAGCAAGGTGGTGCTGGGGCCGCTGGGCGTGCTGGCGTCGCTGCTGACCGGGATGCACATCGCGGGGCTGGATGCCATCTTGCGGACCAACCAGGTAGCGGCGCTGGCGCTTACCGTGGCGGTGTTGGACCGGGTGGCAATGGTGGCCGGTGTGGCGTTGCTCATCGACTGGCTGGTGCCGCTGCGCCTGGGCACGGCGGCGCCGGCGACCCCCGTAAGTCTGCGCGACCATGTGGTCATCTTGGGCGCGGGCAGCATCGGCTCGCGGGTGGCCGAGCTGCTGCACCAGCGCAACCTGAAGGTGGTCGTCATCGAGCGCGACATGCACCACAAGAACGTGCAGCGGCTGCGGTCGCTGGGCATGGCGGTGGTGGTCGGCGACGCCACGGTCGACGAGACGCTGAACCTGGCCTCGGCGTGGTCGGCGGGGGCGGTCCTAGCGCTGACCAACAGCGACGCGGTGAACCTGCACGTGGGCTTGCTCATGAGCGATCGCAAGATCGGCGTACCGACGCTGGTGCGGCTGCTGTCGCCCGAGCTGAACGACCATGCGGCCAAAGCTTCGGACATTGCGCCACTTTCGCCAGTGGCCGAGACGGCGAGCTACTTGTGCCGGGCGGTCGAGCGGCTCCGCGGCGAGCGGGCCAAGACCCGCGATGGCTCGGCCACCACCGCGGCGGACCCGGTGAACCGCCCGACCGGTCGCTACGCTGGCGTGGAGTTCGACGGGCGCATCACCGACCCGCACTTGCGCAGCGCGCGTTCGCCGTCCAGTCCGCGCCTGCCCAGCGGTAGCGAGCGC
>JACRCU010000297.1 GCA_016218865.1 Deltaproteobacteria bacterium | reverse complement strand
GGCCGCCTGGACGAAGCGCGGGTGCGATTTCAGGCGGTGCTGGAGCTAGACCCCGAGTCGCCGGTGGACCCGCGGCTTGGGCTGATGCTCGCGCTGGCCTACCAGGGCCGGACCGACGAGGCGGTTCGCGCGGCGCAAGTCCCCTCCCACCTGCCGGCGGCCGAGCTGGCCACCCGCTTCTGCCTGCTGCGCTTGCAGATGTGGCGGCTGATTCCCTTCGTTCCCGGCCGACCGGTCGAAGACTTGATCGGGCCATTGGGGGAATCGGGCAAGCTGGCTGGACGGCTGTTCGAGTCGCTGGAACGGATGCTCGCGACGGCGACGCTGGGGGCCGAAGACCGCGAGTTCCTGAAGGGTTTCCGATCCGCTGGGCAAAGCCCGCGCATGCAGGCTGCCAGCGCGCAATTCTACGCAGAAGCACTGATGTTCGTCGGTGCGTGGGACGAAGCCTTGGTGGCGGTCGCCCAGGCGATTGCCGACGGCTCCGAAGACTTCGCCTGGTTCGAGTATTGCCCACTTGCCGCGCCCTTGCGCGGCCGTGCCGAGTGGTTGGCCCTCCGGGGGCCCATGGCCGAACGTGCCGCGGCCGTGCAGGCGGCCGTCCGCTAGGACACCGATCAGAAACCCGAATCCAACGGTCCACGTCGCGGCGGGTCGCGTCCCCTCCGCCTTGTTTTTTGCCCTTGCGACCCGCCCAGCATCATTGAGTTTTCGTCAGACCGAGTTTCCGTTGCGCGGGGCCTCGGAGGTTTCTGATAGGCGCTCCAGGACACCGAACCGCCAAAAGGCAGCAGCCGAATTGTACGCCGCGGCAGGTCGCCGTTCGCGCTCGCTTCCGCCCCACGCAGCGGCTGGAGACTTGTCTTGACAGCTGGGTGCTCAGCGAACGTGCGGCATTTTCGTCGGCGAACCGCCAGGTTGGGCCAGACCTTCGCGGACTGGGTTGGATGGCGTGCCGATCGCGGGCGGGGACTCCGGCCCGCCTGCCGTCGTCGGCGTCGCGATGAAGTCTGTAGACGAGCCATGAGGTTGGATTGGCTGACTGCGGCCGGTGCTACCGACCACCACGGGGCGGCTGCATCAGCGGGTGGACCTGCGCCGGCAACTGCGCGGTCGCGCCGACGGCCGGCACCGCAAACGGCAGCAGACTGTCGCCGTGCCACGCAACCCAGCGCAGCGACGCATCTTCCAACGGCACGCCAAAGCGGAACTCCACCTCGGTGGGCACACCGTCGCGGGCGGCCAGCACCTTGGCCGTCGCCGTGGCCGTCGCAACCTGCTCGCCCACGGCCATCGGCGCATCGGCCTGTCGCAAAAGCAGCGAAAAGTCTTGACCATAGAAGCCGGCCGGGTCGCGCACCACCACGGTCTGCGGGTCGCGCCGGGTCAGGGTCAGATCGTGGGTACCCAGCCCCAGCACATAGGTGCCTTGCGGCACGGCCCGCATCTGGCCTTGCCCGGCCAGCGCGGCCCGCAAATACAGCGTGTACAAGACGTCGGGCAGGTTGACGATGATGAGCCGCTGGCGCGAAACCGCCGGCTCGTTCGGGATTTGCCGCACCAGGGCCGCAATTCCCGCCTCGGTCGCCGGCGACTGCCGCACCATCACCAGGAACAGCAGCGGCGACAGCAGCAGGTGCATGCCGCCGGCCCACACCGCAAAGACCGCCTGCACGCGGCGCCGTTGGCCGGCAGGACTCGCGCGCCACTCGGCGACGGCCATGGCCGCCAGCCCCACCAGGCCAAAACCGGGAACCAGCGCCAGCCGCGACGACGGGCACGTGGCGCACAGCGGCAGCGCCGACAGCAGCGCCCCCAGTGCCAAAAAGCGAGCGTTCGCCTGGCGTTTCAGTATCGGCCACAGCGCCACCACCGCGGTCAGCAAGGCCAGCGCCGCCACGGCCGCCAGGCCGAGCCGCGGACCCAGCTCCACCAGCGGCCACAGGTCCGGGCCCGCGCCGCCCAGCTCGGAGCCCAGGAGCAGCAACAGGTGCGTCGGCAGCGCCTGCACATAGGCCAGGCTGCTGGGCTGCAGGTACAGGCCCGAGCCGTGCGCGCCAAACTCGCCGGCCAGGTATGCTGCCAGCCAGACGCCGCCCACCCCCAGGTAGGGCGCCAGAGACCGCAGGCGCTGCGCCAGGTTGCCTGACTCCAGGGTCGCCACGTGCGCCACCAGGAACGCTGCCGTCGCCAGGGCCACCTCGCCGGCGCCGAGCCCTGCGGCCAGCAGCAGTGGCGCCGCGACCGCGGCCGGGCGATCGCCGTGCAGCCGCGCGCGGTGGTGGAGCAGCAGTGCGGCCAAGCCCAAGGTGGCGGCCATCAGCGCGTTGCGATTGGCGATCCACGCCGCAGCCATGCCGTGGGTATAGTCGGCGGTATAGAACAGCACCGCCAGACCCGCAGCCCAGCCGCCCATCAGGCGCCGGAACAGGGCGGCCGCCACCCCGCACAGTGCGGCGTACCACAGCGCCGACTGCAGGTGCATCAACCACGGCTGCTGTGGCCACAGCTGCAGCTCCAGTCCGTGCGACAGCGCCGCCAGCGGCCGCAGGTGCCGGGCATAGCCGTCGATCGCCGCCCACCAGACGCCGTAGCCCTGGTCGATGCCGGCCGTGCCCCGGGCCGGCGGCGGGAAGAAGTGGAAGGCGTCCCAGGTTGCAGTCTGCAGCTCGGGCAGGCGCGGGTCGCGGAGCAGGTTGGCGCGCAGCAGGTGGTCGTCGGCCATCCAGCCCAGGTCCAGCGACGGCAGCGTCAGCAGCAAGCCGAGCAGGGCCGCCCAGTACCAGGGCCGCGGTCCATTCAGGGTGCGCGCGAGTCGCCCCAAAAGAGCGGAATCGGCACCATCGTCGTTGTCCATGCCTTCCTCGCCGCGGCGCCAGGGCCGGTCTAGAGACCCGGTCCATTTGCCGATTCTCCGCGCAATTCAAGCTCGGAAATCGCCGCATCCATGCGCGCCAGCAGTTCCATCAGCTGCCGCGCCGTGAACGGCTTGCACAGGTAGCCGTCGAACCCGCCGTCGCGAATGGTTTCGCGGATCTCCTCGGCCGAGTGGGCCGTCAAGGCCACCACCGGCGTGCGGCGGCCGCTGCCTTCCTCGCGTTGGCGCAGCGCGCGGGTGGCGTCGGCGCCGTCCATCTCGGGCATCTGCAAGTCCATGAGGACGATATCGAATCTCCCGTCGGCCAACGCCGCGAGCGCGGCCCGCCCGTCGCCGACCACCTCGACCTGATGGCCCGCCCTGGCGAGCATCAGCCGGGCAATCTCGGCGTTGACGGCATTGTCCTCGGCCAGCAGCACCTTCAGTGGTCGCATGGGCTCCGCGGGCAGCGGCGTCTGGTGCTCCGGCGCGGTGGGCACGGTCTCATTTCGCTGCGGCAAAATCACCTGGAACGTGCTGCCTTTGCCAACTTCGCTCGTGGCGGTGATGCGGCCCCCCATGGCCGCAACCAACCGCGCCGAGATGGCCAGGCCCAGGCCCGTGCCGCCAAAGCGGCCCGCCACACCGGGGTCGGCCTGCTCGAACGGCTCGAAAATCGCCGCGAGTCGGTCCGGTGCGATGCCCACGCCGGTGTCGCTGACGTCGAACTCCAGCTGGCGGCCCGCAGGCGGGGTGGCGAGCTGGACGCCTACGGTGACACACCCGCCGGGCGAGAACTTCAAAGCGTTGTCGATTAGGTTGTTCAAGACCTGTCGCACGCGAAACGGGTCGCCGAGCGCCGGCAATTCCGCCGGACAGGGGCCCACCCGCAGCTGGGTATCGCGTTTGGCCGCGACCGGCGCTAGCGCGGCGACCAGCTCGCGCAGCAGGTCGGCGGCGTCGAACGGCACCCGCTGCATTTGGGCCTGCCCAGCCTCGAGCCGCGAGAATTCCAGCACTTCGTTGACCACGCCCAGCAGCCCGGTCGCGCTGGCGTACACGCTGGCCAACTGCGCCTGTTGCGGCCCCGCGGCGCTTTCGGCCAGGGCCAGTTCGGTCATCCCGATGATGCCGTGGAGCGGCGTGCGGATTTCGTGCGACATGCGCGCCAGGAACGCGCCCTTGGCCCGCTCGGCCGCCAGCGCCGCGGTGCCCCTCTGCTCGGCTACCTGCAGCGCGTCGGACAATCGCCGGTTGGCCTCGTGCAACTCCGTGTTCTGGCGGGCGATGGTCGCCTGGTCTTGCCACGACTGCCGGCGGCGGCGGAAGCCCAGGTGTGCCACGATGCAGCCGGTGGCCGACATCAGCAGCACATCGGTGGCCGAGCTGGCGCTTTCGGCGTGCCAGCCGCCGGGGTGCAGGGCGTGCGGCACCAGCATCCCCGCCATTCCGGCACCAAAGATCCCCCCGGACCACAACGCCGGCACCTTGACCGCCAGGCCAAGGAACAGCACCGCCGCGACGTAGTAGCCGGTGGTCGGCTGGAACCAGCCGAACCAGCCCAGCAGCAGCGCCATTGCATGGAAGGCCAGGCCCAGCCACGCGGCCAGGGCGAGTGCGCCGGTGCGGTGACTGATCCGCCCACTGGCCAGTGCCCGGTCCAACGGCCACAGGGCCGCGCACAGCACCAGCGCGCCGACCCGGGTAGCCCGAATCATCGGCAGAACCTGGCCGGCCAGCGGCGACGACTGGCTCGCCATCACCCACGGGTCCAGCAGCAGGAATGCCACCATGGTGGCGCCAATGCCGATGGCCAGTCCGCGCGCCAACAACCGATGCTCGCCCACCAATAGCGTGCTCAGGTCGGCCGAGTGCAGGCCGACTGGCGCGGTGGCGGGCTGGGCATGGCTGGCGTCCGCGTGCATCGGGGCCCTGGGTGCGTGTGCAGCCGGGCCGCGGTGCGCCAGGTGGGCGCGAGCGCCGCGGCCCCGCGGCCGGAATTGGTCCAGCCTTGTCAATGTGCGCCCGCGGTCGCCGCCCCGTCAAGTGCTGCGCCGCCGGTTGCGCAGTGGGCACGCGGTCCGGTAAATGCATAGTGACTGCGCCAGGTTGCAGGCCGCTGCTGGAGCGGTGTTGACCGCACCGCCCTGCCGGAGTAGGAAGTCCGCCGATGGGGCCCGTGGTTACCATAGCTCGCGTTCGACCGTGGCTCGCTTGGCTGGCTTTGGCGGTTGGTTGCAGCGAGACCGCGGCGCCGCCCCAGCAACCCGCTGTCACCGCAGCCGTGCAATGGCCCGAGCAGTGTCGACCCGGGACCGAGCGGCCGGCGCGACTGCGGTTTGCCCACGCCCTGGGCCACGGCCCGTGGCGCATCTCCCATGGCTACGATCGGGTGGGCGCCGAGCTTGCGGCCCAGCTGGGCCTGCCCGTAGACGTCACTGCGGCCGCCGACTACCACACACTGGTCCAGATGATCGGTCGCGGGGTCATCGACGTGGCTGTGTTGCCGCCGGTGGCGTACGTGCGCGCTCGCGAGCAGTTCGGCTGCCTTGGTCTGGCCGCCACCTTGGTGGGCGACGGTTCAGCTTATTATTCGGGCTATTTGGTGGCGCGCCGCGACGGGCCGGTGCGGACCATCCGCGACTTGCAGGGGCAGCGCATCGGTTTTGTCGACGATTTGTCGGCCTCGGGCTGGCTGTTCCCGCTGCGCCGCCTGTTGGCCGAGGGGATCGACCCGCGCCAGCACTCCGGCCGAGTCCTGTTCCTCGGCGACCATCAAGCCGTGATCAAGGCCACCCTGGCCGGTGAAGTCGCCGCCGGCGCCTCGTTTCCCGGCGCAATCCAGCGGGCGCGCGCCGCCGGTCTCGACGTGAGCGAGTTGCGCGTGATCGGCCAAACCGGGCGCATTCCCTACGATGCGGTGGTCGTGCGCCCCGGTCTGGAAGTCGCGCTGGCCGAGCGCGTCGCCAACGTCCTCTACGGCTTGAACGCGAGCACGCCGCAGGGGCGGGCCGCTTTGGCGCCGCTGGCCAACATCGATGGTTTTGCCAAGTCGAGCAGCGAACACTATTCCAGCGTGGTCGAAGCGTTGGCGCGGCTGAGCGACTCGGGGGTCAAGCCGTGAGCCTGCGCACGCGCATCGTCGGCTACTGCATCGGCTTGTGCTGCGCCACGGGCCTGCTGTTGGGCGCCACCCTTACCACCCTGCAATGGTCGACACAGGAGTCGGAAATCGCGTTGCGCGCGCGCACTTTTGCAGAGACCGTCGCCACCGCCATCGCCGCGGACCTGGCCGCGATGCGGATCGAGCAGCTGGACCGGGTGGTGAATTCGCTGGTCGAGCGCAACTTGGAGCCGCTGGACATCCAGTTCGTCGCGGTGGTCGACAGCCAGAACCGCATCCTGGCCCACAGTGACCACCGGTTCTACGGCCAGCCAGCCGAGCCGAGTCTGTTGGGCGGCGGCCCTCCAGCGGGCGACGGCGTGCAGAACGGCAGCTGGCGCGGCGAGCCGGTGGTGGTGGCGACCCAGACGGTGGCCAGCGCCGTGGCGGGGCGGCCGGGCTTGATTTGGGGCAAGGTGGTGGCTGGCGTGGGGCGGGCGCGCTTGGAGCAGGCGCGGCTGCAGGCCTTGACCCTGACGGCCCTGTTGGTGGTGACCACGCTGATTGCCCTAGGTCTTTTGCTCTACGGTCTGCTGGAAGCGCGGCTGGTGCGTCCGATCCGCAACCTGACGCAGCTGGCGCGGCGTCTGGCGGAAGGCGAGTTGTCCAGCCGGGCTGCCGCGGGGCAGGCCGACGAGATTGCTGTGCTGGGCGCCGCCCTGAACGACATGGCCGAGCGCATCGCCACCCATACCGCCCAGTTGGAAGCCGCGGTGGCCGAGCGCACGGCGCGCCTGGAAGACGCCAACCATCAACTCGCCGCGGCCAATGCCAGTCTGCAGTCGCGGGCCGCCACCGATGCCATGACCGGTCTGCCGAATTTCAGGCAGTTTCGAGCCAGTCTGGCCGGCGAGGTCGAGCGCAGCCGCCGCACCCGCCAGCCGTTCTGCCTGCTGATGGTCGACGTGGATCACTTCAAGATTTGGAACGATCGTTTCGGGCACCCGGCAGGCGACGAGGTGCTGCGCCAGTTGGGCAGCTTCCTGCGCGACCGCATGCGCCGCACCGACCTCCCGTGTCGCTACGGCGGCGAGGAATTTGCTGTGATTCTACCGGGTACCAACCTGTCGGGCGGTGAGTGGGCGGCGGCCAAGCTGTGCGCGACCATCGAGCAGGCCCACATCGGCAACCAGCCGGGCCACGGCGTGACGGTCAGCATCGGCGTCGCGGCCTGGCCGGATCACGGCGAGACCGATGCGGCGCTGATCGATGCCGGCGATGCGGCGCTGTATGCGGCCAAAGAAGGCGGTCGCAACCGCGCGGCCACGGCGCAGTTGCCCAAGCGCGACCCAGCCACGTGACCGAACGTTGGATGCAGCAGCGCTCTGCTCGTTGCGGTTGAAGCGCCCGCCGAAGAAGCGCAGACTGCCCGCGTAGCCCTTGAGGAATGCCATGACCGCTCGCCCACTTCGCTTGGCCCTTGTGTCCGCGGTTCTGCTCACCCTGTTGGGTGCTGGGCAGGCTTGGGCCTGTGGTGGCTGTTTCTCGCCGCCGTCGCCGGACACCAAACAGACGGTGGTGCAGAACGCCGAGCGCGTGCTGTTCCTCCGCGACGACAAGACCAAGCTGGCGACCGTGTGGATCGAGGTGCTGTACGCCGGACTTGCCCAGGACTTTGGCTGGGTTTTGCCCCTGCCCAAGCTGCCCAAGGTGTCCACAGGCCCGCGGGCGGTGTTCGACGCGCTGGACCAGCGGCTGGGCTTCCGGGTGGCGGTGCGGCAGCTGCCCAGCGAGAATTGCCGCGACCCGCGCCAGGGTTGCCAGCCGGCTTCGGCAGCCAAGGACACCAGTGCGTCCGACACCAGCGGCGATTTTGGGGCCGGCGCTCGGTGGGAGGACTACAACAACCCCAAGGTCGAGGGCGTGGACGTGCTGGCCCAGGGCTACACCGGGCCCTACGAGTACGCGGTCATCAAGGGCACCGAGGCGGACAAGCTGTACGAGTGGCTGACCAAGGCCGGCTATGCCACGCCCGAAAAGGCCAAGCCGATCCTGCAGATTCATGCCAGCAAGGGCGACGTGTTCCTGGCCGTCAAGCTGCAGAACGGGCAGGGCGTGCAGGCGATCCGGCCGATCGTGCTCGAGATGGACGACGCCGAGCCGTGCGTGCCGCTGCGCCTGACCGCCATCGCCGCGCAAGACGACATGACCGTCACCGTGAATCTGGTGGGCAGCGGCCGGGCGGTGGTCAAGAACTACTTCGACGTGGTGGTCAACCCGCTGCGGCTGCTGCTGCTGGACGCCAAGACGCCGGTGCCGTGCCTGCCCGACGCGGCGCCCGGCAGTCAGTGCCACGTGCCCAGCAACTACGCGCAGGTGCTGGCTTCTGCGATCGACGAAGCCGCCGGCCACGCGTTTGTGACCGAGGCGTCGCTGCCGGCCATCGCCATGGGCAAGCTGTCGCCCCTGGTCGACCTGGACCTGAGCGGGCTCAAAGCCGCCAAAACCCTTCTGGATGTGGCCAACTACCTGGCGGTGGCGCCGCTGCCGCTGGACGACGACGTGGTGGCGGCCATCGCCGGGCCGGTGGGCCAGACCGGGCTCTTCATGGACCAGACCGCCGCCGATACCCTGGCGTCGCTGAAAGCTTGCGGCCTGTACTGGAAGAAGCCGAACGCGGCGGACGCCTGCACCAGCGGCAAGGTCACCCTGAGCAAGGCCAAGGCCGAAAAGGCCAACGTGAGCGGCGAGGTCATGGCCGCCAGCCTGCAGTCCAGCATCATCGACCCGCTGTTCAAGGTGGGCACCGCCATCGCTGCGGCCGCGCGGACCACCCGGCTGGTGCTGCGGATTTCGCCCGACGAGATGGACCGCGACCCGGTCTTCGCGTTTTCGGCGTCGCTGCCCGAGGTCAAGCCCACCCGCAACGTGCAGAAGAACACCGTCTGCACCCAGGGTTGGAGCAACGGCGAGCAGCGCACGCGCCTCTCGATCGACGCCATGGGCTCGTGGCTGCTGGGCAACACCGCCATCATCGACCCGCTGTTCGGCAAGACGCCGGCGGCGTGGATCGTCAACGTGCAGGACGAGGCCGGCGAGCCGCTGACGGTGGCGACCGGCGATATCGCCAAGGTGGACCTGGCCATCGCCGGGGCCGTGCCGGGAACCCCCAGTCTGCCCAAGGACTTGGTGCTCGCGCCCGCCAGCGTGTGGACGCCGCCGAACAGCGACGCGATCCTGACCAAGGTGGGGCCGTGGATCCAGCCGGCCAACTGCACGCCCAAGCCGGGTTGGGTGAGCGGCCAGCTGCCGCCAGCGGGGCAAGTGGTCAACCCGCCGGTCAGCGATGCCGGCAGCACCACCACTGTGGGCGACGCGGTGGGGTCGCAAGCCGGCGACACCGTTGCACCTGCCTCAAGCTCGTGTAGCGCGGGCCGCGCGGCAGGCTGGGCTGGTGCGTGGCTCGTCTTGACCCTGGCCGCCGGTCTGCGGGCCCTGCGCCGCAAGGGGCGTCGGGCGTGAGCCTTTTGCACCGGGCAGGGCTGTGGGCGAGCGCGCTGGCGCCGCTTTTGGCGGCGACCCTGGCCATGGCGGCCGAGCCCCCCGTGGTGTACGTGCAGCCGCTGCAGCCGGCGCCCAGCGAGCGCGCCCTGGCCGAGGTGGTGGCGGCGCTGCAGGCGTTCTACCCCGTGCAAGTGCGCGTGCTGCCAGCGCAACCGCTGCCCAAGGCGGCCTGGTACGCCCCCCGCAAGCGCTGGCGGGCCGAGGTCCTGCTCGACTGGCTGGCGGCGCACATGCCGGTCGGCGCGACCAAGGTCATCGGGATGACCGCCGCCGACATCTCGACCCGCAAGGGCGCCGTGGCCGACTGGGGCGTGCTGGGCCTGGGGACCATGGACGGAAAGAGCTGTGTGATCTCCAGCTTCCGCACCACCCGCGGCGTGTCCGAGGCGACCGCCCGCGAGCGCTTGGCCAAGACCGCGGTGCACGAGCTGGGCCACAACTACGACCTGGACCACTGCCCGAACGTCGGCTGCCTGATGGAGGACGCGCGCGGCAAGGTCGCCACGGTAGACGGCGAAAGCGACCTGTGCAGTGCGTGTCGGGCCAAGCTTGCCGCCCGCGGGGTGAATGTGCCGGCCAAGCCGGCGGTTCCGTGGCGCGCACCAAGTAAGTAGTGAATTTGACGAAGCTGAGTTCGAGGCAGGCTGCCGCTGGTGGCGCTCTACCCGCGCAGCAGGTGGGCCTCGACCGGGCCGCGGCCCTTGACGTCGATGATGCCGCGCGCCTCGGTGACGAACCGCGGGTCCAGCAGGGCCCGGGTGCTGCTGGTCAGCTGCACCGCGCCCGCCACGCCATGCGACTCCATGCGGCTTGCCATGTTCACGGCGTCGCCCCACAGGTCGTAGATGAACTTGCGCCGGCCGATGACGCCTGCCACTACCGGACCGCTGTTCAGCCCCACGCGCAAGTCCAGATTTTCGCCGGTACTTTGGGCCAGGTCGCGCACGACCGCCAGCATCTCCAGCGCCATGGCCGCGGCGGCGTCGGCATGCCGGTCGTTGGGCTGGGGCAAGCCCGCCACCGCCATGTAGGCATCGCCAATCGTCTTGATTTTCTCAAGAGAATGCTTGTCGGCCAGTCCATCGAAGGCCGAGAACATCCGGTCGAGCAGGCTGACCAGCTCGGCGGGCGGCATGCGCGCCGACAGCGAAGTGAAGCCGACTACGTCGGCGAACAGCACGGTGACCGACTCGAACCCATCGGCGATTGGCTGCTGATTGGCCTTCAGGCGCTCGGCGATGGCCTCGGGCAGGATGTTGCGGAGCAGCAACTCCGAGCGCTGCTTCTCTTCTGCCACCGCCAGCCGCTGCGCGAACTCGCTCCGCGCCGCCAGCTCCATCTGATGGCAGGCGAACAGGCCCAGAGCACAGAAGGTCGAGGCCGCAAAGATCTGGCGCGCCGCATTGCCGGGGGGCAACTCGGGGTTCAGCGTCAACAGCGCCCACGCAAAGGCGATCACCACGCCAGCGCAGAGGGGCGCGGCCAGACTGAAGCGCAGCCGCAGCGCGGTCGCCGTCGCCACCAGGTGGGCGCTGATCAGGATGTGCGAGTCCATGGTGAACGACGCGGGCATGAACCTGGCCGCGGCCACGTAGATGAGGCCGATGGCAAAGCTCATCGCAGCGGCCACTTCCAGCACCCGCGGCCGCAGGCGCTTGGACTTGGTCAGCCACAGGCCCGCCAGGGCAAAGCCGCTCATCGCCCCGCCCAGGGCCAAGCTGGCCCACTGGAGGCCGGCCGGCACGGGCGCAATGGCCGCCGCCGGCCCGGCAAACAGAGCGAACAGGGCGTAGCGGCGCAGCTGCGGGACCACGCGCTCGCACTGATCCTCGCGAAAGGCGCGCTCGCGCAGAGGATCGGGGAACTCCAACCACCAAGAGGACATGCTGCTCATGGCCGGATTGTGCGGTGTCCAGCCGGTCCGGGCAAGCCGCAGGGACCCAAGCTCGGCGTACGCGCGCAGGGGCAGCTGAAGCGCGGACGTAACCATCGGCGTCACCGCCAGCCGTTTCTTGTCGCGCCGAGTTGCGATACGATGGGCCGTCGTTCAAGACTTTCCCGAGGTCCCCAATGTTTCCAGTGCGCTTGCACACCGGCCTGCTGTGCGCTGCCCTGATCGGCGTGCTGGGCGTCGCCTGCGGCTCCAGCCCCGCCGGCACCGCCAATTCCACCGACGTCGCCAGCCAGGACGCCGCCGCCGACCAGGCCGACAGCACGGCCGACGCCGCCAGCGGGGACGTGACCGGGCCGAACGACGCGGCACCGGCGGACGCCAGCGATCCCGGCGACGGCACGGAACCTGCGGATACCCAAGGCGACTCCGCCGCCCCCGCCTGCGCCACCGAAGCCGACTGCCCGGCCCCGCCAACCTGCCACCTCGCCGTCTGCAGCCCCGCCGGCACCTGCCAGACCGCACCCAAGGCCGACGCCAGCCCCTGCGACGACGGCAACGCCTGCACCACCCAGGACACCTGCAGCGGCGGCGTG
>JACRCU010000296.1 GCA_016218865.1 Deltaproteobacteria bacterium | reverse complement strand
GAGTCTTCACGGCGGAATACCAACCGCGCGGCGTGATGAAGCCAAGTGGAATCTCGATCCCCACGGCCCCGGTGCCGTTGAGTGAGTTCTCGCTGACCGTTTTCGCGAACGACACGTAATCGAGTTGCCCCTTGGCACGTACGCGCGCATCCTGCTGGCGCTGAACCTCGACGGCGACCTGGAAGCCATCGCGCGCGACGACGAGCTGGGCCGCAAGCTGCAGGATCTCGCGCTGACCACGCCCAAGCGCGTGCGGTCGCGGCGTCCAAAGGCGCAGGAAGCATGAAGCCCGTCTCGGACAGCGTGCAAGTCGTCGTGGACTGGCACGAACTTGGTGGCGCGCACGTCGTGGGCACGTTGCACGTCGAGGCAGCGCGTGGCACGCCGGTCTTCTCCTTCGAGTACGACGCCGCGTGGTTGCGGGACCGCCGCGCCTTGGCGCTGGATCCTGACCTGGCCCTGGTCCGTGGACGCACATGGCCGCGACCCGACCAGTCCAACTTCGGCATCTTCCTTGACTCAGCGCCCGACCGGTGGGGCCGCACGCTGCTGCAACGCCGCGAGAACTGGCAAGCCCGTCAGGATGGGCGCAAGCCCCGCGTCCTGCGCGAGTGGGACTTCCTGCTGGGCGTCGAAGACGTGACCCGTCTGGGCGCGTTGCGGTTCCGTCGGCAACCGGACACCGTTTTTCTGGCCCACGGCGACGGGATGCCCGTGCCCCCGCTTGCCCACCTGCGCGAGCTCGCGGCAGTGGCCGCGGCCATCGACCGCGACGACGGCGACGTCAGCCAAGAGGAAGAGGGTCGGTGGCTTCGGCAACTTGTAGCGCCGGGTTCTTCACTGGGCGGTGCGCGACCCAAGGCGGTGGTGCGCGACGAGGCCGGGCATCTGTGTTTGGCCAAGTTCCCGACGCGGCAGGACCGGTTCAACGTGGGCGCGTGGGAGTTCGTGCTCAACCAGCTGGCACGGCAGGCTGGCATCGCCGTGCCCGAAGCGCGGCTGCTGGACCTGGCCGAGTCCGGCTCCACGCTCTTGACCCGGCGGTTTGACCGCACGGCCTTGGGCGCGCGTATCCCGTTTGCTTCGGCGATGACCCTGCTTGGGCGGCGCGATGGGGAACAGGGGGCGAGCTACCTCGACCTGGCAGAGCTGCTGATGCGCCGAGGAGCGCGTCCCGCCGCGGACGCCCGCGCACTGTTTGCCCGCGTACTCTTCAACGTCGCGGTCAGCAATACCGACGACCACCTGCGCAACCACGGATTCTTCCTGACATCAACCGGCTGGACGCTGGCCCCCGCGTTCGACCTGAACCCCAATCCGCAGGGCGGACCGCACGCGCTTTTGCTGGACGAGGTCCACGACGAGGGCGACCTCGACACGGTCATGGCGAGCCACCGGTCGTTCGGGCTGCCGGCGAACGAGGCCACGCAGGTGTGCGAGATGGTGACGAGTGCGGTGCGCGGCTGGCGACGCGCGGCGGTGGACGCGGGCATCGGCAAGTCCGAGATCGAGCGGATGGCGCCGGCGTTCTTGGTGGCGAAGTAGATGAACCAGCAACTGCTCGGAAGAGATGCGAAGCTTTGGCCGAGCGGGCTCCTTTCGTTCGAAATTCAAGCGATCTTCGGCGTTGACGCGATTCGCCCCCGAACGTAGCCTCAGTGTGCGAGTAGTCTCGAGTGTGCGAGGTCGGACGTTCCGATGTTGGCACGCGCAAGGTGCGCAAGCGCGGAGGCGCCTTGAACGCCCCCAGGTGTCACCAATTGTCGTGCAAGGGATTCGAAGCGGGGTAGGCATGGCAAAGTGGCGGGCGGAACCCAGCGACGTGGCGCAGCCCGGGTGGCGCAGTCGGCAGCAAATGCCCCAGGCAACCTGGCGAATCGCAACAGCCCGGCCTCTGCAGCGGTGGTGGATCGCTGCGCTCATGGGGCTGCTTGCGACCGCGTGCCTTCCCGTGGCCGAGTTGCAGAGCGCGCGCTTGGCGGGACCCGGCGTGGTCGAGGTCACGCCGGGCTATGCGGCGAGCAGGTACACCAACTACGGCCGATCGGCCAGCTATGCCCACCATGGTGCCTTGTTGGTGGCGACTGGCCTGACAAGGACCGTCGACCTGCGGCTGCACGCCGAGTACGTGCGCTCGCCGCGCTACGTCATCGACGGGGACACGGTCAAGATCGACTACCTGGCCGTTGGACTCGGACCCAAGTTCTCTTGCATTCCCGGACGGTTGGCCATCTACGTGCCATTGGGTTTCGGCATCGGTGGCAGCCTCAACGCCCTCAGTTGGCAGTTGCACCCGACGCTAATCGGCACACTGCCCTTGTCCGCCGGCGTCGAGGTCAACGCCTCGGCCAAGCTATTGATTTGGCTGGATGGTCGGGACGGCGTCGCAGGCGTGAGCGGCATGGCCAATCTCGGCCTCGGCATGAGCAGCGACTTGGCGCGCTGGGCCATCCGGCCTGAAATTGGCGTGTCGAACCTGGACTCGCATGTGGCCCTTCACGGCGCTCTTGGGGTCACCTACTACTTTGGGGCCAAGAGGTAGCGGTGTACAACTCCGGAGAACGGGTTCAGAACCTTGGACGAGCATGTTCTTTCGTTTGAAATTCAGGCGAACTTCGGCGTTGACCCGAGTCAATCTCGGGCATAGTCTCAGTCCTCAAGGCCGGACGGCTCGAACCTAGCGGGGCGATGTGGGCGATGGCAGAGTCCGCTTCGGGTCAGAACGGCTTGGAGCATCGGTCCGT
>JACRCU010000295.1 GCA_016218865.1 Deltaproteobacteria bacterium | reverse complement strand
GGCCGCCGACGTGGTGCGCGGGCTGCACAGGCTGGGCGCCAAGGTTCACTTGCTGAGCGGCGATCGCTTAGAGGCGGTCCGGGCGGCGGCCGCAGCGATCGGCGCCGATGCCTGGACTGCGGCGGCGAGTCCGGCCGACAAGACCAGGCTGGTCGAGCAGTTGCGGGCCCGCGGCCAGCGGGTGGCCCTGGTGGGCGACGGCATCAACGATGCACCGGCCCTGGCTGCGGCCGACCTGTCGATCGCCATGGGCGGTGGCACAGAAGTCGCGGTAGGGCAAGCGGATGTCACACTGCTCGGCAGCGACCTGCGGGCGATTCTGGCGCTGCTGGACCTGGGCAAGCACACCCGGCGCATCCTTGTGCAAAACCTGGGCTGGGCCTTTGGCTACAACCTGCTGGGTATTCCCTTGGCGGCCGGGGTGTTGTATCCCTGGACCGGCGACATGCCGTCGCCCGTGCTGGCCAGCGCCGCCATGGCACTCTCTTCGGTCAGCGTGGTCGGCAATTCGCTGCGGTTGCAGCGCTGGAAGCCGCCGAGCCAGACCCAATTTGGGAGCAAACCATCATGAAGTTCTCGCGTCTTTTCATTGCTGCCGTGGCCCTGTCCGCGTGCTCCAAGGCCGCACCGCCCGCCGAAGCTCCGCCCGCCGCCCCTGCGGCCCCCGCTGCCGAAGCTGCCAAGACAGCGCAAGCCCCCAGAGTGGAACAGGATTCACCGCGGCTCCGCGCCGGACAGGAGGCGATCGGCGCCTACGCCAAGGTCCGCGCCGCCCTGGCCGCCGACAACCTGGCCGACGCCAAGACCGCCGCGGGCGCTGCCAAGCCGGCCCTGGAAGCGGCCGCCGCCGCCCTGCCCGACGCCGCGACCGAATTGCAGCACGTTGGGGCAGCTCTGGGCGCCATCGCCGGTGCCGCAGACATGCCCGGGGCGCGCCAGGCCTTTGGCGACGCCAGCAAGTCGATGATCACGGTGGTGGCCAGCGAGAAGGCCCTGCAGACCGGCCTGGTGTGCTACCGTTGCCCCATGACCAAGACCTACCAGAAGTGGCTGCAGACCGGCGACGAGATGGGCAACCCCTACTACGGCGCCGAAATGCTGCACTGCGGCGGCAAAGTCCCGATCGCTCCGTGAAATTGACGCTGTCCTGCCTGATTGCGGCGCTGGTGCTGGTCCAGACCGCGCCGGTGCACGCGGCCCCGCCCGCGCGGCCCCCAGTGCTGCTGCGCCGCGCGACCTTGTGGACGGCCACCGGTGCGGTGCTGCCGGACAGCGATATCCTTTTGCAAAACGGCCGGATCGCTGGTGTCGGCAAGGATCTGTCGGCGCCGGCGGGCACCCAGGTCATCGACGCCCGCGGCCGCATCGCAACCCCGGGCCTGGTCGACATGCACTCGCACCTGGGCGTGTACGCAGCGCCGAACAGCCGCGCCCACGCCGACGGCAACGAGATGACCGCCCCGGCCACGCCCTACCTGCGCGCCATCGACTCGTTCGATCCCGAAGACGCGGCGATTGCCCGCGCCGTGGCCGGCGGGGTGACCACCTCGCTGATTCTGCCCGGCAGCGGCAACGTGATGGGCGGACAGGCCTTGTACATCAAGCTGTTCGGCCGCACCGTCGCCGAGATGCAGATCTCCGGCGCGCCGCGCGCGATGAAGTGGGCCCTGGGCGAGAACCCCAAGCGCACCTACGGCAGCCGCGGCCAGCTCCCCAGCTCGCGCATGGGGAGCGCGTGGGTGATTCGCCAGCGCCTGGTCGAAGCGCAGGAACTCGACGTCAGCCAGCAGCGCTGGGACAAAGAGGCGGTGCACACGGCCGCGCGGCCCAATCGCCCGGATCTCGAGCCCTTGCAGGCCCTACTCCGCGGCGAGGTGCTGCTGCAGGTCCACTGCTACGAGGTCCACGACATCGAGACCTTGGTGCGGCTGTCCGAGGAATTCCACTTCAAGGTCGCGGCGATTCACCATGCGCTGGAAGCGTGGAAGGTGCCGCAGCTGCTGCGCGAGCACCGCATCGCCGTAGCGACCTTTGCCGACCTGTGGGGCTTCAAGCTCGAGGCCTACGATGCCTCTGTGCACGCCCCCGAGATTCTGCAGGCGGCGGGCGTGGTCGTGGCCATGAAGACCGATCACCCGGTCATCGAGGCGCGCGATCTGGTCGGCGAAGCGGCCAAAGCCCACCACTACGGTTTGGCTGAGCAGGCGGCGCTGGCGGCGGTGACGCGCAACCCCGCGCAGGCCATCGGCTTGCTCGACCGCATCGGCACGCTGGAGGTGGGCAAGGACGCCGACGTGGTGGTATGGCCCACGTCGCCGCTGAAGCTGGGCGCTCGCCCTGAACGCGTGTTCGTCCAAGGGGTTCAAGTGGTGGGCGATGGCCAGAACCTGCAGGCCGCCTGGAGCCGCACCGTGCACGCGACCGCGGGGGTGTGCGGATGCGACTGACGGCCCTGGCGATGGCGACCGCGCTCAGCTTGCCGGCCAGTGCGCAGGCTGGCGAAGTGCTGCTGCGCGGCCTGACGCTGCACCTGGTCGAGCCGGCGGCAACGGTACAAAATGCCGAGATCCTTCTGGATGATCGCGGCGTAGTGCGCTGCCTGAGCGGCGACGTGACGGGGGCGCGCCCGCCCAGCGTGCAGGCCAAGCCCTGCCGGGAGCAGGCGGGGAGCACCGCGGAGGTTCGCGATTTTGGTGGCAAAGGTGTGGCCATCCCCAACCTGATCGAGCCGTACAACCAGCTGGGTCTGGTCGAAATCGAGGCCGAAGAAGAGTCGGCCGACGGCAGCACCCACCGCCTGGCCAACGCCGCGCAAGTCCGCGCCATCGATGGCATTCGCCTGAACAGCCGCGCCATCCAGGCCGCCCAGCAGGCCGGGGTGGGCATCGCCGCAGTGCACCCGCTGGGCAGCAGCCTGATTACGGGCCAAAGTGCCGCGTTGCGCACCTGCGGCGCCACCGTCGATCAAGCGATAATTCGGTCGCCTGTCGCCGTCCACGCCCGCATCGGCCACGCCGCCAAGCGCGACGACCAGGTGACGGGGTCGCGCTCGGGCCAGCTGGCCAAGTTGCGCGAGCTGCTGCTGCAGGGTCAGCGCCTGGCCAAGGCCGCCAGCAGCAAGCAGAAGCTGTCGCCCGCCCAGGACGATTCGCTGCAGCGCCTGCGCGACGACCCCAGCCTGCCGCCGCTGGCCGAGGTCATGGCGGGCAAGCTGCCCCTGGTGGTGCACGCCGACCACGCCGACGACATCGCCGCCGTCTTGCGTTTGCAGCGCGAGCTGGGCTTCCGTCTGCAGATCGCCGGCGGGGCCGAGGCCCACTTGGCCGCCGCGGCGCTGGCCGCCCAGCAGGTGCCGGTGATCCTGACGCCGGGTTCGGCACGGCCCAACGACTTCGCCCGGTTGCGCGCCACGGACCAGAACGCGCGCTTGCTGCTGCAGGCCGGCGCAACGGTGGCCATCGCCACGGAGCACACCTACGACGCGCGCAACTTGCGGTGGGAGCTGGGCTTGCTCGTCCAGCAGGGCGTGGCCTGGGCGGCGGCGCTGCGCATCGGCACGCTCACGGCCGCACAGCTGCTGGGCCTGGACCCGCAAGTCGTGGCGATTGCCCCCGGTTTGCCGGCCAATTTCACGGTGTTCGACGGCGATCCGCTGACCTACGATGGCCATGCGGTGTGGACCAGCTGCGGCGGAACCGTCTGGCCGCAACCGCGACAACGTTGACCGATGCGCCCTTTGTGCCTAATCTAGTGCCCCGTGGCCGGCGCCAGCGCTGGGGCAACCACTGCCCGGCAAAGCGCCCCCTGTCGCGTACAGTAGACGTGGCCACCGCCAGTTGTGCTTCTTCAGGTGTGATTCCAACCGCCCGAACCAGGGGCTTTTCAAGGAGAACTATGAACTCGAACGTCTCGCGCCGCGGCTTTCTGACTCGTCTGGGCGTTGGTGCGCTGGTCGTTGGCGGCACGGCGGCCCTGGCTGCTTGCGGCAAGTCCGGCGGCGGCGATGCCCAGTGCAAGGACCCCACCGGCGCCAGCGACGCCCTGCGCAAGCAGAATGAGTACACCGACAAGGCCACCGATCCCCAGAAGAAGTGCTCGGGCTGCGCCCTGTTCGTGGCCGGCGACGCCAGCTGCGGCAAGTGCACGCTGTTCCAGAACAGCCCGGTCAGCCCCGAGGGTGGCTGCAAGGCGTGGGCGAAGAAGGCGTAAGTCTGCCCCAATCCTAGCGAACTACAGCCAGCGCCCGGTCGTCCCCTGTGGACGGTCGGGCGTTCGGCTTTTTGCCGCTGCGGTCGAATTGCGACACACAAATCCGTTGAACCGTGCGGGTTCTCCCCGTGACACCGGCCCTACGGACACGCCCCGGTCACGGTCAGCTCGTCGACCAGGAAGCCCAGCTTCTGCTTGTTCGACGTGTCCCACTTGACCTGGTCGAACCACACCCGCAGCTTGACCGACTTGCCGCCCAGGCCCGCGGGCATCGCCACGGTCTGGTGCAGCCACTTGGCGCCGGTGGTACCGGTGTTCAAGTCCTTGTTCTTGCTCCACAGATTGGCGAGCACGGCACCTGTCTGCGCGTCCACGGCGTCGATGCCGGCCTGGTGGATCGCCGCGCCGGGCGACACGTCGAGCAGGACCCAGAAGTCCAGGCCCGGGCTGGCCGGCAGGGCGATGGCGGGGCTGGTGGCAGCGCCCTTGTTCGGCGTCTGGTCCTCGAACGACACCTGACCGGGCACGCCGTAGCGCAGGCAGCCGGCGCCGGCGACCTTGGTCTGAGTGCCAAAGTGGAAGTACACGCTTTTGCTCGACTGTTCCACGGCAAAGCTGTTGATGGCCGCGGCGTCGAAGTGGTACCACAGGTGGGTGCCGCTGCCGCTGGCCTTCTGTGACGCGCACATTTGCGCTTGACAAACATCAACCATGCACGCCACGTCCTTGGCGCACTGGGCGCTGTTGCTGCAGCAGCCGGGATTCTTGGGCGGCGCGGCGTAGCTGCAGAAGTCGCCGCTGCAGGTCCCCGCCGAGCAGGCGTTGGCGGTGCAGCCCTTGCCGCCGGGGCACGCCGCCGCCTGGCCGGGCCAAACGTGAACGCACTTGCCGGCTTTGCAGGCGTCGGCGCTGTCGTCGATGCCGTCGCTGCACTCGGCGTCGCTCAGGCAGCAGTAGACGGCCGGGGGATGCAAGCACACGCCACCGCTGCACAAATCCTGGGTGCAGGGCTTGCCGTCGTCGCACTCCTTGTCGGTGGCGCAGCAGGCGCCCTTGGGCGTCCACACGCACTTGCCGCCGGTGCACGCGTCGGTGGTGCAGTCGCTGCCGTCGTCGCAGTCGCCCAAGTTGGCGCAGCAGCCGAAGATGGGGTCGTGCTTGCAGCTGCCGTCGGGCAGGCACTGCTCCAGGGTGCACGCGTCCTTGTCGTCGCAGTCGGCGTTGACGGTGCACAGGGTCGACTTGTCAAAGCACAGGTAGGTGAAGGTGTTGCAGCCCTGGTTGGCCTTGCAGTCCTGGTCCGTGGCGCACTGGAAGCCCTTGCAGGTGCCTTTGTAGCAGAAGTAGGGCGGCGTGCCGGGCTCGGGGCTGGCGGCGTTGCACTCGCTGTCGGCCGCGCAGGCCTTCTCGCCGCAACTGGCGCCCTTGCAGGCCTGCCACGGGTCGCAAGGTGGGTCGCAGGTGGTCGGGCCGCCGCCGGTGTCTTCCACGGCCGTGTCGGGGCTGCCCGCCGCGTCCTTGCTGCTGCCCAGGTCGGTGCCGCTGCCCAGGTCGGTGCCGCTGTCTTCGCTGCTCGCTTTGGGGCTGCTGCCGCCGAGCAACGCATCGCAGCCCGTGCAGACCAGCGCCGCCACCACCAGGTAGATATTCATCAAGTGCTTCATCGTGCGCGCTCCGCGGCTACAGAAGGTGGGACTGCCAGAACAGCGCCACCGCCTGCACCAGCGCTTCGCGATTGGACTTCTTCTGGAAGCCGTGGCCCTCGTCCTTGGCGAGCAGGTACCACACCGCCTTGCCGGCCTGGCGCACCGCCGCCACCACCTGCTCGGCCTCGCTCCGCGGAACCCGAGGATCGTTCGCCCCTTGCGCCACGAACAGCGCGCTGTGGATGCGGTCGACGTGGCTCAGCGGCGAGATGCGCTGCAGGAACTCGCGCATCCCCGGCTCGCGCTCGTCGCAGTACTCGGCGCGGCGGTTGTCGCGGCGGTAGGCCTGGGTATTCTCCAAGAACGTCACAAAGTTGCTGATGCCCACGATGTCCACGCCGGCCCGCAGCCGCTCGCCGTAGTGCACCAGCGCCGCCAGCACCATGTAGCCGCCGTACGAGCCGCCGTAGACCGCCGCGCGCTTGGGGTCCAGATCCGGCTGGGTCCGCGCCCAGTCCAGCAGCGCGCCGATGTCGGACACCGAGTCCTCGCGCTTTTTGCCATTGTCCAGCGCCAGATACGCCTTGCCGTAGCCGTCGCTGCCGCGCACGTTCGGCACCAGCACCGCCACCCCCAGCTCGGCCAGCCACAGCTGGATCGACGGGTCGAAGCTGGGCCGCGCCTGGCCCTCGGGGCCGCCGTGGATGTTGATCACGAACGGAAACGGGCCCTTGCCGGTCGGCTTGTAGACGAAACACGGGATCTGCCGCGGCGCCTTGCCGGCCCGGTCGAAGGTCGGGTAGTGCACCAGGGTCGGCTCGGCAAAGCCCCTGGGGTCCAAGCCGCCGGTCTCGCCTTCGGTCCAGCGCTGCACAACCGGCGCTTTCTTGGGGCTTTCCCAGCGCAGCGTCCACACGTCGCCCGGCGAGGTCGGCGAGGTCAGCCCCACCGCCAGCGCCTTGCCGTCCGGGCTCCAGCGCACGTCGCGAATCATGCCGTTGGGCAGGCCCGCGACCGGCGCCGGCTTGCCGTCGTCGCCCAGCAGGTGCAGCCGCGACCAGCCGTCGTCGTTGACCACCAGCGCCACCTTGCCCGCGCTGGACACCGCAAACAGCTCGATATTCCAGCGGATGTTCTGGGTCACCCACTGCAGCGCGCCGTTCTTGCCCTGGTGCGCCAGGCGCATGAAGTCGTCGCCCCAGTCGCTAGTCAGCCACACCGTGCCGTCGGGGGCAAAGGCCGCGTCGCCAAAGGCCACCGTCTTGCCCGCCAGCTCGGGCAGCAGCGGCGTCACCTTGCCGCTCGCCAGATCCAGCAGGTGCGGCACCGACTCTTCGATCGACATGAACTTGATGACGAGCAAGCGCTTGCCATCGGGCGACCAGTCGGCCACCCGCCAGTTGCCGGTCAATTCCGCAGCGCGCTGAGGTGGTTCGCTGCTGTCCGCCGCCCACGTGTACACGTCGAAGTCCTTGCCGTTGCGGCCCGTGCCGACAAAGGCCAGGCGCTTGCCGTCCGCCGACCACACCGCCGTGTCGTGGCGCGACTTGCCGTCGGTCAGCAGGCGCAGCGAGCCGTCGCGGCGGCGGAACAGGAACAGCTGGTAGAACTCGCTGCCGCCCTTGTCCACGCCCAGCACCAGCTCGTCGCCGCCGGTGGTGTGCGGACGTGCCGCGGCGAACGCGACCGGCTCGTCCAGGAAGGTCCACTGGGCGCGCGCGCCCAAAGGCGTCGCAACTTTGTGGAGTTGCATGGTCTCGGCAAACCGCGTCAGGATGAACAGGCCGCCGTCGGCCGCCCAGTCCGCGAAGCGAGCGGGCCGCATGTTGGTGTACTGCGCGGCGCGCTTGGCAAGTTCCGCTGGAATCTCGGGCACTTGATCCAGGACCAGGTTACCCTGGATGCGCGGCGGCGGGGTGCTTTTGGGAGTCTGCACCTGCGGCAGCGACTCGGCCTGCACCGGCGCGGCCACCAGCGCCAGCGCGGCAGAAAAAGCCACTGTTCCAGCCCACTTCCTCATCACCGCCATCGCGACCTCGCCGGGCTCCAGCCGCCCACGTCGTCGCGCATGGTGACGCACGCGCCCGCGCCAGGCAACCGCAAACTCCCCGCGGCCACAGCGCTTGCCTGGCCGCAGCAAAGTCGCTAGCGTTCCGTCTCCCCGTCAGCGCCGTGCTGCCCAGCGAGTCGTGCGACCCCGATGAAGAAGCCCAAGCCCGCCCTAACGAAGCCAAGCACTGCCAAGCCCGCCCCGCAAGCCCGCGGCACCTTTGGCGATGCCGCCGCGCCGCACCGGCCCTTCGCCAGCGCCCTGGGCGACCTGAAGAAGCAGGTCCAGGCCGACGAGCGCGCCCGCAAGGAAGAAGCCGAGCGCCAGGCGCGCCTGCCGCCCCCGCCCCCGCCGCCGCCGCAAGAGCTGAGCGACGACGAGCTGTTGGCGATGGCCATGAGCGGGGTCAAGCCGCTGGCGGGCCCGGCGCGGGTCGGCAAGCCTGCGCCCGCCAGCTTGCCGACGACACCGAACGCCAAGGAACCGGCGCCGCAGCTGGGCCAAGAGCCCGACGAGCCCGACTGGTGGGCCGCCAAGGTCGACGTGGCCTTCCTGTGGTCGCTGGGCGGCGACCGGCCGTGGCAGAAGCGAGTGCAGTTGAAGGGTTGTGACCCGGCGGCCCTTGGCCCCGACATCGGCCGCGCCATCGCCCGCGCCCGCGAGCAGCACCACGGCTGCCTGCTGCTGGCCTTCGAGGCCGGGCTGGTGCCGCTGGGTCTGCGCGTGGGAACGTGGATCCGCGAGTACATCCGCAAGCACGAGCGGCAGAACGTCATCGGTTACATGACGGCCAAGCCCGCAGATGGCGGAACCCAGGCGATTTATCTGTGGGTGCGGCCCAAGGTCTAGCCGAGAGTTGGTCTAGATCTTCTTGCGAATCGGCATGTCTTCGTTGACCCGCATCGGATCCAGACCGGCGTAGTAGGCCTTGGTCGGGCGGTTGAACAGCGCCTTGGTCGTCAGCACCAGCAGGCCAAAGGCGACGAACAGGCCGCGCACCGCCCACTTGGTCATGTTGAACAGCGCGTCCTCTTTCTCCAGGTCGTTCAAGATCTTCCAGCGGCGGGCAAAGCCGTCGACCACGGCGAATTCGCGCTTGGTCGCGGTCTTCAGCTCCTGGTCGGTCATGCGGTCGACCTCGCGCAGCTTCTTCTCCAGCTCGCGCTTGCGCGGATCGTAGCGGTCGCTGATCTTGGCCAGCTCGTCGAAGTGGCGCTTGCTGGCAAATTCCTCGGCCTTGCGGTTGGTTTCGCTGCGCCGGTCGATCTCGGCCTGCCGCGCCGCCTTGGCCTCGGCCAGCTCGCGCTCCAGGCCCAGCCGCTCGTCGTTCAGGCGGAACCACTTGGGTCCCTTGCCCTTGGTGCCCGAGCGCCAGCCCTTCTCTTCCTGGGTCAGCTCGGCCAGCACGCTGTTGAGCTGCTTGTCCAGATCGGCAATCCGCGCGTCGTGTTGCGGCACGTCCAGCGACTCCAGCTTCAGCACCGGCGCCTCTTCCTTCAGCCGCGTGCGCGCCTTGCCTTCCTCGCCCGCGGTGTCGTCGATGTCCTTGCGGATGTCGCCGCGCAGCTGCTGGCGCGCCCCTTCGCGCACTCCCTGCAGCTCGCCGTTCAGGCGGCCCTGGATGACGTCGTTGAACACCATCAATTCCACCGGGATCGCCGTCACCGTGGCGAACAGGATCACCACCGCCACGCGCATCAGGATCGCCGGGTTCAAGAACAGTGGCAGCTTGGCGCCGTACACGTCGGCCGTCAGGACGAAGCGTTCGAAAATCAGGATGATCGAAGCGATCAGGAAGGCGAACAGCAGCGCCAGGGTCCAGCCCGGCCAGCCCATGGCGTTGACGAATACCCAACGAAAACCCAGGGTCCAGGCCAGCATGTCCATGCAGAACTGCACGCCCATCAGCATCACGCCAAAGCCGACCTGCGCCTGCACCGTGCGCGGCATCGGGCCGTGCTCGTCCAAGACCAGCAGGCGGATCAGCGGGTGCAGCCAGGTGCGGCCGTACAGGTCCATGTAGGGCGCCACCTGCACGCGCTGATGCGGCACGCGCGGGGCCGGCGCGGCCACCGGCTCGGCCTGGGCCACCGGCTTGGCCGACGGGCGCTCGGGCAGGTGCGGCAGCTCGTGGCGCTCGCCGGCCGGTTCGGCAGCGTGATCGCCGCGGTGTCCGTCGAGCCCGGCGATGTCCACCACTTCGTCTTGTGGATCAACGACTTCTAGCGTACGCCCACTCTCGAGCTCGCGCGCTTTGACCGACGACAACGCCATGTGCAACTCACCTCTTTCCGCAGCCCGGATGCTAGATCTGCAGAATGTTGGCCCGTTCTGAGCCGAGCGACCCGGCCGGCAAGTCCGCGGCGGGGCGCTCAAGAACGCAAAAGGATACTTGTTTCCCCCGCAGGCGTCCAGCGAATCCAACGTCTGGAGGCAGACCGCTATTCCCGGCTGGTGCGTCCCACGTTCGGCTGCGGTAGGCTGCCGATGTGGAGGTCGCGATGCTCGGTTGGTTGGCGCTGGTGATCCTGCAAGTCGCGGCCGTGGAACGGGTTCACCCGGGGGCGGAGCCGCTGGGCGCCCAGGACGCCCCCTACGTGCTCGACGGCGTGCCGCGCTGGATGCCGGGCAAGGGGCCGATGCGCTGCCCCAAGGTGCCGCTGACGCTGTACCGCGGCCAGATCCTGAAGTATGCCGGCGCGGTGATGGTGCACCCGGAATTCGCCAAGCACCTGGCCCTGTTCGAAGAGGTGGCGCGCGACACGGCGATCGAGGTCTACGGCCGTGCCCCCAAGGCGATCCGCCACCTGGGCACCCTGAACTGCCGGCGCATCCGCACCTGGCCCGAGCTGCTGTCCGAGCACGGCCTGGGCAACGGCATCGACGTCGCCGGCTTCGATCTGCCGCCGCTGCGCAAGCGCGATCCGGCCTTTGCCAGCACACCGCCGGCGCTCCGCGGCCCGCTGCAGGTGCGCCTGGCCCACCACTGGCAGCCGGGCGCCAGCGAAATCAGCAAGGCCCACGCGCACTTCCTGCACCTGCTGGCCCAACGCCTGACCGCGCGGAAGGACATTTTCCGGGTGCTGCTGGGCCCGGCCTATCCCGGCCACAAGGACCACTTCCACTTCGATTGCGCGCCGTGGCGGCTGGTGTCCATCTAGCGGTCCTCCGGGCAACTGCGTACCATGCGGGACCGAGGCACCTGAATGGAATGGCTGTTCGATCCTCCCGCGCCCCCCTCGCTCGCCATCGCCGGCCGCCCCGAGCGCCTGCCGGTGCGGCGCATCTGGTGCGTTGGTCGCAATTACCGCGCACATATCCAAGAGATGGGCGGCGATCCGCGACGTGATACACCAATCTTCTTTGCCAAACCGGGCGACTCGATTCTGCAAGTTGCCAGTGGAACCCTGGGCAAGCTGCCCTACCCGCCGCGCACCAGCGACTTCCACTACGAAACGGAACTGGTCGTCGCCATTGGCAAATACGGCCGCAACATCGTCCCAGATGCGGCCCTGGAGCACGTGATCGGCTACGCCGTGGGCCTGGACATGACCCGCCGCGACGCCCAGCGCGCCGCCAAGGCCGCCAGCGGGCCGTGGGAGCTGGCGAAAGCCTTTGATTATTCGGCGGTCATCGGCGACGTGCATCTCGCCGCCGAGGTCGGGCACCTGCGCCAGGGCCGGCTCAGCCTGTCGGTCGACGGCGAGCCGCGCCAAAGTGCCGATCTCGACGCGATGATCTGGAGCGTGCCGCTCATCGTCGCGCACCTGTCGCAGTGGGTGGCGATCGCACCCGGCGACCTGGTCTACACCGGCACGCCCGAGGGCGTAGGGGCGGTGCGGCCCGGCCAGCGCCTGTACGCGTCGATCGACGGCCTGGGCAGCCTGGCCGTGGAGGTGGTGCCGCCTTGAGCCACTGGATCCCCTTGCTTAATGCCACGTTTGCCGCCCTCGACTTCGAGACGGCGGATCGCCACAGCGACAGCGCCTGCGCCATCGGTCTCGCGCGGGTGCAGAACGGCGAGGTCGTGCAAGTGCTGCACCGCCACATCCGCCCGCCGCGCAACAGCTTCGAGCACAGCTGGGTCCACGGCATCACCTGGGACGACGTGCGCGAGGCCCCAACCTTCGCCGAGCTTTGGCCCGAGATCGAAGCCTTCTTGCAGGGTTGCGAGTTCCTGGTCGCCCACAACGCCGGCTTCGAGCGGCGGGTGCTGACCACCTGCCTGGGCGCCGTGGGCATGGCCCTGCCCAGCCAGCCGATCTACTGCACCGTGCAGCTGGCCAAGCGCACCTGGCCGATCCCCAAACACAACTTGCCCAGCGTGTGCGCCCACTTGGGCATCGCGCTGCGCCACCACGACGCGGCCTCCGACGCCGAGGCCTGCGCGCGTATCGTGCTGGCGGCGGCCCGGCAGAGCGAGGGCACCCCATGATGCCAAGTCCGTCCAATTCGGATCGAAAACCTGGGCAATTTCTCGGGCCCGAACCGGGGTCCCCGCCTGATTCTCGCCAGTTGCCAGTCGGGTCGGAGAAGCCGTTCCCGCGCGAATCAGGTGGGGTGCATAGGAGCAGGCGATTGGCCATGAACACGCGGCTGGCACTCCCGATTCTTGCGGCCCTCGCCGGCCTGACCTGGGGCTGCAGCGACTCCGGCGAGCCCGTGCACAAGAGCGACGCAAGCGGCTACGGCGACACGACTTTTGCGGATACCGCCGGCAAAAGCGTCCTGGAGCCGAGCGACGGCGTGTGGTTCGCCTTTGCGCCGGCCACCAGCCGCGTCGCGATCATGAACGGACAAGCCGAGCTGCTGGCCCTGGCCGACCCCGGCAGTCTGGGCCTGGCCGTCCGCACGGCGTCGCCCAAGGTCCAGTTCAAGTTCGGCTCGTTCCTGTTCGACGACACCGGGGCGCCGCCTTGGCAGTCGGTGGCCAAGCTTGAATTGCAGGGTACCGCCGAAAACATCGCTTGGTTCCACGGGTTTTCCGCCGACTCCAACCTGCTCGGCACGCTGCGGCTGACGGTAGAGACACCCACCCAGGTGCGCTTGAGCTTCGAGCCGGCGGGAACGGCCAACCAGACGACCGTCGCCTGGAATTGCGAGCCCAAGGAACACTTTGTCGGCTTTGGCGGCCAGGGCTTCGACGTGGACCACCGCGGCCACCGCCTGGAGCTGTGGGTCAGCGAAGACGGCATCGGCAAGCTCCCAGCTGAGGAGCCGCCGCCGCTGTGGTTCGTCAACGGCAAGCGGGACCAGAGCCACACGCCCATGCCGCTGTTCGTGTCGAGCCGCAATTACGGCGCGCTGCTGCGTTCCGAGTACCGCGTGCTGGCCGACGTCTGCAAAACCGACCCCAAGCTGCTGCGCTGGGAAAACCAAGGCGGCACGCTGGATGTGACCCTGGTGGTCGCCGGCAGCCCGCAGGCGGTCAACAGCAAGCTGGCCACCCTGCTGGGTACGCCGCGGATGCTGCCCGGGTTTGCGTTGATGCCGTGGATCGACGCCATCTACGGCAGCAACAACGTGCTGCGTATCGCCAAGAAACTCAAAGAGTTGAACATTCCTGCCAGCGCCATCTGGAGCGAAGACTGGCGCGGCGGCACGGGAACGGCCGAGGACTACACCCTGGACGAGGACTGGAAGGCGGACGACAAGCTGTACCCCAACATGGCGGATCTTTCCAAGAAGCTGCACGACTTTGGCTTCAAGTTCCTCACGTACAACAACACATTCGTCACTCAAGATGCCGAGATCTGGTCGGAAGCAACCACCAAGGGCTACGCGATCAAGGACAGCGCCGGCAAGCCCTACACCTTCATCGGCGGCAAGTTCGTGCCCGCCACCATGCTCGACCTGGACAACCCCGATGCCGTTCTGTGGGCCAAGCAGGTCTACGCCACGGGGCTCGAGGCGGGCGCCGACGGCTGGATGGCGGACTTCTGCGAGTGGTTGCCCACCGACGCGGTGACCGCGGCCGGCTCGGGCTGGAGCCGCCACCAGGGCTACCCGGTGCAATACCAGAAGCTGAATCAAGAGTTGCTGGATGCCTGGGCCGCCAAGGATGGCCGCGAGCGCCTGACCTTCGTGCGCTCGGCGTGGCTGGGCTCGCAGCCGCTGGTACAGGTGATGTGGGGCGGCGACCAGCAGACCGACTTCTCGGCCGGCGACGGCTTCCCCAGCGTGGTGCCGATTGCCCTGGGCCTGGGCGTGGCGGGCTTCCCGTATTTTGGCTCGGATATCGCCGGTTACGCCTCGGCCGGCACCGTACCCACCGACAAGGAGCTGTTCTTCCGCTGGGTGCCGCTGGCGGCGCTGACGCCCGTGTTCCGCACCCACCACGGCAAGCTGGCGCAGGCCAACTGGCAGTGGGAGCACGACGCCGAGACCACGGCGCACTTCAAGCGTTGGGCCACACTGCACACCCAGCTGTTCCCGTACCTGTGGATGCTGGCGCAGACCCCCGAGGTGGCGATGATGCGGCCGCTGGCGTGGCAATTCCCCGCGTTCGAGCCGGGTTGGACCCGCACCGACCAGTTCATGCTGGGCGACCGCATCGCCGTGGCGCCAGTGGTGAGCAAGGGCGCAGTGAGCCGCACGGTCGAGCTGCCGCCGATCCAGTGGTTCCCGCTGTTGCCGCCCTATGCCGCGGCGGGGACTACCGTGGCCGAGAGCCCTGTCCAGGGGGGCACCGCCCTGCCCGTCGACGTGTCGCTGACTGAGATCCCCGCCTACGTGCAGGCCGGCACGCTGCTGCCGATGCTGCCCGCCGGCAGCGAAGCCGCGTGGGCCGACAGCCTGGCGCGCATGAGTGCGCCCGAGGCGTGGAAAAAAGCGTCCGTGGGCGTGGAGTTGTGGATCTGGCCCGGCCCCAAGGGCGCCCACTCGAGCGCGCAGTACGGCACGGGCGACAGCGAGTCGAGCTACCAGTGGGACGGCAGCCAGTGGACAGGAGTCTGCAAGTCCGCGACCTTCAACGGCAAGCCCGCTACCATCGCCGCTGGCGCCATCGAGCTGCAGGGCGCGGGCACGCTGGTGCTCGACGACACCGGCACGCTGCAGATCGGCGCCACCCAAGGCAATTCCCCGGGCAACAACCCCGAGATCAGCAAGCGCGTGCGCGTCGTCTGCCGGGGGCACTGAGGTTGGCCGACGGACCGCCGCGCCTGGGCTGGCCCGCCGGCCATGTGCCGCTGGAGCGCGCCCTGTCCAAGCTGGGGCTGGCCAGTCGCACGCAAGCCCGCGCGTGGATTGGCGAAGGCCGGGTGACGGTGGGCGGCGCGGTGGTCCGCGACCCGGACCTGCCGGTGGTGCCCGAGCGCATCCAGGTGCAGATCGACCAGGCGCCGGTGGCGCAGAACACCCCGATACTGCTGGCCTACAACAAGCCGCGCGGGCTGCTGGTGACCCGCGACGATCCCCAAGGCCGGCCGACCATCTACAGCGAGCTGGGCGCGAAAGCCGACGGCGTACAGGCGGTCGGGCGCCTGGACCAGGCCACCAGCGGGCTGCTGCTGCTGACCAACGACACGCAACTGGCCAATCGCCTTCTGGATCCGCGCTCACAGGTGCGGCGGCGCTACCTGGTCGAGGTCAAGGGTCTGGTGTCGCCCGAGCTGCCCGCGCGGCTGGTGCAGGGCGTGGTCGACGACGGCGAGCGTCTGGCCGCGGATGCCGTGGAGATCAAGAAGGTTTCGCGGCGCGAGAGTCAGCTGCTGCTGGACCTGAGCGAGGGCAAGAATCGCGAGGTACGGCGCCTGCTTGCGGCCTGTGGCCACCCGGTGCAGCGGCTGTTGCGCATCGCCTACGGCCCCATCGGCCTGGGCACGCTGCAGCCGGGGCAGGTCCGGGTCGAGGACATCGAAGCGGTGCGGCGCTGGCTCAGTCTGCCTCCCGCAAGTCGGCCATCAGCCTAATCTTTCCTTGAGCCACTCGGCGGCGTAGGCCCACACCTGGGTCGGCGCGTGGCGCCCCGCCATCACCCCCATATGTCCGCCCGGCACCTCGCGAAAGGTGGTGTCGCTGGTGCCCAGCACGCCCAGGACCTCGCGCGCCGCGGCCGGCGGGACGATCTTGTCGGTCTTGCCGGCAAACGCCAGCACCGGGCAGGTGATGTCGCGCAAATTGGCCGTCTTGTCGCCAAATTGCATGGTACCCTGCATCAGCTTGTTGTCCTTGACGAAGTCACCGAGCAGCTGGCGGAAGGCGTCGCCCGGATAGTCGACGAAGTGCGAGGTCCAGGCGGTGACCCCATCGAAACCATTGACGAAGTCGTCGTTCCACAGGTTCAGGAACAGGTCGCTGTAGCGGGTGACCGAGCCGATCGGGTTGGTCATGCGGAAGGCCGTGGCCGAGAGGCCGCCCGGCACGTTGCCCAGCCGGCGGCTGATGGCGTCGATCTGCGCGTGGCCGTAGCGCACGAACACGTTGAGCAGGCTCATCTTTTGCGCGTCGATCGGCGAGCCGATGGTGATGATGGCGCGCACCCGCGGGTCCTTGTGCACCGCCGTGTGGAACAGCGCGAACAGCCCGCCCTGGCAGTAGCCCAAAAGGGCCAAGTCGGCGCTTTGGCTGATCTCCAGGGTGCGGTCGATGGCAAACGGCACCCAGTCCAGCACGTAGTCGTCCAACGTCACGTTCTGGTGCTCTTTGCCGGGCGCGCCAAAGTCCAGCAGGACCACATCGAAACCGGCGCGCAAGAAGGTGCGGACCAGGCTGCGCCGCGGCGCCAGGTCGTAGATCCACGGCTGCACCATCAGCGGCGGAATCAGCAGCACCGGCACCGGTCGGCGCGGCGCCTCGATGCGCACGGTGGTACGGCCGATCTCCAGGTCCTCGTCGTGCACCAACGGCCGGTAGTGGCGCAGGGTGACCAGCGAGCGCCGCCCCACCACGTCGTAGGGCGTGCGGTCGACCACGTCGGCGGGATCGCGCTGCAACCACTCGATGCCGTTGACGAAACCGGTGGCGGCGCGCACGGCGGTGCGCTCGAGCTTGGCCAGGCCGCGGCGACCGGCAGGAGAACGACTCATGGCGAACCATTCCTTGCGAACTACGCGGGTCCGCGCGGTCAGCATAGCCGCCGTCGCCAGGGGTGTCGAAGAAGCGCACGCCAAGCTGCTGGAGTGGCGCAGTTGTCGCCGACCCCGCGGCCGGGTATGCTGCCGGGACCACCGCAGGAGCACCCGATGAAGTACAACAAGTTCAAATGGTTGGCGTGGCTATCGACCCTGGTGCTCGACGTGGTGCCCCACTGCGGCGGCTACCAGCGCCCGATGCCGGTCGAGCGGCCGCCCGAGACCGCGCCCGCGGCCGACGCCACCGGTGGTCCGCGCTCGTGAGCAACGACCAGTACCTGCTTTGGTGGATGGCGGCCTTTGCCGCGACCCAGATCATCGAAGCCCCGATCTACCAACGGTTTTGCGTCGACGGTCGCTGGTGGGCGGCCCTGCAGCCCAGCGCCATCACCCACCCGCTGCTGTGGTTCGTGCTGACCCCGCTGTGGCACCAAGTGCGCTGGCCACTGGCGGATGTCCTCGGCCGCGGCTCGCCAGAAACCTTAGAGAATCCGGCAATTTGGCTGATGGAGATCGGCATCGTGATCTTCGAAGGCTGGTGGCTGCGGCGCCTGGGCGGCACCAACCCGTGGCGCTGGGCCCTGATCGGCAACGCCGCCAGCTACGGCTTTGGCGAGCTGCTGTACTCGGTCCTGGACATGAACTAGATATTTATCTAGTCTCTACCGATCCGCGCTAGACGTTCATAATACCGCTACGACCGCCCGAGCAGGCGTCCCCGCGCCGCGGGGTGCGAAACACCTGGATGGACCGACAGTTGGCTGCCCGCCGCCCGCCCGGCCGCCAGCGCCGAAGAATGCGCCACCCCGGCACTGCCCGTACTCACCAGCCGCGGATAGCGCTCGCGGGTGTAGGCCGTCAGGCCCGGGTCGCCCAGCCAGACCAACCCGCGGGCCCGGCTGACGGTCCGCTCGGCGCGCAGCTTGTCGCGAAACCCCATGAGCACGCCGGCCTTGAACTCGCGCTTGCTCGAACGGTCGCTGGACCACAGCCCGGTCTGCGACCGCTGCCACAGGGCCTCGCACTCGCGGTGCAGAAAGTCATGAACATAGTGGGCCAATTCCAGGTTGGTCTCGCTGCCCATGATCTCCAGCTGGCGCTGGCTCTGGTCGCGGCGCGCGTCGTACGTCGCCACCCAGATGCACTCGACGAAGAAGAATTCCGACAGGATCGCCGCCACCAGCTTGGCCGACACGTCGAAGGCGCCGGCCGCCTTGCCCACCAGCCGCGCCTGGTACTGCGCATCCTCTTGGCGCACCACGTGCTGCAAATTGTGCTCCAAAAGCAGCTTGTTGGCGGCCGCCATCGCCGCCTCGGCCTCGTGCACGTTGTCGTTGTCGGCCAGCGCCAGCAGCTTCTGCACCCGCGCCAGAATCTTGCCCGTCTCGGTAGTGGTGGCGCCGTCGCGCGGCCCGGTCGCCCGCGGCGAGGTCTGCAACCGCCGGCAAGTCTGGGCAAAAGCCGGG
>JACRCU010000298.1 GCA_016218865.1 Deltaproteobacteria bacterium | reverse complement strand
GCGCAGCAGAGCCTGGGCGTCGCCCTGCCCGGCCAGACGGCGGTCCAGCTCGGTGGCGCGCGGATGCTGCACGCCGGCCGCGGCGTGGGCCACCAGGCGGGTCAAGTCGCGGGCGGCGCCCTTGGCATCGCTGACCAGGGCGAAATCCGGTTCATCAAGCCACCCGGCGACCTCGGCCAGATCGCCCAGGCGCTCGACCAGGAATTCTGCATAGCGCGCGCTGGCTTCCAGCGCCTGCCGGGCCGGCGTGGCGCGGACGGCCTGGCGGTACAGGTGCCGGGCCGCCTCGAAATCGTACATTTGTTCGGCGTCTTGGCCTTGCTGCCACGCGGCCGCGGCCGAAAGCTGGCGCAGGCCCGGCGGCTCGCCCGGCAGCGGCTCGGCCAGCGCGGGTCGCAGCCAACCGCCCTTGTGCATGGTCTGGGTCATACCGAAATGGCCTAATTGACTGTGCAGATACCGCTCTGACAGGTGCCGCTGCCGCAGGCGCTGCCGTCGAGCATTTCGACGTAGGCGCAGCCGGTGCCCGCCTTGCAGCTGTCGATGGTGCAAGGATTGAAGTCGTCGCAGCTGGGCGCCGTGGGCTGCACCAGAAAGCGCAGCAAATCCGAAGTGGCGTCCAGTTCGGCCAGGGCGCCGATGCCAAGCCATCCCCAGTTCCAGGGCAGGACGGCGCGCAGGACGTCGGCTTTGTCCTTGCCCACCGGCCAGCTGGCGGTGACCTGGTTGTCGCTGCCGACGAGCCAAAGCATACCGTCGAAACCAAAGGCCTTCTCGCTGGCGGCGCCGCTGTAGCCCGCCGCGGCCAAGCTGCCATCTGGTTGCAGGGCCAACCCGTAGATGCGGGCGGTCTTGAGGCCAGCGAAGCTGGGCGCCTGCGGGGTGGTGGCGGCGATGATGGCGCTGGAGCTGACGGCGCCGGACAGGTTGCAGCGCGCCAGGTAGGCCTGCCAAGTAGGCGGACTGGAGGCCGTTTTTCCGCTGTCGGTGGCGCCGGCGACGGTGACCAGTCCGTTCGGCAGGATCGCCACGGCAGACAAGGTGGTGTTGCTCGCGCCCTCGGACAGGGCAACCTGGGTGCCGATCGCGCCCGTGGCCACCGCCAGTCGGGCGAACAAGCCCTGCTGCACAGTGCTCTGGTCGTCTTGACCGACGGCCACGACCTCGGTGCCGCTGGGGGCCAGGGCCACGGCGAACAAGCTGTCGTTGCCGGCGCCGCCCAGGAATTTCTGCCAGAGCAGGTTGCCGTCGCCGTCCAGGTGTGCGGCCCAGCCGTCCTGGGCGTCGGCCGTGGCGCTGGGGTCGCTGGCGCTGCCCACAGCGATGATGCTGCCCGCCGGCAGGGCCACGAGGCCATTGAACTTGGCGCTGGCCGTGCCGACCTTGTGCAACTGACTGGAAAGCAGGTTGCCGGTGGCCAAGTCCAGGCGCACGAACCAGCCCGCGCTGGGGCTGCCGGCCTGGCCAACGGCGACGATAGCGTCGCCCAGCACGGCAATACCCTGCAGGACATTTGGCGAATTGCCCGCGCTGAGGGACTTCTGCCACATCACCTTGCCGTCCGCCGCGAAGCGGGCCACGTAGCCGCGCAGTTCGCCGGGGGCGGTCTCGCGGGCGCCGGCCACCACATAGCCGCCGTCGTCGGTCGCTGCCGCGGCCGTGCCCAAGTCGACCAAGGTGGTGGCGTCGCTGGCCAGGCTCTGCACCTGGGTGGTCTTGGGCACCACGCAACTGCCGTCGACCGCACAGGTTTCGCCCAGCGTGCATGGGTCGGCGTCGCTGCAGACCAGGCCGGGCGCCAGGCCGTTGCTGCACTTGCCCTTGACGCAGGTGTCGGCAGTGCATTGGTTGGCGTCGTCGCACGGGGCCAGGTTGTCGTCGCTGCACGACTTGGGGCCGCAGACCGTGGTGGTGGGATCGCACGCCTGATTGACCGCGCACATCGAGTCGTTCAGGCACTCGATGCAGGTGCCGGTCAGCGACTTGCAGGCCACCAACTGGTAGGCGTTGGCGTCGCCGGCAAAGCCCGAGATGCGCAGGTAGAACTTGGTGCTCTCGTCGCTCTGGTAGGTGAATTGCTCGGGAGCCTGCTTGGTGGCCGACACCGCCACCGGCGCGGCGAACTTGTTGACCTTGTACAGGCGGATGTCCAGGTCGCCCGCGGCCTGATCGAACTTGGCGGTGACGGTCAGCGTCTCGCCCTTCTTCAGGTCGACGGTGTGCCAGTCCAGATCGTAGGGGCACAGCGACAGGTCCGGCGTGACGCCCATCAGCAGCGGCGAGGCGATCTGCGGCGCGCTGTTGGGCTCGAACACGTCGGGTAGGCACAGCTTGATGACTTCCATCGCCGCGGCGTCGGTGTTGTTGAGCTCCTGGCTCTCGGCCACGCTGCCGGTGGCGTCGGCGGCGACGATCACGTACGCCGGACCGGGCTTGGCATCGACCGGAATCATCGCCTTGTCGTCCACCGCCTTGCTGGCCTTGCCGGTCAGGGCCGTCATCGGGCGCAGGCTCATCAGGGCGTCGCTGGCGTCCAGCTTGTTGTCCGCCGAGAAGTAGTAGCCGTACCAGAAGTCGGTCGACGGATCCTGGCACGCGTTGCTCAGCTGCACCGTCAGGTAGATGTCTTCGCCCTGGACCACTTGCGACGGGAACACCGACTGGATTTTCGCCAGCAGATCCACGCCCTTGCCGCCATCGACGAACAGCGTGTAGCCAAAGCCGCCGGTCGGCTTGATGCCGGGCGACTTGTACGACGCCTGCAGGTAGTAGATCCCGTCGTCGGGCGCCGTGAAGGGCACCTTGCCGTTGCCGCCCTGGGTCTTGAGCGGCGGCAGGTTGGGATTGCCAAAGATCTTGAGCTGATAGGCGTTGCCCGGGTGGTTGAAGTCGAGGTTGATGACCTCGTCCTTCTTCATCACCAGCTTGAACCAGTCCTCGTCGCCCAGGCACAAGCTCAACGTGGCCTGGCCACAGCCGATCTCGGGCGCCGACGCCACGGCATTGTTCGACTCGTAGGGATCGGCCAAACACACATCGGTGGGGTCCGGCTCGCTGACGGTGACGGTGACGTCGTAGTCGTACGGAATCGCTGTGGTTTCTGGCAGTACGTACACGTGCACATAGTACGTGCCGCCCACCTGCACGTACGGGATGGTCGCCTTGCTGTTGGCGGCGCTGGCCACGCCGGCGAGCACACCGGCCTTGCTTGAGTCGATGATCTGCACGCCGACCAAGCCCTTGCCGGACTGGTACTTCCAGTTGAGCTTGACGGAAAGCGCTTTGCCGGTCGGCACTTGAATGCTGTACCAGTCCGGCAGACCCGGGCAGACGTTCAGCGCCTGCAGCAGCGTACCGGACGGGGGCAGCGCCGCGGCGGTGTCGGCGGTGTGGTTGCCGGCGAAGGCGTCGGGCTGGCACGTCTGGGTGGTGCTCAGCTGCAGGGTGTTCGACAGCGACAAGTTGTTGGTTTCGTTGGTCTCGGCGATCACCTTGCCGGTGTCGACCTGGGCCAGCACCGTCCAGTTGCCGCCCGCGACGATCGGGAGCAGCAGCGTCTCGGTACTCTGGAGCGTGATGCTGGCGTCCATACCGTTGATGTAGTCGACATCCTTAAGAATCTTGTCGTTCTCGTCGACCTTGCCGTCTTGGCTCAGGAGGTAGCGAACCGTGAACGGCGCCGCGGCCTTGTCGCCCAAATTGGTGACCTTGAACTTGGTTTTGATGAGCGCGCCCGGGAAGGTGACGCTGGGCGAGACGGTGAGTTGACCGGCCAGCAGATCGACGCCCGCGGCCGGTGCCAGCACCTGGGCCTGAAGAGTGTACTGGGCTTTGGTCGCGGTGGTCTTGGGCGCGACGCGGATGTAGTAGTCGCCGCCCGTGGTCACCGTCAGGGCCGAGGCCTTCTTGGCCGCCGACGTCAATTTCTGTCCGTCGATCAAGGTCTTGCCGTCGGGCGCCCAAATCTCCAGGTCCAGGTCCGCCGGCACCACCACGGTGGAGATGAGCGGCGTGGAAATCAGGTTGACCAGCAGCGAATTGCCCTTGGGAACCGTGACTTTCCACCAGTCGTCGTTGCCGCACGAGCCGAGGACCGCGGTCGCGTTGGCCGGCAGCGGTGCCGCCGTGGCCAAGCTGTTGTTGCCCCCGCCCGCCAGGTCGGCGTCGTCTTCGAAACAGCCGCCCTTGGCGCCCGTTACCGCGATGGGCAACGACGAAGCGGCGGCGTTGTTGCCCTTGTTGGTCTCTTTGGTGTTGGCGACCTTGGCGTCCAGGATGACGCAGATGTACCAGCTGGTGATGGTGTGATCGAGGCCGACCGGCATGGTGATGTCCTGCACCACATCGACGGCGCTCAGGGCGTCGGCGCCCGAGTCCAGATTCTCGGAGATCAGGATGTTGAGCCCCTGCGCCACCAGCGACGCGCCGCACTGCTTGTTGGGGCTGAGGGCGATCCAGGTGGTCGACGCCGCCGCGCCGGTGGTGCCGTCGTTGCGGACGGTGTACGAGACCTTGATCTTCTCGCCCGCGACCACGCTGGCCGGGTGCACGCCCACGGCTTCGGGCCACAGGTCCACGTTCTGCTGCGCGGTCAGGATCAGCTTGTCGAACACCGCGACGTTGTTGCCTTCGTCGAGTTCAACGACGACGTTGGCCGGGTCGATACGCACGTAGATGTAGTAGTTCTGGACCGGCGTGGTGTTGGCGATGGTCACGAGCGTGGTGCCGTCCTTGGTCTCGCCCGCGGCCAGCGCCGGGATGGTGAAGTCTTTCTGGTTGGTGATGCAGGTGTTCTTGGAGAACGCCTTGTCGGGGCAAAAGTAGATGCTGGCCGGCGACGGCGTGGCGATGGCGGTGTTGCCCGCATTCTTGACCGACCACTGCACGCCCACCTGGCCGCCCAAGAAGGTGCCCTTGGGCTTGACGGTCATGGCGACCAGGTTCAAATCCACACCGTTTTTGACCAGTTTCTTGACCTTGACCGGCTGCGGCCCCACGGCGTGATTGTTGTCTTCGTTGGACTCGGCCAGTTGGTTCTTCACGTCGGCGGCGGCGATCAGGAAATAGTCGCCATCCGGCACATCGGGAATGATCGCCGAGTAGTTGAGCGGCAGCGTGGCCTTGGGCGACAGCTTGAGCAAGTTGCTGGTCGCGAGCTTGGTCAGCATGCGGTCGCCCTGGCTGGGGTCGTCGGCTTCCTTGGTCGGATCGTAGTCCAGCTTCTTGTCGGCCGACAGGAACACCGCGTACTTGCTGGCCTTGGCATCGCCTTCGCCGATGTTCGACACTTCGTGCGAGTAGGTGAGCGAGTCGCCCGGCGAGTACGTGAGCCCGCCGTCGAATTCCGGCCCGGTGATCACCAGATCGGGCTGGGCCGCCTCTTGGTTGTTGACGTTGAGCAGCGACGTGGCCACACCGAAATTGTCGGCCTGATTCGCCTCGTTCAAGCTGTGGCTGGGATCGACCATCACCAAGATGAAGTAGTCGCCGTCGGGCAGGTCGGCCGGCACCTTGAAGTGGCTGGGCGCGGTCTTGGTATCGGGATCGTTGCCAAAATACACAATACTTTGCGAGGTTTTGCCCGAGTCCATCTTGGCGATCGTCTCGGAGTGGACCAACAGCGCCGTGTCGTCGAGCACCTGGGTGGCCGAAAGGTAGATGCCCACCTGGATCGGGTTGGCGATGGCATCGCCGCTGTTGTCGACCGAGAAGGTGAGCGACACGTCGCTGCCCATGCCGACCGTGGGTGGCGAGATCAGGTCGACGTTGCTGAGCGAGAGTTCGACCGGCTCGTCGACCACCACCGTGGTTGAGGCCTCGGCTTTGACCTTGCTGTTGTAGCGCCAGTAGACCTTGACGTGGGCGTTGTAGGAGCCCTTGTAACTGTAGGTGTTCTTGACCTTGAGACCGCCGGCCTCTTCGGGAAGGCTCAGGTTGTAGATCACCGGGATCGACGCGTCGCCAAAATCCCACTCGACGAACAGATTGGCCGGATCGTCGCCCTTGACGGTCGCGACGAATTCGACGGGCAGCGGCGCATTGCCCGAGCCGGGCTTGGCCACGACCGAGACCGACAGGGTCGGCGGCTGCAGCACGTCCTCTTGTTCCACGTCCTCTTCGCCGTCCGCCGCCTGGCTGTCGCCAGCATCGGCAGTGGTCGACGGCGAACTGCAGCCCACCTGGAGCGCGAACACCGCCAGCAGCGCCGCGATGGATCGCCACAGGCGGCCGCACACCAGCCCGTCGCGGGCAAGGCGGATGCGGAATTGCGTTTGCGGGTTGCGCGTTTGGCGCATGGCCAACTCCTGGCAAGGCGTACATAGGATGCGCCGGCCGGACCTGCGCATGGCGAAACAGTTACTTTAGCGCAAGTGGGGTGGCAAATTCCAATTGGCAAAGTGGCCGCAATGGAGGCCCTTGGGTGCTTGCTGCCAGAGGCCGCGGCCACCTAGAATTGGCGCATGGAAGCTGCTGCCCACGTTGAACTGCATCCTTCGCAAGCCTGCGCGGTCGCGGTCAACGTGGTGCAACGTCTGCGCGATGCTGGCCATTCCGCTTACTTGGTGGGTGGTTGCGTGCGCGATCTGGTGCTGGGGCTCGAACCCAAGGACTACGACGTGGCGACCGCGGCG
>JACRCU010000294.1 GCA_016218865.1 Deltaproteobacteria bacterium | reverse complement strand
TGTAGAAGCCCGCGGCTTGCTTGGCACCCTCCGAGCCCATCTTTTCGTAGACGTGGCCCTTTTCCATCTCGGCGTCGGCGACCAGCTCTTTCAGGCGCTTGGTCTCGTCGTCGGTGCCCTTGAGCGCATTGGCCACCGTGATGAACTTGTCGTAGGCCGCGGCCGAGTCCTTGTACTGCTGCAGCGCGTTCAGGATCTGACCGGCGTTGATCAGCGCCTGGGCGGCGTCGGCGTTGTCGCGGAACTTGGCCATGTCCAAGAAGGCGTCGGCCGCCTCTTTGAACTGGGTCATGGCTTCGTAGAGCATACCGACCTGGAACTTGGCTTCTGGCGCGATCTTGCTCTTGGGGAATTCCTTCACCACGCGCTCGTAGGTCTCGATGGCGACCTTGTCCATCTTCTGGAATTCATACAGGCGCGCCTTGTTGTACAGCGCGGTGGCCGCCATCTCGGGCTCTTCGGTCTTGAACTCGCGCAAGATGGTGTCGAACTTGGCGTGCGCCGCCTCGAAGTCCTTCTTCTCGTAGAGCTCTTGCGCCTGCTCGGCGACCGACACGGCCACGTACTTGCGCAGATCCTTGACGGTCAGCAGCTCCAGCTTCTTGCGCTTGAGCATGAGCCGCGACCATTCTTCAATCTTTACCCAGTCTTTGTGGCGGGCAAAGATGTCGATCAGGCTCTTGACCGCGATCTCGGCGACCTTGCTCTCTTCCTGGTACTTGTAGACGCGCTCGTAGCCGTCGATGGCCTCGGGATACTGGCCGCGGTCGTAGTAGGCCGACGCCGCCAGGTACATGATCTCGGGCACGCGCTTGCCCTTGCCGCACAGCTTCTTGACGCCTTTGGCGCAGTCCTCTTTGGCCTTTTCCATGAGCTGCACGTACTTGTTGGCCGCCTTGACGTAGCTCACTTCCAGCGGGTGCAATTCCTGGCGCTTCTTGGGCACTTGCGCGGCCTTGATCTCTTCCTCGCTCAGCTCCTTCTTTTCCTTGGTCTTGAACTTGGTGACCTTGACGCCCTCGCCCTCCACGGTGGCGACCAGCGGCGGGCAGTCGGCGCGCTCTTGCCACTTGCTCTGCTTGTCGTCCCAGCAGGCGTGGGTCTTGCGCATCAGCTCCTCGGTGCCGTAGACCACGCCCAAGGCCGCGTCTTCCAAGAACTCGCCCTGCGGGTCCTTTTCGATGACGAACTCGTAGGCCTTGACCGCGCCCACGTAGTCCTTCAGCTGGTCGTACAGGATTTCGGCGTAGTAGAACGACACCAGGTAGGCCTTCTTGGAGTTCGGCCAGCGGCGCAGGAACTCCTTGTAGTCGCTGGCGGCCTTGGCGTAGTAGGCGGTGGCCTTGGCTTCGTCCTTGGTCTCCTCGTCGGTCTTCTGCGCCAGCTGGTGGTAGTAGTTCGAGATGAACAGCAGGTAGTTCTCGCCCATGCGGTCGGCCTTGTCCAAGGCTTCGGCCGACTTGGACTCGCTCTTCTTGCCGCGCATCGCCGCCATCCACGCCGAGCTGCGGTCGTCGGTAAAGGCCAGGAAGGCGCGCATCGCCGCTTCGATGTCCGGGAAGGCGCCCAGCTTCTTGTAGATGTCGACCACCGTCTCGTGCCAGTCGACGCAGCGCGGGTCGGTGGGTTTGTTCTCGATGAAGTGGTGGTTCAGGTCGATGGCGTCCTTGTCCTTGTCCACCGAGACGTAGATCTCGGCCAGCTTGTACAGGCGCTCCCAGGCCTTGGCCTCGCCTTCGACCGAGATGAAGTACTCCTTGGCCTGCGGCCACGCCCCGTCGAGCTCGGCGTAGGCTTGCACCAGATCCTTCAGCGCCTGGTCGCGGAACTCGATCTTGCCGCGGTCCGAGTCCTTGCCGATCTCCTTGACCACCTGCTTGAAGGTCTCGATCGTGCGCTGGAATTCGCGCAGGTTGTAGTACACCCAGCCCAGCTTGTAGAGGGCGTAGTTGAACATCGCGGTGTTCTTGAAATTCTGGGTGATCTTCTCGTAGTGGATCTTGGCGTGCACCAAGTTGTTCGACTCGAAGTAGTGCTCGGCCAGGGCCAAGTGCGCCTGCGGAATCAGCGGATTGGCCGGGAAGTCCTGGATCAGCTTGTTCAGGTACTGGGCGCCGCGCTGGCTCAGCACCTTGTCGCCGCGCGCCTTGCCCTGCTGCAGGCAGGCCTTGCCAAGGCGGTACAGAATTTCAGGCAGGCGCGGGTACTTGGGGAACTGCTGCAGGACCTTCTCGTAGTAGGCGATCGACTGCTCGTAGTTCTCGATGGGCTCCACCGGCTTCTCGGTCAGCACGCCCTTGGTGAACTGCTCCATTTTCTTGTCGTAATCGGCGCGCTCCATCAAGTAGGCGAACTTGGTCTCTTCCCACCACGCCTCGGCCAAGCGGAAGTAGTAGTCGGGCACCGACGGATCGCGCGGGTTGCGCTCGATGAGTTCCAGCAAGGTCTTGATGGTGCGCTTGCGGATCTTCGACTTCTCGATCTGGATCGACCGCTCCTTTTCGGTGAAGCCGGCCTGCTCCAGGCGCTCGTACTCGAAGCCGCCCTTGACCAGGTCGTCTTCGTTGCGCTTGGGCTTCTTGTCGGGCGCTTTCTTGGTCTCTTCCTCGATGAGCGAGCCCTTCTTCTCGACCTTCTTGCTCGCGGCACCTTCGATGTCGTCGGCCTCTTGGGCCAGCGCCAACATCGGCGCGCTCACCGCGGGCACGGTCAGCGCCGTAGAGGTGAGCAGAGCGGCGACCCGGGTAAGCCGGGGGCTGAGGAACCGCTGCATCAACGATGATTTCATGGACTTTCCTCGCTAGACCTGCTGCGGCCGCGGCACGAAGCGCGGCTGCGGGTGGTCGGTACATTGGCTCCGCACGGGACGGCGCTGGGCGGGACTGCTCCGTGGCGCCGCGGCTGCTAGGGGCCCGGCGGCGTGGCGCCGGGGTCGACGCCCAGGCTCGGTGCGTCGCTGGTCTTGCACTTCGACTTCAAGAACGAGCGATAGGCGCCGATCTCGTCCTTCCAGAACTCGCCCTCGAAGGGCCACGACATCGAGTCCGAACCGGCGATGGCGATGGGACCTTCGCTGGCCACGTCCTTGCCGGCGACCTTCTCTTGGCCCGACGCCTCGGCCTCCAGCTCCTGGGTGCGCAGCTCGTCGATGTCCAGGATCAGCTGCTGCAGCTTGGTCTGGTAGTTCTCGATTTCCTTCTGCGCCGTGCGCAGGGTCTGCTGCACCACCACGCCGGCTTCCGAGACGCGCTCGGTCTTGCGCTGGTCCAGCTTGCGCAGCAGCTCTTCACCAAAGGTGCCGAGCTGGCTCAGGTTGGCGCGGATGATCTTGTCTTCCTTCTCGATCTGCTTGATGGTGTTGTAAAGATTGTAGAACTCGACGTTCTGCAGCACCGGCGACTGCAATTGGCGCGGCAGGCCGCCGGCGCCCTTGGGGTTGTTCACCGCGGCGATGAAGCTCTTGTAGAACTCCTCGGGCTTGCGCGAGCGCTTGAGGAAGTCGCGCAGGGCCGGCGCCAGCACCAGCACGCGGTCCTCGAACATCTTCATCGCCGCCTCGGCCGGCTCGATGCGGCACAGGTTCACGTAGGCGGTCGCTTCCAGGATCCACAACTCCGGGTAGAAGTGGTGGGCAAAGTAGGGGCTGTGCAGAGCGTGGAACGTGCCCAGCGCGCGCGAAACGTCGCCCTTGAGGAAGTAGGTCCAGCCCGACTCGTAGAAGGCCGAGGCCAGCTTGGGCGAATTCTTGCTGATTTTCTTGTAGTAGAAGATGGCCGCGTCGAACTGCTGGATGTCGTAGGCCAGCCGGGCCAGCGCCAGGTAGCCCAGGTCGACCATCGGGCGGCCGCCCGGCAGCTTCTCGGCCGCCAGCACCGCGCGCTGGAAGGCCTCGGAGGCCGCCTTGACCTGGGCGCCCGACAGCGACTCGACCTTGCCTTCGTTGTCCGGCGGCGTGTCGGGGATTTCCATCAGACCCAGCAGGTACTGCGCCTTGGGATAGTCCGGCGAAGCCGAGGTGACGCGCTCTAGGAACGGGCGGGCCTGATCCTTGACGCCAAAGTCGTTGAGCGATTCGCCAACCATGTAGAAGTACGAGTCTTGGAAGCCCTGGTCGAAGGTGGCCACCGCCAGCTTGGTCAGCTCTTCCATCTCGGGCGGGCGGTAGATGATCTGCCGGCGCAGGTCGCGCAGCTGGTTGACCGCGGGCACGAAGAACATCTTGTCCGAACCCGACTTGACCACGTCGAGCAGCGTGTCGGCCGCCGACTGGATCAGACCGGCGCGCGCCAGGGCGTTGGCCATGCCGTAGCGGGCGACGTAGGCCTCGTTGCTGTCGGGCGCGTAGGGGATGCCGCCGACGCCCTCCTCGACGAACTTGTTGAAGATCTTGATGGCCTTGACGAATTCACCTTCGTTGGCGTAGGCCTGACCCTGGGCGAGCACCTTGCCGGCGAAGGCCCGGCGCTGGGCCTCTTCGCGCCGGCGCTGTTCCTCGGCCAGGCGCAGCGACTCTTCCTTCAGCCGCGCTTCCTCGGCGGCCTTTTCGGCGTCGCTCAGCTCTTTTTCGGCCTTCTTCTCTTTCTCGGCAGCCGTGTCGACCGGCTGCGGCTTGGTCGAGCTGGTCGACAGCATGAAGCGAATCAGCTTGTCGGTGGCGCCGCGCTTCTTCAACTCCATGATTTCTTTTGGCGTAAGCGTGAACTTGCTGCCGTCCTTCTGGATCTTCTTGATGATCTGGTCGTCGGTCGCCTCGGCTTCCAGTAGGACGAACACCTGCTCGAGCGTGAGCGCCCAAGCCTCTGCCGCGTGGCCGACGCCGATCAGCAGGGCCACTGCCAGCATTGGGCCGCGGGCATGGCGTTGCAACCGTTCGAGCATGCTCACTTTCTTCATCTCGGGCTCCGTCAGGGCGGCGCAGCGGCCGGGCCTGCATGGACGATGGACGCGCCGCAGTGGGTCAGTTTAGGCGGCGTCGCAGGTTGCGGGGCGGCTCGCTATTGCGGAGGCGCCGTGAAGTAGGTCAGCGCGATGGTGGTGGCCAGCGGGTGCGACAGACCGCCGGTGGGCGTGTCCTTCTTGTCGTCGTACGCCGGATAGAACAACTGGTGGAAATCAATACGGAATGCCAAGCGTTCGGTCAGGTAGAACTGGGCGTAGCCGCCCACGTTGCCGCCCGGATCGACGCGGGTCTTGGCTTCGACCGCGTTCTGCACGGTCACCTTGGTGGCGATGGCGCCGATGCCGACGCACAGCGCCAGGTCGAATTCGAACAGGCGGGTCGAGAAGAAGCGGATCTTGCCGTGCATCAAGTTCCAGTCGGCGCCGGCCGAGGCGTAGCCCAAAAGGGTCTGCGGCAAGCGGACTTTTAGCTCGTAGCCGCCGTCGTCGCGCTTGCCCTGCAGCTTGTCGGGCAGCGACGAGGCGATGTCGGCGGTGTAGGCGCCGTGGACGGCCAGGGCCAAGTCCTCGGACACGTAGTAGTTGTAGCCCAGGCCGCCGACGACGTAGGTCCAGAAGTCGTCGTTGGGCACCACGCCCGTGATGAGCGAGAAGCCGTGGCGGCCTTCTTTGATCACCGCGCGCTTCTGCACCACGCGGATATCGCGGCGGACCGCCCACTCCATGCGGCTGCCCGGGGGCACCGAGTCGTCGCCGATGCCGTACATGTCCTGGTCGATGGCGCCAGCGCCGCCCAAATCGGGCATGTCGTCGGCTTTCTTGGCCTTGCTGGGCTTGGCCTCGGGCTTGGGCTCCGGCTTGGCCTCGGGCGCGGGCTCGGCCTTGGGTTCCTCGGCCTTGGCGGGCTCCGCCTTGGCTGGCTCTGCGGCCGGAGCCTCGGCCTTGGGCGCGTCGGCGCCGGCGGCGGGTTCCTCGGCATAGGCGGCCCCGGCGCAAGTCGCGGCGGCGAGCAATGCGGCAGCCAGCGGCAGCGAGCGGAGAAGGGAAGAAGTGCGCATGCGAACCTCGCAAAGGGTCTCGGCCGGGGAGCGGCAGGGGAACGACGGGCGGAGCACTACGGACAGAACAGGTATATGCCAAGTACTTGCTTACAGAGCATCTACTTGCTGAGCAGGGCTACGCCGAGCGTGAATTCCGCGGGCGCCAAGAACGACACCGACGACTGGGGCACGTAGAGGTACTGCTTGTAATCCACGTGCACATTCAGGAAGCGGGTGAGGTAGAAGCGGAAGCCCGCGCCCCAGTGGCCGGCCACCTTCATCATCGCGACCGCGGGCTTGTTGCCCACCGACTCGTCGATGTCGACATTGACCACGCCCACGCCCAGCGACAGCGACAGGTCGAAGCTGGTCAGCTTCTTGTCAAAGATGCCGAACTTGCCGTGGAACGGGCTGTAGCTGACGTCCAGCGCGCCGAGCCAGTTGAGCTTTGGCACCTTTTGCGCGCCGTGGGTCAGGTCGATGCAGGCCGCCTGATCGCCGTTGACGCAGGTGAGGTACGAGCCGATCTTGGACGGGCTGGACATCAAGTACGAGAAGTCGCCTTCGATCGCCACCGTATCCGTGACGAAGTAGCCGACCCGGCCGCCCAGCGAGGTGAACAGGTAGAAGTTGTCGTTGGGCACCGTGCCGAACTTGAGTGTGCCTTCGAAGCCACCCTTGCGCTCGTACAGCGGGTTGTTCAGCGACAGCACCGCCTGGTCGGTGTCCCAGTACTTGGCCAGCTCCTTGTCGATCGGCTCCTTGCTTTGGGCCTGCGCCACGGTGGGCAGAGCCAGAGTGGGCAGTGCCAGCGCCGCCAGGGCCAGCAGACCCGCGCACAGGCGGGCCAACACCTTGCGCGGCTGGAGTGCATGGCGCGGGCGGTGCACCGGGCGCGGTCGGAGCGGTCGGAACAGGGTGTTCAGCGTGGTCATGGTCATGGGTCCTTTGGTCCGCCGCCCCATTCGGGAGCGGCCGTCCAGCGGGTTACGCTACTTCGAGCACGAGGCGCAGGTGGCCGAGCAGGTGCCGCCGCAGCAGAACTGCCCGTCGTTGTCGCCGCAGCGCAGCAGGTCCGGGGCGTTGGCCGACTTGCAGGTGCCGCCCATTGCGCAGTGGTTGGGTGCGCAGGCCTCGCCGCCGCCGCACTCGCTGGAGGCGCTGCAGGCGACGTTGAACATCAACCGGCGATCGCGCAGGGCATTGCTGCCCGACTGCTGGAATTGGAAGTCGGGGTTCCAGTCCACGCTGCCTTGCGGCGGGATGAAGGTGCCGGCCAGGCTGGCAAACAGCGGATTGGTAAAGCGCAAGTCGCCGCGCATAGCCATGGTGGTGCCCACGGGCATGGGCGAGCCGGGGTCGCCGATGGCGATGCGGTTGTCGAGCACGCCGACGCGCCACGAGCCGCCCAGGGCATGGCGCACGCCGCTGACCGCGGTGCCGATGGCCTTGTAGAACTCGTCCGGGTCGTCTTGCACAAATTCGACCTGGTTCAGGAACTGGTAAGTACCGTCCGAGCGGCAGGCCAGCTCCATCAGCATCGGATCGGGGTCGGTCTGGCCCTTGCTCTGCAGCTGGATGACGTGGACCTTGACCGGGAAGCCGGCCTTGGCCATTTCGGCCAGGAGTTCCTTGTAGTGGGTGGTGGCGGTGGTGCACTCCGAGCGGCATTGGCCGACCTTGCCCTCGAACTCCGACTTGGGGTCGCTGAAGTGGAAGCTCTCGCTCTTGGTGCAGGTGTCCGGGCCGTCGGTGATCAGCACGATGTGCTTGGCGTTGCCGCCCTTTTGCGGATCGGGGGCCGAGACCATGGTTTTTAGGAACTTGTAGGCCGTGTCGACGGCTTCGAGCATCGGGGCGCGACCGACGCCGTTGTAGCGGGCGCGGGCGTCGATGCCAAAGCGATTGTGCGACTTCTTCTCGCTGCTGGAGCCGAAGCACTTCTTCATGGCCGTCGGCGCATCGAGCAGGTCGTAGCCGTCGGGTACGGCGCTGGAGAGCGTGGGATCGCAGCGGAAATTGTTCTTGACGTCGCAATTTTCGTCGCTGTAGCAGACCTTGCCCTTCATGCTGGGCTGCTCCTCGAACGCGCCGGTGCCGTCGTCGCGGCGGCAGCGCGCCGAGTCGGTGCAACCGACCTTGACGCCCTCGTTCTCGTCGAACAGCATCGTCATCACGCGGTCTTGCGGGTTGAGCTGGTCGATCAGCAACTGCGCCGCCTGCACCCGGATGAAGTACTTGTCCGAGCTGCACTTGCCGAACTGCTCGGGCGCCTTGGTGTTGGCCGGCAAGTCTTCGGCGAACTTGGTGGCGTCCAGGCACGACTGGGTGTTGATCACCACTTGACCGCTGGTCGAGCCCGAGTGATCGACCAGGATGACCACGTTCTGCCAGGTCTCGGTCGCCTGCGGGTTGCAGCGCCGCGAGTTCTGCTTGAAGTTCACCGCCGCCGCCGTGCTGGTGACCTGGTTCATCGAGGTCTTGCAGCCGGTGGGGTCGCCGATACCGACGCGCGGTTCGATGCACTGGGCCTGCAGCTTGAACATCTGCGGCGCCACGGTGGAGCCAAATTCTGCGCTGGTGGTCACCAACTGCTGCTCCACGCGCTCGCCGTCGCGGATCTGCAGGTCCTTGTCGCCCTTGCAAGCCGGGTTCACCGCGCTCAGATCGTTGGACACCAGGTTGACGTTGAACTCGAAGCCGTTGGCCACCACCGAGGTCTGGCCGGGGTAGGGCTGACCGGAGTCCGGGTCGACGATCGGCGCGCCGCAGGCGCGGATGATCTTGCCCGCAGCTTTGTCGACCTTGGCCGGGAAGGTGCTGACGACGTGGACGCGATCGAACTTGATGTCGACCAAGCTGAAGCGCGCGGTGGAGTCGCAGGAAGTCAGGCCGCCCGCGACGGCCCAGCCAAGCCCCAGCGTGCTCAGCATCAGGGTGGCGGGGATGGCCAAGCGGGCCGCGCGGAGCAGCGAGCCGACCGAACGATCGCTGCGGGCGCTCGCCGCGGACCAGTCACTCAAGCCCGCGTGCGGCTGGGCCAAATCCGCACCGGCTGGGCGCGCATTCGATCCTGCCTGATGCGATCCTGCAGGGGCCTGGTTCGATCCCGCGTGGGCTGGCTGGGTGGGCTTCGGAGTGGGCATGGTGCCTCGTGTGGCGCAGATTTGCGGGCAGTGCGGCGATCGGATCGCCGCCGCCAGACCATGGGCAAGGTGGAGTACCCCCACTTGCCCTGAAACTTGCCGCGAAGTGGGCGCTACAGCGTGTCGCCAAACTTCGCTGAATCACTTGCTTCTTTTCGAGACACACCAAGGGAGGCCCCGACAGAAGCAAGCAATGTTTCCCTTGCTTGCGCGCCAAGTCAAGCGCGCATTGTGGAACTGTCTGCCTTTGGGGGCCGCATCCGAGGCGCTCGCGCCCCGCTCGGCTCGCTTGGAGCGGGTCCGGCGGCCCCGCCGCGGGCCGATTGCGCGAATCGATCGTTGACGGCCGGCACCGCAGCCAGTAGATTTTGAAATTTCGACGCATGGTCGCCAGCGTCGGCCATGGCCGCAGAGGCCGGCCGCGCGGCCCCTGCAGCGGAAACAGCATATGGATGGCGGCAAACGCCGCAGCAACGGCCGGTTGGCCCTAGCAACTTGCGAGTTCGCAGCCCGAAGTAGGCCGCCAACAGACGCCCAGCAGCGGGCCGACGGGCGACCCAAACTTGCGCAGCTGCCTGGTACAGGAGAGTCGCGATGACCCACCTTCCCTCGTTTCTGTCGACCTGGCTGCCTCAGCCGCAACCGGGCCAAGCCTTGATGCGCAAGGCCGTGGTGGCGCTTGGGTTGCTCGGTTCCGTGGCGGCCTGTGGCTCGGGCGGAGGCACCGGCCCCTCGACGACCCAGACCATTGCCGACTTTGAATGTGTGAACACGGCGAGCAACGGTCAGGTGGACTGCCGGGCGCTGCCCGAGATCACCAACATCGTGACCGCCAAGAAGACCTACGCCAACTCGACCGACACGCTGGCCGTCGGCTCGGTCAACAAAGGCGACCGCCAGAGCTACGACTACGAGATCAAGAACATCGCGTCGTTCACCACCGCGGCGGCGCTGCAGATCGCGTCGGTGCGCTTCGACTACACCACGGTGTCGCCCAGCGAGACGGCCGAGGACAAGGCGCTGGTCTGTCAGAATTCCTTGGGCGTCGACTGCGGCCAACTCGACGGCAAGTGGCGCAAGATCGTGCCGGTGGGCAGCCCGGTCGCCGCCGGCTTGGCCACCTCGGAGAAGATCCGTATTACGTTCAAGCGCTTCGACGACAAGGAGCGTTCGGCCAAGCTGCTCATCACCTTCAAGGGTGTCGACCCGGCCAACCCGACCTTCCAGTTCACCGTCAAGGCCAAGATCGGCTCGCCGTCGGCCAGCTTCCAGTCGGCCTTGACCGAAGATCCCAAGGGCGGCATGAACTTCCCGTACGTGGCGCCGGGCACCTGCAAGGAGCGCGAGGTCAGCCTGCTGAACACCGGCGAAGCCATGCTGACCGTCAAGGGCTTCGACGTGGGCGGGCTGGACCCGTCGTTCTCGCTGCAGCTGATCAAGCCTCCGACCCTGGACGCCGCCAAGCACGTGGGGGGGACGCCGTGGGTGCTGCCCAAGGACCTGGAAGTGGCGCCGGGCAGCACAGCGACGCTGCTGGTGACCTTCTGCCCCAAGGACGACAAGAAGAAGTCGGGCACGGTGTCGATCAAGAAGTCGAGCAACGACAGCAACGCTCAGGACTTGGTGCTGCAGGCCAACAGCGCCGTGCCGTGCATCAAGACCAGCGTCACCACCTACAATTTTGGCGGCACCATCCCGGGCACCGAGCCGGCCAAGCTGACGGTGGACGTCTGCAACTGCGGTCCGGTCGAACTCGACGTCAACAGCCTTGACTTCGTCGCCGACGAGACCAACAGCACCGAATTCAGCGTCGATCAGGATGCGCTGTATGCCGCCCAGAAGATCAGCAATCCGCCGCCGGTGTCCAGCGAGAACCCGCTGAAGATCGGAGTAGGCAAGTGCGAATCGGTGGTGGTGTCGTACGCGCCGGCGGACCTGACGCCCGACGAAAACAACCCGGACCGGGCCACAATCGCCTTTGGTTCCAACGCCTATGTGACGCCCAAGCTGGCGGTCAAGGGCATCGGCGTGGATCAGACCTGCCCGCTGGCCAAGGTGACCGTGCAGGAAGGCGAAGAGACGGTGCCGCAGACGCTGCTCCACCTGGTCGGCAGCAAGTCGGTGGCGCCGGGCGGCGGCACAATCAAGAAGTACAAGTGGACGGTGAAGCAGCCGGCCGGCTCGAACCAGCCGCTGCTGCCCAATGCCACCTTTGCCAATCCGACCTTGCTGGCCAACGCTGCTGGCGAGTACACCTTCTGCCTGGACGTGTGGGACCAGAACGATCAGCAGAGTTGCACGCCGACCTGTGTGACGGTGCTGGTGATCCCCAACGACGCCATCCACGTGGAATTGTTGTGGGATACCCCGGCTGACCCCGATCAGACCGACACCGGCCCGGCGGCGGGCGCCGACATGGACCTGCACTTTGGCCACCCGCTGGCGGCCGAACTGGATCTGGACTGCGACGGCACCGCCGACCCGTGGTTCGCCAACCCGTGGGACACCTTCTGGTTCAACGCCCAGCCCGAGTGGGGCAGCCCCTCGGCGGCCGTGAAGGACAACCCCTCGCTGGACCTGGACGACACCGACGGCGCCGGCCCCGAGAACCTGAACTTGATCCAGCCCGAAGGCGAGCTCGACGACGCCGTCGCCTACTCGGTGGGCGTGCACTACTGGAACGACCACGGCTACGGCACCTCGTACGCCACCGTGTCGATCTACATCCAGGGCGGTCTGGCGCTGCAGTTCACCAAGGTCAAGATGGACCCGCTGGACATGTGGTATGTGGGCAAGATCTGGTGGCCGAACACCGCCTCGGGCGGCACCAAGAAAGTGTTCGAGACCTGCTACCAGAGCGGCTTCTCGTGCACCGAGAAGAAGAACCTGATGTGGCAGCCCAAGGGCGATTGGTGCATCACCAAGTGCTACAACAACGCGACCTTTGTCGGCGCAGTGGGCGGCGGAGCGGCGGCGAGCAGCTGCAAGCAGTAGCCGCACGGGCGATCGCGTGGCGTGCCGCACCGGAGTGGCAATGTTCTTGAAACGACGTGTAGGTGCGCTGGCCATCGCCGCAGTGGCGATCGCCCTGGTCGCGGCGTGCAGCAGTGACCCTTCGAACGCGGACGGCGATGCGACGGCCAGCGGCGGCGATGGCGGCGACACCGGCAAAGCCAACGGCAAGTGTGGCTTCGATCCGAACTCCGGCAACCTGGATCGCGCGGCCAAGCTGGCGGTCTACGCCGGCTCCAAGCTCATCAACACCGGCGACACCATCCAGGCCGACACCGGCGGCTTGAAGCTGGGCGACCCGCTCAACCTCAGCTATGCCATCAAGAATGCCGCCGCCAAGGATGTGGCGCTCGAGCTCATCGTCGACAAGGTCCTGCTCAAGTACAGCGGTCCGAACGGCAGCGACGACGGCGCCTTTGTGTGCGTCTACAACGACGCGGACGGCAAGGAGCGCCCCTGCGCTGGCGCCAGTTTTCCCAGTGTAATTCCGCCAGGTTTTGACCCTGCCTGTGCCACCCGCGCCGCCACCGAGACACTGGGCTACAAGATCCGCTTCACCAAGCTGGACAACGTGCCGCGCGAGTGCACGGTGACTGTATTTGCCCAGAGCGCCGGCAACACCTTGCAAGTCCAGTACAAGATCGCCACCAAGGCCGGCAAACCGGCGATTTCGGTGCAACCGCCCGAGGTGAACTTTGGCGTGGTCGGCACCGGCCAGACCAAGACCGAGACGCTGAGCGTGCTGAACACCGGCGACGCCAACCTGCAGGTCAAGGGCCTGACGTGGACGGCGACGGATCCGCAGTTTTCGCTCGACATCGCCGGCAAACACGTCGAGAGCGGCAAAGCGGTCGCCTTCGATCCGCCGCTGGAAGTCACGCCGGGCAGTGCGCTGCCGGTGTTGGCCAACTTCATGGCCGGCGACGACAAAGGCCACGTGGCCAGCATCGAGTTCCAGCACAATGCCAACAACGGCACGGCCCAGGCGACCTTGAAGGGCAACTACGAAGTGCCGTGCATCCTGGTCACGCCGCAAAAGAAGCTGGACATGGGCCTGGCCTACATCGGCAGCACCATCACCAAGCAAGTGCTGCTGCAAAACTGCGGTGCGGTGGATGTGGTGGTCAGCAAAGCCGAATTGAGCGACGACGCCCAGGGCGTGTACGCCATGACCACCAAGGCGCCGACCGCGGTCGAGCCGATCACCATCCCCAAGAACGGCAAAAGCCAGGTGGCGATCACTTGCACGCCGCCGTCGGAAAACAAAGACGAAAAGGGTACTTCGCAGCCGTTCACCGCCAAGCTCAACCTGCAGGACAACACCACCGCGCCCAACAAGGTAGTGGAGATCGCCTGCATGGGCACCGCTGCCGCCTGTCCCACCCCGGTCATCGACACCGCCGAGCAGATCGAGCCACAGACGCCGCTGAAGCTGGACGCCAGCAAGAGCTTCGCTAAGCCCGGGCAGTCGGTGAAGAAGTACAAGTGGAGCGTGACCAAGATGCCGGCGGGGGCGACCTCGGCGCAGTTCTATCCGAGCGACACCTCGCCCACGCCCACTTTTGGTGTGCAGGACAAGGATCCCAAGACGGGCAAGGACATCGTGTGGGTCACGGTGGCCGGCGAGTACTGCTTCTCGCTGGACATCGAGGACTCGTCGGGCACCAAGGGCTGCGAGGCGGCGACGGCGTGTGTGGCGGTGATCCCCAGCGTGGCGCTGCACGTGGAGCTGCTCTGGGACACCCCGGCCGACACCAACAAGGGCGACACCGGCGAAAATGCCGGCACCGACCTGGACTTGCACTTCGTCCACCCCAAGGCCTACGACGGCAAGCTGTGCACGGGCACGGGCACCGGCGCCTGCCAGCCCGACCTGGACAAAGACGGCTTGACCGACCCGTGGTTCAACGGCGTGTACGACGCCTACTGGTACAACACCTGGCCCAGCTGGGGTAACCCCGCCGACGGACAAGATAATCCCAGCCTGGACCGCGACGACGTGGACGGCTGGGGCCCCGAGAACCTGAACGTGGTCGCCCCCGAGGACAACACGCTGTACGGCGTGGGCGTGCACTACTGGTCGAACAACGGCTTCTTCCCCGACACGACCACCGCCACCGTCAACCTGTACATCAGCGGCACCCTCAAGGGCTCGTATGTGCAGCAGATGGTCGAGTGCGACCTGTGGTGGGTGATGCAGATCAAGTGGGCTTCGGGCGATCTGGTGCCGTTTGCCGGGGCCAACCTGCCGGCGCCTTCGACGGGCAAGATTACGCCGGGCTACTGGAGCAACCTGGGCTCGACGCTCAACGGCAAGTGCAAGAAGAAGTAAGGGCCGCGCCAAGATCGAGTCGATTTGGGTGCCGCCCGCTGCTGCTGCCGGGCGGGTCGCAAGTGCGCGTCTCCTAACGGGTCCGACGCACGGCTCCACCAACGCCGCGATCGACTTGGATCGGGTCGGGGCCCACGGCGAGCGCTTCACAATTCGACGCAACCGCCACACTGGCCAATGTTCCCCTAAAATGCCAACGTGTGCAGACCTGCGCGCGACCGACCCCGGTGTGCGCGGCTGAGGAGGCGTATGGATTTGCGAAGCAAGCTTGCTGGTTTGCCGGCCCTGGCCGCCACCCTGCTGGTTGGGATGACGCTGGCAGCCTGTGACTCGGAGGGCGGTTCGGCCGCGACGGCCTGCGGCAACAGCGGCAACCTGGACAAGACGGCCACGATCTCGGTGCAGGACAGTTCGGCCGGCACCCCGGCCAAGTCGCTGTACGAGTGGGACATCTCGGCGCTGTCGAGCGGCTCCAGCAAGCAGCTGAGCCTGGCCATCCGCAATGCCGCACCGGCGGTGAGCGCGCGCCCCTTGGCCATCAAGTCCGTCACGGTCAGCGAGACCACCGGCACCGGCGGCGAGGTCGGCGCGCCCAGCTTTGCCTGCACCGGCCCCGGCGACAAACCATGCGAGTCCGCCAGTTGGCCCCAGGTCGTGCCGGCCGGCTACGACCCGGCGTGCAAGCCCGCCGGTGCCGTAGAAAGTGTGCAGTTCACCATCAAGTACACGCGGGCCGGCGCGCTCTCGATCCGCCGCTACAAAGTGGCGATCGTCTTTGACGGCGATGTGCAGCAGGGCAGCAAGCCCTACGTCGTCGAAGTGGCGACGCGCTTGGGCACGCCCAGCATCTCGTGCTCGCCCAATCCCGCCGACTTCGGCAAGGTCGGCCTGGCGGAAGCGGCCTCGACCACCGTGGTGTGCATCAACCAAGGCAAGGCCGACTTGCAGATGACCGACATCAAGCTGCTGGGCTCGCTACCCGTGGCCATCAGCATGGCCGGCCTGACGCTGGATGCCGCGACGCCGTTGCCGTCCAGCGCCACCGTGACCATCGCCGCCGACGACAGTCTGACCATCACCGGCGTCATCGCCAAGCTGACCTCGGAGCAGAAGATGGCGGCCATTCTGCGGTTTGCCACCAACGACCCCAGCAAGCCGCAGATCGACCTGACCTGGCAGGCCAACGCCAGCGGCCCGTGCGTGTCGCTGTCCAAGACGTCCGTCGACTTTGGTCTCAGCCAGGTCGGTGCCTCGCAAGTGCAGGAGCTGCAAATTAAAAGCTGCGGTGCCGATGACCTGGCCATCACGGGCGCCGAGATCACCCAGGGCTCCGAGCAGGGCTTTGCGGTCGGCTTCGCCACCTCGTGCTTCTCGGGCACCGCGCCCACGCCGGCCGCGCCAGTGTCCGTGCCGCAGGGCCTGAGCTGTTCGCTGCAAGTCATCTACACGGCGCCGCAATTGGGAGCCGTCAGCGCCGGCAAGCTGACCGTTCACACCTCGGCGGGCGATCGCACGGTGCTGCTGTCGGGCAAGGGCGAGACGCAGGTGTCGTGCCCCAAGGCCTGCATGACATTGAAGAACCTGGCCGACAGCTCGCCGGTCATCGGCCAGGCGGTGATCCCGCAGACCAAGCTGGTGCTGGATGCCAGCTGCTCCACGCCGGGCAGCTCGGGTCAGGCCATCGCCAAGTACAAGTGGAGTGTGTCGCAGCCGCCGGACAGCTACGCGGTCCTCACGCCGTCCGATGCCGTAAAAAACCCACAATTTCAACCAAATTCGGCGGGAGCCTACACGATCACCTTGGATGTGATCGACGGCGCCGACGTGCACGCCTGTGCGCCGGCGGTCTACAAGCTCAACGTCACGCCCGACGACAAGCTGCACATCGAGCTGACCTGGGACACGCCGGCCGATCCCGACAAGACCGATGTTGGCATCGACGCCAAGGGCAAAAAGGCCGATGGCACCTATGCCGGCACCGATCTGGATCTGCACCTGGCCAACCCGCTGGCCGAAGATCAGGCCGGGCAGAAGGATTACGACAAGAATGGCACGCCAGATCCGTGGTTTGCGGTGTGCTACGACTGCTCGGTGTTCAACGGCTACCCCGATTGGGACGAGTTCGGCAACTACCTGGACAATCCCAAGCTGGATCGCGACGACAAGGACGGCTGGGGGCCCGAGATCATCTACATCAAGGAGCCGGCTGCGGGCGCCAAGTACACCATCGGCGTGCTGTACAATGCCGCGCATTCCTTTGGGAAGTCGATTCCCACCGTGCGCGTGTTCCTGGACGGACAGCTGCAGGCGACCGTCAACAAGCTGGGACCCGACCTGGTCGAGGGCGACCTTTGGTGCGCCGGCCAGGTCAGCTGGCAGCCCAACACCTTTGTGCCGTGCCAAGGCGCCGACGCGAAGGGAAACCTGCTTACGCACAAATACCCTGTAGTTATCCAGGGTAGCCTGCAGTGCCAGTAGGGCCGCCGCCCCAGGATCAACCGGTCGACCCGCGGCAATTCTGCCGCTGCGATGGGCGCTTTTTGGCCAACGGGCGATTTTGTCCAATCGTTGCGCAGGGTGGGACTTGCATCGCCGGACACTCGCGTGTAAGCTCGCAAGCCTTCCGGGCAGTTGGGCGTGCGCCGCCCACCGCGCTGCCAGGGAACCGAAGACGCACACACCGGCTGGGGCGCCCCCACAAAGGGCTGCTGCCGTTGCCGACGCTGTCGCCGCATCTGGCGTAGCGAGTGCCCTAGCGCGGATGGTCCGCGGTGGAGCGCGAGCAAAGCCGGTTTCTTTCGTACCGTCGCGTATTTGCTTACGCCGTTGTACGTTCGTGTTGTCCCTGTACCTTCTTGTCGAGTGTAACCCGCGCCGTACCTTGCACGGTCGCCGTCATTGCTGCCACGTCGCAGCGCCTAGGAAGCGTCATGACCAAGTCCGATCTGATCGAAGTCGTTGCCGGCAAGTCCAACCTCACCAAGGACAAGGCGGGCACCGTCGTCAACGCCATCTTCGAGCTGATGGTGGATGCGATGAAGGAAGGCCAGCGCATCGAGATCCGCAACTTCGGCAACTTCACCGTCCGCAACTACCCCGCCTACACCGGCCGCAACCCCAAGACCGGCAACCCGGTCAAGGTGGGCCCCAAGCGCATGCCCTTCTTCAAGGTCGGCCTCGAGCTGAAGAATCGGGTTGACGGCAAGTAGTCCAGACCCCGGCCACACCAGCCAAGCCGCCAGACCGCGCGGCCGATGTCCGGGGGGTGACCCTGGCGCGGCCGAGCGGTCTTGTGGTTTTTGCAGTAATGCTGCCCGCTGGCGGTGGAGCCGGATGGCAGGGTCGCGCCGTGACGACGGGGCCGGCCCAGTGGTATGACCGTCGATTTCCTGCCTATGCGGAGTGTTGTGATGAGTTCTGTGACCCTGCCGATCAAGCTCCCGGACCTGCCGGTGGCGCTGGTGGCCGACGTGGCCCGCTTCGAAGGTCAGCGCGTGCAAATTCGCGGCTGGCTGTACAACCGCCGCAGCAAGGGCAAGCTGCACTTCCTGCAGGTGCGCGACGGCTCGGGCGTGATTCAAGCCGTGATGTTTAAAGGGGATGTTGACGAGGCGACCTTTGTGGCCGCCGATCACCTGACCCAGGAGACGTCGATTCTGGTCAGCGGCACCGTCCGCAAAGACGAGCGGTCGGCGATCGGCTTCGAGCTCGCTTGCGACGGGCTGGTGGTGGTGGCGGCGGCCCAGCCCGACTACCCGATCTCGCCCAAGGAGCACGGTGTGGCCTTCTTGATGGATCACCGGCACTTGTGGCTGCGCTCGCGGCGACAGGCGGCGATCCTGCGGGTGCGTGCGCGCATCATCAAGTCGATCCGCGACTTCTTGGATGGGCAGGGCTACCTGCTAGTGGACACGCCGATCTTCACGCCGGCGGCCTGCGAGGGCACCTCGACGCTATTCGAGACGGACTACCACGGTCAGAAGGCCTACCTGAGCCAGTCGGGCCAGCTGTACAACGAGGCGACGGCGGCGGCGTTGGGCCGGGTCTACACCTTCGGCCCCACGTTCCGGGCAGAAAAGAGCAAGACGCGCCGGCACTTGACGGAGTTCTGGATGGTCGAGCCCGAGGCGGCCTACCTGGACCTGGACGGCGTGATGGACCTGGCCGAGAGCATGGTCTGGGGCATCGTCCAAGACGTGCTGCGCGACTGCGCCACCGAGCTGGACACCATCGACAGCATCCGCAGCGAGGCCGAGGAGGATCGGCAGCTCAAGCCGCGCCGCGAGGCGCTGGCCAGTCTGCAACGGCCCTTCGTGCGCCTGCACCATGCCGACGCGGTCAAGCAGCTGCGGGCCCTGGGCTCGGATATCTCCGACGGCGATGACCTGGGCGGCGATGACGAGACCATCCTGACCCAGCAGTACGATCGGCCGATCTTCGTGACGAAGTACCCGGCCGAGGTCAAGGCGTTCTACATGAAGCGCGATCCGCTCGACATCCTGCGGACGCTGTCGTGCGATCTGCTCGCGCCCGAGGGCTACGGCGAGATCATCGGCGGCGGTCAGCGCGAAGACGACCACGACACGCTGCTGGCGGCGATCCACAAGCACCAACTGCCGGAATCCGCCTTCGACTGGTACCTGGACCTGCGCAAGTACGGCTCGGTGCCGCACGGCGGCTTTGGCCTGGGGGTAGAGCGCACGGTGGCGTGGATCTGCGGTCTGCCGCATGTGCGCGAGACGATTCCCTTTGCTCGCTTGATGGACCGACTCAAGCCGTAGGCGACCGGCGATCGGCCGCGCGGGCCGCGCGACTTTGGCGAACCAGCACCAAGGTTTGACAGGGTTCGCGGTACAGGCTACGTTCGCGCTGGTGCTCGCTGCCCGCTCGCTTGGCAGGCCGGCCGTGCGACGGACACGTTGCGCGGGCTGCTCGGTCCGGCACGGGACCCGCGCGGGGTCAGCCCCGCGCAAGCGGCACGGGTTTGGTGGCAGCGGTCCAACTGCAAGGGTGTGCGGTCGCCTCCGCGGCGCGGCAGGCAAACTGGAAGAGGCGCATGGCTACTCGCAAGGCCACCAGCAAGGCCACCACCCCCGCGGCGAGCGCGGACGGCGCGTCAACCGGCGCGGAGCCGGCGGCACCGACCAAGCGGGCTGCCCCGCGGTCCTACGCGCTCGAAACCTGCGCCACCACCGACGTGGGCCTGGTCCGCGAAGGCAACGAAGACGCGTTCCTGGTCAGCGAAGAGGAACAGCTCTACGTGGTGGCCGACGGCATGGGCGGTCACTCGGCAGGCGAAGTCGCCTCGGCCTTTACCATCGAAGCGCTGCGGGCTTTCTACGGCAACGACGACTTGACCAAGCGGGTCCAGGCCGCCTACCGGCGCATGCGGCGCGCGGGCCATCCGATTCCCGAAGGCGAGGCCAGCCACCACGCGCTGCGGCTGCGCAAGGCCGTGGAAAGCGCCAACATCACGGTGTTTCGCTTGGCCCAGCAGCACGAGCAGCTCCGCGACATGGGCACTACGGTGGTGGCCGCGGTCTTTGCCGGCCGCAACGTCCACATTGCCAACGTGGGCGACAGTCGCCTGTACCGTCTGCGCAAGCACAAGCTGACTCAGCTGACCGAAGACCACTCGCTGCTCAACGAATACCTGCGCATGAACCTGCTGCAGCCCGACGAGGTCGAGGCGTTCCCGTACAAGAACGTCATCGTGCGCGCGCTGGGTCTGCAAGAGGCGGTGGCGGTCGATATCTTTGGGTTCACCGTCCGCCGCGGCGACACCTATGTGCTCTGCAGCGACGGCCTGACCGACTTGGTGCGCGACGCCGAGATCGGCGCAGTCCTGGGCCAGGCCCCCACGGCGCGAGCGGCCTGTGTGCGGTTGACCGACATGGCCAAGGCCCGCGGCGGCCACGACAACATCACGGTGCTGGTGATCAAGGTGCACGCGCCGGGTTGGCAGCCCGCGGCGCCCACGATTCCGCCGCCTCCGCCCGGGCTTGCGCCGGGTGCCATTCCGCCGCCCCCGCAGGGTGCCGCGCCGGTGCACATTCCGCCGCCACCCAGCGGGCCCGCACCGGTTGATTAGCCAAGGGGCACCACGTATTTTGGCGTGCCGCCGCCGCCGGACCAGCGCGCACTCCGCCGGGGCCCCGCGGTCCGACCATCGCTACAGCGGGGCGCAACTCCGCATCCTGTGAGTGAATTCATGCAAAACAAAACGTATCGAGTGGCGGTGCTGGGCGCAACCGGCGCCGTGGGCCGCGAGATGCTGTCCGTGCTGGACGAGCAGCGCTTCCCGGCGAGCGAGGTGGTGGCGCTGGCCTCGCCGCGCTCGGTGGGCGAGGAGGTGGAGTACGGCAACCGCACCCTGAAGGTGCAGGCGGCCACGCCCGAGAGCTTCGACGGCATCGACCTGGTGCTGGCGTCCGCAGGCTCGGCGGTATCCAAGCAGCTGCTGCCGGAGGCGGCGCGGCGCGGGGCGCTGTGCATCGACAACTCCAGTGCTTTCCGCATGGTCGAAGGCGTGCCGCTGGTGGTGCCCGAGGTCAACGCGGCGGCGATGGCCAAGCACAACGGCCTCATCGCCAACCCGAACTGCTCGACGATCCAGATGGTGGTGGCGCTGGGACCGCTGCACGAGCGCGCGGGGCTGAAGCGGGTGGTGGTGTCGACCTACCAGTCGGTGTCCGGCGCCGGCAAGAAGGGCATGGACGAGCTGAGCAGCCAGACCATCGCGCTGCTGAACCAGAAGCCCTTTGATGTCGCGGTGCACCACGCGCGCATCGCCTTCAACGTGGTGCCGCACATCGGCTCGGCCGGCGAGGGCGGCTATACGGACGAAGAGTGGAAGTTGGTGTACGAGAGCCGCAAGATCATGGGCTTGCCCGACCTGGAGGTGGTGCCGACCTGCGTGCGCGTGCCGGTGTTCTGCGGCCACAGCGAGACGGTGTACTGCGAGTTCGAGCGGCCGATCAGCGTGGCCGAAGCTCGCGAGATCTTTGGCAAGGCCCACGGCATCAAGCTGGTGGACGACCTGGCCAACAAGCAGTACCCGATGCCGCTGGACTGCGCCGAGACCGATCCCGTGTACGTCGGCCGCATCCGCCAGGACCCGAACCGGCCCAACGCGCTGACGCTGTGGGTGGTTGCCGACAACCTGCGCAAGGGCGCCGCCACCAACGCGGTGCAGATCGCCTGGCTGGCGGCCAAGACCGGCTTGGTGCATGGAGCCAAATAGCCGCGTGTGCCAAATTGGCACGGATTGCCGGCCGCGCGGGTGCCGACGTGTCGCGGCGGGCTTCCGTTTTTGGCGCGGGTCGGCGAGAATTCCCGTCGCCTTGCGCCCTTGGCGACAGCGGCAGTTGGCACGACCCATGCAGCAAGGTGGTGCAAGGGCGTGGAGAGGCGGCTGGGCTGCCGATCGCGCCACCGGAACGCAGGACTACGCCGAAGTTGGAAACCGTGCATAACAACACCCTGAATGCCCGCGCCGGCTTGCGGCGCCTGTCCACGCTGCTGCTGGCGGCCGCCACCCTGCTGCTGCCCGCCAGTGCTTGGGCCGTCCCCTACGTGCAGATCCAGAGCATCGCCAAGTCGTCGGCCGGCGACTGGGATCCGCCGACGCGGCTGGGCCTGGGCCCCAACACGCCGGGCAGCGTCACCGACATCCATGTGGTCAACCGCGCCGACTGCTTTGCGGTCATGGCGGCGACCAACCCCAAGGTCACCATCACCTGGACGTGGACCCCAACCGCGGTCGTTGGCACCCCTTCGTACTCGGCCGTGACCAAGGTCGCGCCGGCGGGCAAAAGCTGCCTGGAGACCTCGCTGCAAGAGACCGACACGGCCTCGGCCTGCATCGTCAACGCCCAGGTGGACTACAGCCCAGGCACCTTGTACACGTTTGATGTGGACCTCCGCGACCTCATCGGCCGCAACGCCACCTGCGAAGAGGGCTCCGAGCAGGACGCCACCGTCTATATCCTGGTCAACGACACGGCCGTGATCGGCGGGACGAGCCAGGTGGTGGCCTTCAAGCTGCGGTTCCGCATCGACCTGGTCGGACCGGCCGTGCCGACCGTCGGCTCGATTACCCAGGGCAACCAGAACTTGCGCATCAACTGGAGTCACGCGGACGAGACCACGGTTGCCGGCAGCTACGTCTACTGGGCCGACTTGCCGTTTGACGCCACCGCGATCCGCGACGGTACGGTGACGGTGTCCAAGTCGCCCAAGCTGACCGCCAAGACCCACCAAATCACCAAGCTGACCAACGGCAAGAAGTACTACGTGGCGGTGACCGCGGTCGACGCCAACGAGAACGAGTCGGAGCTGTCGCCGCTGAAGACGGCCTCGCCCATCCCAGTGTACGACGCCTGGCAGTACTACAAGAACGCGGGCGGCGAGGAAGAGGGCGGCTTTGCCCCGTGCTCGGCGCAGCCGGTGTCGGCCGGACCCAGCTGGCTGTGGCTGCTGCTGTGGGCGGTGGCGGCGGTGTGGGCAGTTCGACGACGCAAGTCCGGACTGATGCTGAGTATTTTGGCAGTGGGCCTGTTGGCCCAGGCCGGCGAGGCCCGCGCCGCGTCGCCCGAGACCGGTTCGCTCGACTTCCGGTTTTCCCGCTACCTGCCCCAGATCGACGATGACTTCACCGGCAGCATCAAGCCCTACAAGAACATCTTTGGCAGCGCCGCCTGGCAGCTGTCGCTGTCGACCGACTCGCGGGTCTGGGATCGCTTCGGCACGCTGTCGCTCGGACTGTCGGCCGGCTACTGGAGCCAGGACGGCTACGGCCGCGAACAGACTACCGGCGACTCGAGCTCGGATACCACCACGCTGTCGATCGTGCCCATCACCGCCGACCTGGTGTACCGGATGGACGAGCTGGAGCGCGCCTGGGGCATCCCGTTCATCCCCTATGCCAAGCTGGGCCTGGTCTACGGCATCTGGTGGATGCGCGACGGCGTGGACAACTTGGCGCGCTGGACCGACGCCAGTGGCAACGCCAAAGAAGCGATGGGCGGCACCGGCGGCTACCACGCCACGGTGGGCATGCGCTTCTTGCTCGACGTGCTGGAGCCGATGGCCGCGCGCAGCTTCGACATCGAGATGGGCGTGAACCACAGCTACCTGTTCGCCGAGTACCAGATGCTGCGGCTGAACGACTTTGGCAACAAGAAAAGCCTGAACCTGTCGGACGATTTGTTCACGTTCGGCATCGCCTTCGATTATTGAGCGACGAAGACCGAGCGGTGGCCAGCCCTTCGCCCACGCCCACGGACGGCAGCGCAGCCCTGTTGCCGCGCTCGATTCTGCCGCGCTCGATCCTGCTGCGGGTGATGTTCGACGGCGCCGCCTTCGCCGGCTTCCAGAAACAACAAGACGGCATCCGCAGCGTCGCCGGCGTGGTCGAAGAGGCGTGGCTCGCCATGCTGGGCGAGGCGGTGATCGCCCGCGCCACCAGCCGCACCGATGCCGGCGTGCACGCGCGGCGCCTGCCGATCCTGATTCGCACCCACAAAAACGTGAGCGCCCGCGGGCTGATGCTGGGCCTGAACGTGATCCTGCCCGACGACTGCAAGGTGGTCTCGGCCGAGGAGCTGCCGCCCGAAGCGGACGTGCGCTCGGACGCGGTGGGCAAGCGCTACGTGTACTACGTGCAGACCGGGCCGGCGCGGCTGCCGCTGTGGCGCACGCGCGCCTGGCACATCAAGGCCCAGCTGGACCCCGAGAAGCTGTTGGCCGCCTGCCAGATGCTAGAGGGAATTCACGACTTTGCGGCGTTCCGCTCGGTGAATTGCTCGGCGCAGACGACCTCGCGCAACATCCTGCAAGTGCGGCCGCAGGTCGTGGACGAGTGTGGCGCGCAGAAAGTCTGGGCGATCACGGTGGAAGGCAACGCCTTCTTGCACAACATGGTGCGGATCATGGCCGGCACGGTGGTGGACATCGCCCGCGGCCGCAAGACGCTGCAACAGCTGGAGCACGCGCTGAAATCCGGCGAGCGGACCAGCGCCGGCCAGACCGCGCCGCCGCACGCGCTGGTGCTGGACGACGTGTTCTTTGGCCCGTGGGGCGGCCGCCAGGGGCAGAACTACAAGGATCTGCTGAAGAACATGGCCGACATTCGCGACGGCGTGCCGCAGGGGCCCACCCCTGGTCAGTAGATGCACTCGAACTTGCTGACCGCCCCGTTCCAGCCGCACTTGCTGGCGCCGGCCTCGATCACGCAGTCGACCGTCTTGATTTTCCCGGTGTTGCAGTAGATCCAGGTGTCGCCCTGGCACTTGGCCTGGAAGCTGGCGTCGCTGCAGGTGCCGCCGGCGACCGGATCGCACGAGGTGACGTTGCACTTCCAGCCGGCCGGGCAGCCGCCGCAGGGGTTGCCGCACTGGTTGTTGCCGCAGACGATGGCGGCGCCGGCGTCGGTTTTGCACGAATTGTCGCAGACTTTCTTGATGCAGCCGTAGGCATTGGCGATCGGGTCCCAGCCGCAGGTCAGGCCGCCCAGGTTGGGTGGGGCGGCGCAGTCCTTGGTGATCTTTTGCGAAGTGGCGCCGCTGCCTTGGCAGGTGACCAGGAAGTCGCCGTCGCACTGGCCCTTTTTGGTGTCGATGCCCTTGCAGGCGGTGGGTTTGCAGGTGCCGGCGCTGCACCAGTCGTCGGCCGCGCAGGTGCCGCAGGGCTTGCCGCAGCCGTCGTCGCCGCAGTTTTTGCCGTCGCACGAGCCCACACAGCTGTCTTTGTAGCAGACGCCGTCGCTGGTGCCGCAGTGGAAGCCGGCCTCGCAGGTGCCGCAGTCGCCGCCGCAGCCGTCGGGCCCGCAGACCTTGCCCGCGCACTGTTTCTGGCAGTATAGCGAGCACTTGCTGCCGCCCGGCTCGCAGAACTCGCCCGACTTGCAGAACCCGCACACCGAGCCGCAGCCGTTGGGGCCGCAGACCTTGCCCTTGCAGTCGGGGGTGCAGCCGTCGGCGTTGCCGGGGTTGCTGGCCTCGACGGTGATGTCGACCTGCGGCGGCGCGCTGTCGGCAGCGGTGTCGCTGGGCGCCGACTGGTCCAAAGGATCTTGGGTGTCCGTGGGTTGCGCAGTGCTGTCGCTGGCCACGTCGGCAGTGGCCTGGGTGTCGGTCTTGGCGGGCGCGGCGGCCTCGCTGCCACAGCCAGCTAGCACCGCCGTGCACGACAAGGCCAGACAGAACATCCATCTGCAGACGACAGGGAAAGCGCGGGTCACGGGCAGGCCTCGCGGGCGGCACCGGACTGGCCAGCCCCTGCCTGTCAGCATAGCCGAGCCGCGATCGCTGCGCAAAACTCCCGGTTGTGGCCAAGGGCAGAAATGCACAGCGGTTTGCCATTTTGGCACGCAGCCGGGGCCTCGCCCAGGGTGGCCATGCCAGCCGGGCGCCCACGGTTGCGGGCACCTGCCTGCAACCCTACGAAAGTACACATGGGCGCCGGCCGCGCGGGTGGCACGAGTTTTGCTTCAACGTTGGGGTGGCGACGTGGTGTAGCGGCGCTGAGGTCGGTGTTGGCGGCCCTTGCGCTCGGGAGCTCTGGAATGGAAACCCTGCTGAAACGCCACTTCTGGGCGATCAATCTGGTAGGCCTGGCGATCATCGCCTGGCTGGCGGCCGGTTCGCTCAACGCGCTGATTGGCGTGCAACTGTCCAAGGCTTCGCGCAGCGACGACAAGCCGCAGATCGCCGCGGCCGCTGGGGAATCCAGCCTGTCCAAGCGCCTGCGCGACGGCCGGCTGAAAGAGGAGTCGGGGGCCGTGATGTCGGGCCGCTCGATGTTCGAGATTCCCGAGCCCGAAATCCCACAAGAACCCGAAGATACAGGCGATGAGGGCACCGACGGCGAAGGCAAAGAAGCCCCGCCGCCCGAGCCGACCCTGGAGCCGACCACCTTGCCGATCAAGCTGCTGGGTACCATGGTGGTGGCGCCCGAGGCGTGGTCCAGCGCCAGCGTGGAGATCGACAAGAACCCGCAGAAGATCGTCAACGTGGGCATGGAGCTGCTGGACGGCAAGGCGACCGTGTACGCCGTGCGCCGCAACTACTTGGTCCTGAACGAGAGTGGCAAGCTGACCGTGGCGCCCCTGTACCCCAAGGAGGCCGCCGGCGCCGACCCGGCCAATCCGGGCGGGCCGCCCAATCCCGGCGCCAACCTGCCTGGGCCGCGGCCGCAGCCCCGCACGGGCGACGCCGGCGAACAAAATGTGCCCGGAGTCAAGCGGCTCGCCGACGGCGCCTACCAGCTGGACCGCAACCACGTGAACGAGAAGCTGAAAGACGTGACCCAGCTCGGCACCCAAGTGCGCATCGTGCCGAACTACCACGGCGGCAAGTACCAGGGTTTTCGCATGATTGGCATGGGCTCGGGCAGCCTGTTCGCCGACATCGGCTTTGCCAACGGCGACGTGGTGCAGGCCGTCAACGGCGACAAGATCGACAGCCCGAACAAGGCGTTGGCTCTCTACGAGGCCCTGAAGAACAAGGCGCGGCTGACGGTGCTCATCGAGCGCGACGGGCAGCCCAAGACTTTGCGCTACACGATTCGCTAGTCGCGGAACCGCCCCGCTGCGGGGCGCCCGCAAGGTAAGGAGTTCGCTTTGAATTTGCACGGATTGACACTGCATCGCCTGGCCCCGCGCCGGGCGCCGATGGCTGCGGCCTTGCTCATCGCGGGTCTTGCCGTCCTGACCACTGCTGTGGCGCAGGAGCCACCCGCGGCGGGTCGCCCGACCCCGGGTCGCCCCGAGGCCAAGCCGGACAGCGGCGGCGACCGCGAGATCCCGGCGGGTGGCGGCACCGGCCGGTTGAGCAAGGGCAAGAAAGACGGCGAGTTGAAGGCCGGCGGCGAGGGCTCGGGCGTACTCAAGCGCAAGGGTTCGAGCAAGCTGGATCCCGAGTTCGATCCCGCCGCGGCCGGCAAGAAGGGCAAGGGCGACGAGGGGGCCGCCGATCCCGGCGGTCTGCCGCCGCGCGCCGCGGGCAAGGACGACGCGGGCGGTGGCGGCGCGGGCTCGTCGCTGGACGAGGACCTGAAGAAGCTCGACGACGTGGTGACAATCAAGAATAATTTTAGCGATATCAAGTGCAAGCGCCTGCCGCTGAATGCCAAGGTGTCGGTCGACTTCCAGGACGCACCGCTGGAGGCCGTGACCAAGCTGATGAGCTGCTGGCTGGACCGCAACTTTGTCGTCGCGACCCAGAAGCGCGGCGCCAAGGTGACGATCCTGTCGCCGCAGCGGGTTTCGGTGTACGAAGCCTACCGCGCCTTCCTGTCGTCGCTGGCGGTCAACGCCCTGACCATCACCAAGAAGGGCGCGTTCCACTACATCGTCGACTCGCCGGATGCGCGCAGCTCGGGCGCACAAGTGCTCGGCACCAAAGGCGCCGTCCCGGACGAGGACAACATCGTCACCCGGCTGATCCGCCTCAAGCACATCGACGTCAAGGACGCCGAGGGTCTGGCCAACAAGTTCAAGTCCAAGTCGGGCGACGTGTTCGTCTACGGGCCGACCAATACCCTCATCATCACGGACTCGGGCAGCAACATCCGCTCGCTGATGCGGCTTTTGGCCGAGGTCGACGTGCCGCTGGGCACGGACAAGATCTTCATCCGGCCGGTGCAGCACATGGACGCTGGCGAGCTGGTCGAGAAGATCACCGCCATTTTCGGCGAAGGTGGCGGCGGCGGTGGCGGCGGCGGCGGCCGCGGTCCGGCACCGGCGGCGGGCGCTCAAGGTGGCGGTTCGTCTGGGCCCTCGTCGGCGGCGAAAGTGACCCTGACCAAGGTGGTCGCCGACGACCGCAGCAACCAGATCATCGTCATCTGCACCCGCAGCAACTACCTGAAAGTCGACGCCTTGGTCCGCAAGTTGGACGTGCCGATCCCGGGCGAGGGCGCCATCCACATCCACCACTTGGAGAACGCCGACGCCGAGGATGTGTCGCAGACCCTGAGCTCGCTCACCGGTGGCGGCAGCGGCGGCGGCGGCAAAAGCTCGGGCGGCAAGAGCGCGGGCGGCAAAAGCTCGGGCAGCAAGGGCGGCGGCGGCGGCGG
>JACRCU010000293.1 GCA_016218865.1 Deltaproteobacteria bacterium | reverse complement strand
GTCAACCTCGCGGCGCAGCTTGTCCAACTGGGGGCGGCCCACGTGGCCGTAGGCAAGGAACGGCGGCGTGGGCACCGCGCTCGACAGGCCGTAGATCCGCACGTGCTCAGCCGGCTTCCGCACAAAGGGGTAGTGCTCGCGACCGCGCTGGGCGGCGAGCTCGGCGTCGTCGGCGTCGTCGACCATGTAGTCGCTGAACCACCGCTCGAAGCGCTTGTGGCGCAGCGAACCGCGCGTGTACAGGTCGTGGTTGCCGGGAATCAGCGTCACCCGGTCGGGCGCGCCGATGCGCTCGATCACCTTGCGCACGCGAGCGAATTCCGAGTCCAAGGCCAGATTCGTCAGGTCGCCGGTCACGATCACGTGGTCGATGTCGTCCTGCGCCAGCCGCTCGGCCAGGTGATCGGCCAGGTGGTCGGCGACGTGCACCGGATGGGCGTTGCGGCGCATCCCGGCCAGGTTCATCGCGCCGGTCAAGCGCTTGTTCAAGAAGCGGTGCCAGCGCACGCCCTGGAGATCCAGCACGTGCAGGTCGCTGATGTGGGCAATGCGCAAGAGCTTGGTCTGGGGCAGCGGCGCAACCGGTTGCAGCGAGTGATGCATGAAAATCCCTCCGCGACCTGTCGCCAGGCCCTGCGCCTACAGCGGGCGCCCGGCCGCCAACCGCTCCAGCGAGCGATTCAAGCGGTCGATGCCCACTTCCAGCTGCTCGGGCGGCACCGCCGTGTAGCAGACGCGCGCCCACCCCTCGAAGTCCTTGCCGAACGCCTCGCCCGGCGCCACGCACACGCCTTCGCGCAGAAGTTCCGAGACGTAGTCCACGCAGCGCCGACCCTGGAGCGGCCCGCGCAGGTCCACAAAAACATAGGCGCCACCTTGGGCCGGCGCAAACTTCGCCTGCAACCGCTGCGCCACCCGCTCCGCCGCGCGCCGGTACAGCTCCCGGGTCTCGTCCAGCCACGACTCGCCGTGCTCCAGGGCCGCCAACGCTGCAATCTGACACACGATCGGCAGCTGGTAGGTGATGTGCGTGCTCATCAGCCGGGCCGGATCCAGCCACGCCGGATCGCCGATCAGGTAGCCGACGCGCGTGCCGGCCAACGCGTAGCTTTTCGAGGCCGTGAGCACAGTTGCAGTGCGCTCGGCCATCCCCGGCAGGGCCGCCAAGAAACTGTGACGATTTCCGCCGTAGACAAAGTCGTGGTAGGCCTCGTCGGCGATCACCCACAGGTCGCGCTGCTGGGTCCAGGTCGCCAGCTGCAGAGTCTCGTCAGGCGAAAGCACGGTTCCGCACGGGTTGTTGGGGCTACACACGTAAAGCGCTGCCGTGCGCTCGGTCACATAACCATCCAAAATCGCCGGAATCGACTCGCCCGCGCGCAGCCGCTCGTAGAAGGGCACCTCCACCGGCACCGCGCCCACGCTGTCGACGATGCCGCGGATGATCGGCCAGAACGGCGCCAGGATCAGCACTTCGTCGCCGGCCTTGAACCAGGTGTGCGCCAGCAGCGACAGTGCGCCGGTGCCGCCCGAGCACGGCAGCACGTGGTTGGTCGTCAGTCCCGTCAGCCCGCGCTTGGCCAGCTTGGCCACCACCGCCGCGCGCAGCTCTTCCATGCCCAGCGGACTGGCGTACTGGTACGGGTTGCCGGGCAATTTCTGGAGCACCGCCGGCCACTGCGCCTCGGGCGTGGGCAACCGGTAGGTGTCGCCAAGGTGCAGCGGAATCGGCAGCGCCGGCAGCAACTTGAACTGCGCCGCCAACGTGGCAAAAACCGAGGGCTTCAGGTTGTTCAGGTGGGAACTGAGCTGCGGCGGCTTGGGCATGGGCTTCCTGGCAAACAGGCCGCCGAGGGCCGGCGATCCGCTGCGCAAGGTGCCCAAGGCAGGCGCAATCGTCAACTACGCCGCCGACACCAAGTCCAGCACGTGGGCGACGATGCTCGCCGCGTCCACGCCAAAGTGGTTGCGCAGACCTTCGCGGGTGTCCGACAGGCCGAACCCGTCCGTGCCCAGCGAGCTCAGCCGCCCGGCCAGCCACGGCGCCAGCAGATCCGGCCACATCCGCGACCAGTCGCTGGTGCCGACGATCGGCCCGGCTGTCTCGCCCAACTGCTGCAGGATCCACGGCTTTTGACCCTTGGGCGCCGCCTGGGCCTCGCGGCGCAGCTGGCTGTACGACGTCACGTTCCACACGTCGGCCGCGATGCCGTGGTCCTTCAGCAGAATCTCTTGCGCCTTCAGCACTTCCAACAAGATGACGCCCGAGCCCAGCAGCTGCAGCGTGGCCGGCGCCCCGCCCAGCGACTCGGCGGTGCGCAGCCGGTACAGACCCCGCAGGATCGCGTCCTCGACGCCATCGGGAATCGCAGGCATTGCATAGGCTTGGTTCTGAAGCGTAAGGTAATAGATCACGTTCTCGCCCGCTGCCATCCGGCGCATTCCCTCGCGGATGATCACTGCGATGTCATAGGCATACGCCGGCTCGTAGGCGACCACCCCCGGATTGCAGGCGGCGATGAGCAGCGAGTGCCCGTCCTGGTGCTGCAACCCCTCGCCCATCAAGGTCGTTCGCCCGGCGGTGCAGCCCAGCAAGAAGCCGCGGGCGTTCATGTCGGCGGCCTGCCAGATCTGATCGCCGACCCGCTGGAAGCCGAACATCGAGTAGTACAGGTAGAACGGGAACAGCATCTTGCCGTGGGTGCTGTACGAGGTCGCCGCCGCGAGCCACGACGCCAGCGAGCCGGCCTCCGAGATGCCTTCCTGCAGCACCTGACCGTCGGTCGCCTCGCGGTAGGCCATCAAGAAGTCCGCGTCCACCGGCGTGTACAGCTGCCCCAGCGGCGAGTAGATGCCAAAGGGCTTGAACATCGACTCCATGCCAAAGGTGCGGCCCTCGTCGCACAGGATCGGCACCACCGCCTTGCCCACGTTGGGATCGCGCACCAGGGCGTTCAGCACGCCGACAAAGGCATTGGTGGTCGACACTTCGCTGCTGCCCGAGCCGCCCGTAAACTTGCCCCACAGGTTGTCCGCCGGCGTGAGCGGCAGCGGACCCGGGTCGACGCGCGCCGGCAGCGGACCGCCCAATTGCCGCCGCCGTTCCAGCATGTACTGGACCTCGGGGCTGTCCTTGCCGGGGTGGAAGAACGGCGGATCGTCCAGCTCCTCGTCGCGGATCGGCAGCTCGAGCACGTTGCGGAAGGCCTTGAGCTCCTGCAACCCGAACTTCTTCTGCTGGTGCGTGGCGTTGCGGCCCTCGATGCCTTCGCCCAGGGTGTAGCCCTTGACCGTGTGCGCCAGGATCACCGTGGGCTTGCCCGTGCGGTTCAGGGCGCTCTGCTCGGCCGCGTGGTAGGCGGCGTACACCTTGACCGGATCGTGGCCACCGCGGTGCATCCGCCGCAGCTGGTGGTTCGACAGGGTCTGGACCAGCTCGCGCAACTCTGGATACTTGCCAAAGAAATTCTCGCGCACATAGTCCATGTCGCTGGTCACGTACTTCTGAAACTCGCCGTCGACCACCTCGGCAAAGCGCTGGCGGAGCACCCCGGCCGCCGGTCCGCTCAACAGCGGATCCCACGCGCCGCCCCACAGCACCTTGATCACGTTCCAGCCCGCGCCGTTGAACACCGACTCCAGCTCCTGGATGATCTTGCCGTTGCCGCGCACCGGACCGTCCAAGCGCTGCAGGTTGCAATTCACCACGAAAATCAGGTTATCCAAGCCCTCGCGCGCCGCCAGCGACAGGGCGCCCAGGGTCTCGGGCTCGTCGGTCTCGCCGTCGCCGGCAAAGCACCACACCCGGCTCTGGGCGGTGTCGACCAGGCCGCGGGCGTGCAGGTAGCGGTTCATCCGCGCCTGGTAGATGGCGGCGATCGGTCCAAGCCCCATCGACACGGTCGAGAACTGCCAGAAGTCGGGCATCAGCCGCGGGTGCGGATAGCTCGAAAGTCCGCGCAAACCGTGCGAGATCAGCGACGGATCCGCCACCGCCCCGGGGATCGGCCGGGCCTCGCGGCGGAAGTGCTCCAGCTGCTCGCGCGACAGCCGCCCCTCCAGAAACGCCCGCGCGTACATGCCCGGCGAGGCATGGCCCTGAAAGAACACCTGGTCGCCGCCCTGCGGGTGCAGCGGGCTGCGGAAGGCGTGGTTGAAGCCCACCTCGTACAGCATCGCCGCCGAGGCATAGGTCGACAGGTGGCCGCCCAGCCCTTCGAAGCGGCGGTTGGCCCGGTGCACCATCACCGCGGCGTTCCAGCGCACCATGCGGCGGATGCGCTTTTCGATCGCCAGGTCGCCCGGGTACTTGGGCTCGGCTTCGCGGGCGATGGTGTTCACGTACGGCGACAGGACCAGGTACGGCAGCTGCACGCCCTCGGTCTGCAGGGCCTCGTGCAGGCGCCGCACCAAGAAGTGGGCGCGGTCCGGGCCGGCGGCGTCGACGACCGCCTGCAGCGACTCCACCCACTCCGCCGTTTCCATGGCGTCGATGTCGTGCTGCACCGACCACTGGGCGGGATCGATGCGGGTGTCCATATGGGGCAAAGGGCTCGGGGTCATGGTGTCCTCGCGATGGGTGGTTGCGGGCGCCGCGCAGTCTAGGCAACCGCCGTCGCATGTACCACGGCGCAGCGCGAATCATCCGCACTCGCCGGCACTTTGCGCGTCTGCGGGCGAGCGGAGGCTAGTCGATGTCCAGCACGATCTTGCCAAAGTGCTGGGCCTGCTCCATGTGCTGCAGCGCCGGCCCCAGGTCCCGCCACGAGAACACTTGATCGACGACGGGCCGCAGCTCGGCTTGCTCGAAGGCCCGGCACATCGCCTCGAAGCTCTGGCGGTGCCCGACCAGCACCCCCTGGATCCGCAGCGCATTCATCAGGATCGCCGTCACCGGCAGTTCGCCGGCGCCGCCGCTCAGCACGCCGATCACCGCCACGTGGCCGCCGCCCCGCACCGCCAGCAGCGACTTGGCCAAGGTGCCCGCGCCGCCCACTTCGACGACGTGGTCCACGCCGCGGCCGCCCGTCAGCGCCAGCGCGGTCTTGTGCCAGTTCGGGTCCTCGCGGTAGTCCACGGTCTGCCAGGCGCCCAATTGCTCGGCCCGCTCGCGCTTTTGCGGACTCGACGAGGTCACGATGCAGCGCGCTCCGGCGAGCTTGGCGATCTGTAGCGCGAACACCGAGACGCCGCCCGTTCCCTGCAGAAGCACCGTCTCGCCGGGCTGAACGTGGCCGTGGTCGACCAGCGCGGTCCAGGCCGTCAGCGCGGCACAGGGCAGGGTAGCCGCCTCGCGAAAACTCATGTGCTCCGGGAACTTGGCGACGCCATCTTGATGCAATACCCAAAGCTCTTGCAGCGAACCGTCCAGCGGACCTCCCAAAGTGGCGCGCAGCTGCTCGCGGGTCGGCTCGCCACCGAACCACTTCTGCGAGAACAGCCCCACCACCCGATCGCCCACGCGGACGCGATCGACCGCGCTGCCCACCGCCACTACCTCGCCCGCGCCGTCGCTCAGCGGCACCAGCGGCAGCGGCTGCTTGGGGTTGTAGCGCCCCTGGATCATCATGAGATCGCGGTAGTTCAGCGACGCCGCGCGCACCCGCACCAGCACCTGCTCTGGCCCAGGGGTCGGCGCGGGGCGCTCGCACATGTGCAGGTGGGCAATACCAAATTCGCGAAGTTCGACAGCGTACATGGGCGAGCCCGGCGCCAGTGGGCGGCGCACCGGCCAATTAAGGTCGCGGTGCGGGCAACGTGCAAGTGGCGCCTACCCCTGCCAGGCCGTGACGCCGCAAGTCCGCCAGTAGTAATGGAAAACCCCGACCATCCAGGTGCGCTGGCCGGCGCTCATCGCCGTCGCCAGACCGTCGGCCAGCTGGCGCAGGCGGTCCGCATCGCCGTGGGCCACCGCACTGCCCGAACGATCGGCGGCCCGCTGCACGGCCATGGCGGCACGTTAGAGTTCCTGCCGAATTTCCGCCAGATTCGCGGTATCCAGGTACTCGCTGGCGCGTTGCAAGGCGTCGGCGGCGCGCGCTTCGGCTTCGGACAGCAGCACATCGGCGTCGGCTTGGGCCTCAGCGGTTTCGCCCGGCACGCCCTGATCGATCCCGCGACCGCCGACGAAAGCAGCATTGCGGCCGGCGATCATGTCCTTGTAGCGCACCTCGACCCGCACCACCTCGCGGCGCCCGCTGCCCGGCGCCACGCCCACGCGCAACAAGAAGGCGTGCTCGTCGCCAGCGCGGAAGGTCGGCAGCAGGAACCGGACGCCGCCGTCGCGATCCTTCTGGCGGTCGGCGGCGATGCCCTGATCGCGCTGCAGCCGCTGATCGCCGGCCACTTCCACCTGGCGCACCCGCAGGGCCTCGGCCTCGCTCAGCGGCTCCGAGCCAATCACTTCCAGCAGTTGCATGTCGTCGGCCAGGCGGATGCGCACGTCCACCGCCTCGGCGGCCTGGTGCGCCAGCACTTCCAGCTCGTCGGTGAGGACCGTGGGCAGCGCCGCGACGTCGCGGACGAAGTGGTGATTGCCGCCGCCCTCCAAGGCGATCCGGTCCATCAGCAGCGCGTCGAAGTCGCGGCCCACACCCAGCGCCGAGGTGGTGATGCCTTCGCCAAGCGCCCGCGCCGTCTCGATTGTCAACCGATACGGGTCGTTCGGGCCGATGGTCGGCATGCCGTCGGACACCAGCAGCACCCGGTTGACCGAGCCGGGGTCGTAGGCCAGCCGCGCCTGCTGGTAGCCCAGCGCCAGACCGGCCTGGGTGTACGTCTCGCCCCTGGGCGCCATCTTGCAGATTTCCGCCGCCACGGCCGCCAGTTGCGGACCACCGGCCAGGGTCGGCGTCAGCACGCGCGCGTCGTCGCTGTAGACGACCACCGAGAGCCGGTCTTCGGGCGTGAGCCGCGTGGCCAGATCCTTGGCCGCGGCACAAACCTGGCGCCACGGCTCGCCTTTCATGCTGCCCGACCGGTCCAGCACCAGGTGCAGGCGCAGGGGCGGCCGCCGCGCCGGCAGCTGGTCCGTCGAGCGGATCCGCACCCGCACCACCGTCTGGCCGCCTTCGATCGGCAGGGCCTTGTGCGACAGGTCCACCGCCACCCGCAGGCTGTTCTTGTCCGGCGGGGGCAGGGTCCGCACGCGCGGTGCCGCGGCCGCCAGCGACATCGCCGCCAGCTGAGCAGGAATCTTGCGCACTTCGGCACCCAGGCGCTCCAGGTAGCCGCGGCCCGGCAGGTAGTTGGCGCGGTAGCGGGCATCGCGCGGGTAGAACAGCGGCCGCTGCGGCAGCGGGCGAAACACCTTGTCGCTCCGGGGTGGCGCGACCCTCACACCCACAGCCACCACACGTCTGCCGACACCCACCGATGCCGGCTCGGTCCGGCGAATCTGCTGAACCTCGCCGGCGCCGACCACGTCGCCTTCGCCTCGGTCCAGTGCGCCGATGGTCTTCTTCTCCAGCTCGGCGATGGCCTTGCTCTTGGCCCCGGCGGCCCGGTCGCGGCTGGCATCGGCTTCGACGGCGGCCGCGCGCTCGGGTGTCGCGGGGCGAGCGGCCGAGGGTTTGGCCATCGGCGCCTCTTCGGCTT
>JACRCU010000292.1 GCA_016218865.1 Deltaproteobacteria bacterium | reverse complement strand
GGCATCGCCCAAGAGGCTCATCGGCTCGGCGAGTTGCGGGGCGTTGCGGCCCAGGACGGCCTGGATGCGGTCGATGGCTTGCTGGGCAGCAGCTTTGGCGTCGGCGTAGCGGCCACCGGCAATGAGTTGGCTCGCCTGCTGCATGAGCGCTGCGGCTTCGGCCAGGCGCGGGTCTTGTTGCTGGGCGGCCGGGGCGTCTTGGCTGCCCGCGGGCTCGGCGGCGGCGGTGGCGGCGATGCAGGCGGCGAGGAGCGCGAGCCAAAGCGGGGAGCGGGACATGGCGCCTCCGGTGGACTGGCTGGACAGCTGGACCATAGCCCGAATCCTAGGGGCAGCCAAGCGGGCAGCTATCTGGGCGCGGACGCAGCGGTTTTGGGTGTGGTTCGCCGGCGAACCAGACGCCGTTCGGTCCGCTGGCGTCCGAACGCCGGGTGTTGGCCATGGACTGCCTGCGCTTGTCGTGCTCGCGGCCGGCAAGTGCCGATGAACTACCAAGAGTCGGAGTGCGCGCGGTGCGTTGCTACGTGCGCTAGCTGCGCGGCGGTGCGGTGTCGCGAACGGAGGGGCGCTCGTGGAACCAGGCCAGCCACGCGTGGAGGTTGGGGTAGCCCTCGGCGAGGAGTTCGGCGCCGCGGAGCCCGACGTAGCCCACGCCAGCGGCGGTGGCCAGGTCGGCGAGGGTGAGGCGGCCGCCCACCAAGTACTGGTCGGGGCGCGCAACGCCATCGAGAAGGGCAAGGGTCGCCCGGACCTTGTGGCGCTGGCGGGCCTCCCAGTCGGCGTCGCGGCGCTCGGCGGGCCGCAGGCCTTCGCTGAAGAGGAGGACCATGGCGTCGGCGAGTCCGTCGCCCAGGGCCTGCCAGCGGAGCGCGTCGATGCGGTCGCGGGGCTCGCGGGGCACCAACGGCGGGTCCGGCCAGAGGAGTTCCAGATACTCGACGATGACCCGCGAGTCATAGACCGAGGTGCCGTCCTCCAGGAGCAGCGTGGGGACCTTGACCAGGGGGTTGAGCGCGCCAACGCGGCTGCCTTGGGCGTGCGGCGGTTCCACGGTGCAAGGGAGGTCGACGCCCTTTTCCAGCGCGACCATGCGGCATTTGCGCGCGTAGGGGCTGGTGAGGGTCATGAGGAGGGCGCTGGGGCGCGCCAGGGGCGAGCTGGGCATGGTGGACCTGGGCCCGCGTGGGCGGGGCTGGGCGCATCCCACACCGCGGCGGGGGCGCTGTCAAGGTTGCTGCGCGCAGGTTTGCGAGCGCTCGCCGCTACTTGAGGGCCCCCGGCGGCAGGACCGTGGCGGTGCCGTCGACGACCAGCTTGTCGCCCACGAACGCCTGGGTCTGCAGGACCACGCGCTGCTTGTCGGCCTGGAGTTCGCGGACGGTGACGCGCACCGTGACGCGGTCCCCCGGCCGGACCGGCGCGCGGAACTTCAGCTCCTGGCCAAGGTACACGGTGCCGTTGCCCGGCAGCTGGTTCGCCAGGACTGCCGAGATGTAGCCCGCCGTCAGCATCCCGTGGGCGATGCGGCCGCGGAACGGCGTCTGTTCGGCGTACGCCTGGTCCAGGTGCACACGGTTGTGGTCGCCGGTGACCTCCGCGAAGGCCGCCAGGGTGGCGCCGCTGACCTCGAAGGTCCGCTCCGCCTGCTGACCGACGGTCAAATCCGAAAAACCGTAAGAAACATCCTGACCTGACACAAGGGTGCTATTTGTCATTTGGCCTTTGGGGTGCCCGCGGAATGCCGGCCTGGCGCTCGCAAAGGGTGGGCTTGCGGCGCGTGCCAAGAGTCTAGCCCGGCGGCGGATTTGGGGGTAGGGCGCGGTGATGGCGGCTTGCGCGGCGCGGCGCTTCGGCTATGGTGGCGACCGGGTTGTCGACGCCGATGCAGCGGGACCGGCCCACAAGCCCGAGGTGATGCATGGTCGTCCGCTGTTTGGTCCTGATCGCCGCCGCGCTGGTGGGGTGCGGCGTGGCTACGCCTGGGCCGGCGAAGGGGGCCGACGCAACGGACGCCGCGGTGACCGCCGACCTGTCGCCAGCTCCCGACGTGCCCGCGCCCGACGCCGAGTTCGACGACGTCGCGCCCGATGCGGCGCCTACCGGCTTCTGCACAGATCGGGGTCTGAAGTGGCTGCCCTTTGCCGGCGGTCCGTACGGCAACTTGCGGCACGAGCGGGCAGCCGACTTCACGCTGCCCCTGGCCGACGAAACGACGTGGAACTTCAAGGACGCCCACAGCGGCTGCGAGATTTACGTGTTTCTGACTGATCTGGTGCCCGTCTCCGAGCTGAATCCCGCCTCGCTGTGGGACAGCGCCAAGGATCTCGACGTCCTCATCAAGAAATCGCCCGACAATGTACACTATTTCTTCCTGTCGCTGCGTCCCGCCGCGGCAGCCGCGGACCACGTTGCCGCGATGCAGGAGCGCGTGGTGGCAGCAGTGGCGAAGCTGGACGGCGACGCCCAGACCCACTGGGCTGGCCACCTGCATGTGGTGGCGACGCGCGGGCAAGACCTGGATAACTGGATCGGCAAAGCCGCCATGGGCCACGGTCAGATCGGTTTTGTGATCGACCGGTTCCAGCGTATCCGCGGTTTCGGGAATCTCTCGGACGTGACGCGCCAGAAGGCGAACCAGCAGGCCGCCGGCAAGTGGCCGTGGGAAGGGAACTTGGCGTATGCCGCACACGAGGCGGTGTACCTGAATGCGGAGGCCGAGCGCGAGCTGCAGGCCCAGGCCGACGGCGCGCTGGAAGTCGAGCTGTGGAAAGGCGAAACGCTGGCGGAGTATGCGACGGTCGAGGTCGACCTGGGGACCGCTGACGCACTCGCCCCGTACGACACGCTGCAGGCCGAGGTGGAGCAGCGCTGCCCGAACGATGCGGAGCCCGAGCTGGGCAACTGTGGCGCGTGGGACTACCTGGCCCGCCTGAGCGTCTGGGACGGCGAGCAGAAGAAGTACTGGGAGTTTGCGCGCTTCATCACGAGTTATCACCGCGAAACGCACTGGCGGGTCGACGCTTCCGCGCTGGCTCCGCTGCTGTCTGGCGGCGGCAAGCGGCTGTTTCGGTGGGACTTTGCGCCCAGTTGGAATCCGCAGCCGACCAAGACCTGGATCAAGCTCCGCTTTGTGAATCAGGGCAAGCCTTGGCGCGCCAAGTCCGCGGAGTTCCTATGGTCGGGCGGCAGCTGGGGGAGTGGCTACGGCGCTGCCCATCCTGCCAAGCAGGTCGCCGTGCCCGCCACCGCCAAGCGCGTCGAGCTGTGGGCGCTCATCACCGGCCACGGCCAAGACCCAAAGACCAGCTGCGCGGAATTCTGCAACCATCAGCATGTGTTCAGCGTCGGCAGCGCGCAATTCACCAAGGACCACCCGCTGGCCGGCGCCAGCACCCAGTGCATCCCGAGCATCGCGGGCGGGATGGTGCCGAACCAGGCCGGCACCTGGTGGTTCGGCCGGGGCGGCTGGTGTCCGGGGATGCAAGTCGAGCCGTGGATTGCGGATGTCACGAGTGCCGCTCCGCCCGGTTCCACGGCGGCCGTCGCGTACCAGGCCCTGTTCAAGGGCTCGGCGCCGCAGGACGGCCAGGGCAGCATCGATGGTGCCGTCTGGCTGGTCGTCTACGAGTAGTCGGACACATGGCGCCCTTGTGTCATGTGTATGATATATTAGATAAATTCGCCCGGGTGGAACGACTGCGGATTGTCCACGCGCCAGGCTTCGAGCTCGCGCTGGTCGACCAGCACCTCTCCGGTGGCAGCGTCGACGTGCACGGCAAACCGGGCCAGCGATTCACCGGGAACTCGGGTACTTGCGCCGGTTGCCAGCGCGAAGTCCCAGCCATGCGCGGTGCAGACGAGCGAGGCCCCCTCTAGGCAGCCGCTCGCCATGAGTGCACCGCGGTGCGGGCAGCGGCCGTAGAGCACGTGGATTTGTCCCTCTGACTTGACGACGACGAGGTCGATGTCCATCGCGCTGGCGAAAAGTGGTTCATCGTCAGTCAGTTGCTCCAGGCGGGCCACCCCAATCCAGTGTCTGCTAGCCATGGTCGGTCTCCGAGTTATCTGCCATCAGCAAGCGATGGTACGTGGCCCGGGCGTCGACAGCCATTGCGGCTAGTTTCGCCTCGACCTGTGCAAGACCAAGTAATTGCGCCATTTTGGCGTTCGTTTCGGTCACTCGATAGTACAGCGGCGGACGGGGCTTGGGTGCGCTTCGGACATATTCCAGCACGTCCGCGGGGTCGACCACGCGGGTCTGAGTGTCGCGCCCGGCATACAGTTCCTCAAGGCTCTGCAGGCGCGCCCACTGTAGCGTGGGGTCTGGCGCGCGGCGAAACAGAGGAATCATCGCCCAAGGATTGCTTGTCGTGTAGCTGAGTTGCGGGTGGAGCGCTGCGAACGCGAGTACTGGCGCCCCGCCCCTTCTCGCGTGGCCAAGCGCGGTCAGCGTGTCACAGAACTCCTGCCACTGCTCGGGCGTGACCTCGACGAGCGGCAAGATGAGTTGGGCGACAACGATTCGCTCGTCGCGGGCTACTTCCTCCATGATGTTGAGCATGGGTTCCAGGTCGAGGGAGTCCGCGTAGTGCACGTAGCGCACCGTTTGCCCAGCTTCGCGCCCGGCCCGTGCAAAAGGGCAAAATGAGTATTCTTCAATAAAGTCATAAAGATATCGATCGTTGGCCGCAAGCGCTGCCTTGGCAATCGCGGCCCTCGTGCTGTCCGAAATGCGCGGCAAGGCGGCGAACGGCGGCGTGCAACGCGGCAGCGCCTTCGCCTCGGGCGCGGAATGGACCGAAATGGCCGATAGGAGCGGCGGATTTCCTGGCGGCTGGGGCGACATCGCGGTCTTCTCGAGGCGCTCGTGCGACGCTAGGCGAGCGTAGCAGAGTTGCCTGTCCGCTTCCACCGAGGCACAGCGCAGCAGAATCAGGGGCGTTTCCGTATCTCCACGGACCTACGCCGCCCGCACCCCGCCACCCACCAGTGCGTACTCCGGGAACCGCACCAGCCGCAGCCGGACCGCGTTGCCGACCCGCTTCGTCTGCCGGTTCAGCGCCTTTCGTGCCTCGGCGTACTCCGCTTCGAACGCGTCGAGCACGGCCTCGAGGTCCCGGCGGGCCGCCACACTCGCCGCGAAGACCCGGGGCATCCGACCGCGCGGGCGGACGTCGCCGACGACGCGGGGCCGGCCGGCTTCGTCGACCGCCTCGGGTACCGGCGTGCGCTCCGCAATTCCTGCAATACTTTCCTCGATCTGACACGAGGATGCCTTGGTGCGGATGGGCGCTAGGTCGTCGAGGTGGGCGCGGTAGGCGGCG
>JACRCU010000277.1 GCA_016218865.1 Deltaproteobacteria bacterium | reverse complement strand
CGTAAAACCCGCGTTTGTTCTGGGCGCTACGGTGTTGCCCACCAAGACCCTGGCGATCGGCCTCAGCTGGCGGCCGCGGGTCGACTTTGCGGCGGACGGCACGCTGAAGACGGTGAGCCCGGATTGGGCCAAGACGCTGGCCACGCAGATCGGCGACACCGCGCAATTGCAGCTGAAGTTCGCCGACGTGGTGCGCCTGGGCGTGCAGTGGCAGCCGCGCCCCGAGTGGCAGGTCGAGGCCGACGCGGTCTACGAAGGCTGGTCGGCGCTGAAGGAAATCCGCATCCACACCAGCAACATCACGGTCAAGTCGGTGTCCGGCGACTCCAAACCGGTGCCCGACATCGTGTTTCCGCACGAGTTCAAGGACACCATCAGCTTCCGGCTGGGCGGCGAGCACGAGCTGCTCCACGACCGCCTGCGGCTGCGGGCCGGCTACCTGTTCGAGAGCAGCGCGGTGCCCAGCAAGCACGTCAGTGTCGACTTTGCCAACTGGCAGCGGCACGTCGCCAGCATCGGCGCGTCGGTCCAGGCCTTTGGCGCCTGGCTCGACGTGGCCTACGCCCATCACTTCGTGGAAACCCAGACCATCACCGACAGCGCGGTGGAGCAGAAGTTGACGCCGTCGCTCATGTCCGACATGCCACCGCCCAAGCCGCAGATCGTGGGCAACGGCGTCTACGAAGCGGGGATGGACATCGTCTCGTTGGCGCTGCGGGTGCCGTTCCGCTCGCTGTAGCTCTGGTTCCAGCGCTAGTCGAACAAGTCGCCGTGGCTGCTGCTGCTGGAGTTGCCGCTGTTGGGATTGCTGACGGCGGCGATGACCAGAATCAGGAACAGGCCGGTCGCGATGCCGCCCACTAGCAGCAGGGTCTTGCCGATCGAGCGCCGGCGCACGCCCGCCATCTCGATGTTGGCCAGCGGAATCTGAATGTTCTCGCCGTCCTCGGCGGTCTTGCCGCTGAACACGCCGTCGCGCACCACCACGCTGCGGTACTTCTCTTCGACGCGGTCGGACTTGCCGGCCACGGCGGTGTCCAGGACCAAGCGGGTGCCGGAGTCGAAGCTGTGACGCCGGCCGCTTTCGTCGACCAGGGCGTACTCGGGCTCTTCGGCCAGGGACTTGATGGCCTCGGCGGTCGACAACTCGCGGTCCACGAAGCCGTCGAGCTTGGTCAGCTCGGTGGGCTTGACGGCGTGGACGGTGGTGCAGGCGCTCGCCAGCAGGGCGAAGGCGGTCAACAGCGCCACGGCCCGCGCGGGCACCAAAACAGTCTGCAGCATGAGCGAACCTCCTGGACAGGCAACGGCCGTGCGCCGCCACGCTTGGGGGGCCGCCAGCGTACGGGCGCAGGGCGCGCGCCGTCAACCACGTGTCCGCCCAACCCTGCACCGCGGTTGGCGATTCGCAGGGTGCCGCGCTGGCCAAGCCCGCGAAACTGCAAGCTTGACGCTGCCGGCATGATGCAATACGGTCCGGCCACTGCGGTCGCCCCGCAAGAAGCGTGTGGCGCAGGCGGAGTTGCGAGGTGCGCTATGGCGGGTCGTGGCAAGAATTGGCTGCTGGTAAGGCTGCTGCTGGTGACGCTGGTCCCCTGGGCGCTGGGCAGCTGCGGCGAGGCAGCGTCCTCGACCTCGGCAACTGCGGATGCCGCCAAGACTACCGACACCGTTGCGGGGGACGCGGCAGCGGACGCGGCGCCCGTCGCCACCCCACTGACGGGCCGCAAGATGGCAAAACCCCAGCTGGCGTGGGTGCCGGCCCAGGACTTCTTGGACGTGGGCACAGCCAAGCTGGCTGGCAAGCCCTTCCGTAGCGGTGTTCACGACTTGCAGGTCTACGGCGGTCGGCTGTACGTGGCCTACGGCGACGCCGACAACAACCTTGGGCGCGACATCCCCATCCAAGTCCGCTCGTGGACCAGCGAAGTGGGGCCGCCCGCTGCGGAGACGGCGACCGACGAAGAAGAGGTAGAGCGCTACCGGTTCCTGGGCGATCAGCTGTGGATCGCCGGGGTCGACGCCACCGAAGACGCGTGGCTGGGCAACGTGTACTTGCGCGGGCCGGCGAGCGGGTGGGTCAAGCGGCGCACCGTGCAGAACGGCGTGCACGTCCACGACGTGGCGCGCTTCCAGGGCGCAACCTACGCGGTCGGCTCGGGTGCTACGCCCGATGAGTGGAAGAAGGGCAAGATCTACGGTCACTTGTGGCGCACCGACGACGACGGCGCCAGCTTCGACATCGCCGAGCGCACCTACAATCAGAGCAAGGGCGACGCGCGCTGGATCCGCCTGCTGCCGCTGGGGGACACGCAACTGCTGGTGTTCGGCTACAAAACCGACGCCAAGGGCGCAATTTGGCAGCTCCCCAACAGCAGCTGGGACGGCGCGGCCCTCGCCACCCTGGCGACGGACCACCCGCTCGCGACGGCCTTTGCCATGGATACCGAAGTGTTGCCCGGTGGCGGCGGGCTGGTGCGCGGTGCGGACATCGCCAGCAAGCCGGCGCTGGCGCGGCTGTGGCACGTACAGGCCGACGGCTCGGCCCAGGCGGTCGAAGCCCTGCAAGATCAGACGGTCGTGGACCAATTCGTACACTTGCCCACCGGCGAGGTGGTCGTGGTGACCCGGCCCGGCGCGACCTGGGGGCAGGCACCGGCGGCGCCGCATCTGCAAGTGCTGGTGAGCAAAGACATGCAGACCTGGACGCTGCTGGGCGAGTGGGATGCCGAGGTGGGCGTCGAGTCGCTGGCGGTGTGGCGCGATGCCATCTACTTCGGCACGACCGATGGTAAGGTGCTGCGGGCGGCGCTCAGCGGGCCGTAGAGGTTTGCAGCGCGGCCAGGTAGGCGTGGTGCAGTTCCTCCGCCTGCGCGTGCACGACCTGTGCGTCCGCGGCGGCGTCGACGGCCGGCCGTTCCGGCAGAAGCTGGGCCGTGACCGTACCGGGCCGCGCATACCACTGCGACCGCGGCCACACCGCCGGCACCCCGTGGAGCACCAGCGGCAGGATCGGCGCGTCGGCCTGGGCGGCAAGGTGAAAGGCCCCGAGCTTGAAGGGTTGCAGGGCGCCGGTGGGCGAGCGCGTGCCCTCCGGCGAGATCATCACCGTCAGGTCTTCGCGGCGCATCCTCTCGGCGGCTGCCTGCAGCGAAGCCTGGGCCAATGCGGGGTTGCGGCGGTCCAGCGGCACGAAGTCGAGCATGGCGATGGCCTGGCCCATCAGCGGCAGGTGCAGCATCTCGCGCTTGACCACGGCGGCGCAGGCCGCGGGCCACAGGGCGGTCATCAGACAAATATCCAGCGTGGAGCTGTGGTTGAAGGTCAGCACGCGCCGCCGGCGCCGCTGTAGCTCGGCCATCGTGGCAGCGTCGACGGCGAGGCGAACCCGGAAAATCCGCAGGGTCGTGCGGCCCCACCAGCGCACCAAGGCCGTGGCGCGGGTCCGCCGCACTTCGCCGCGCGCCGTGGCCAGCACCACCAGCAACAGGGGCAAGAACGCGGCGTTGAAGCTCCAGAAGGCCGCCGACTGCACCAGCCAACGGCTCACCGCTAGCGGCCAATCGGCGGCGCTGCCCTTGGGGCGCACGGGGCGGTGTGCGGTCGGCATGGGGCGACCGTAGCAGGAAACAGCCGAACAAACCAGCAAAAGCGCCGCAGCGCTGCGGCCAGGTCAGCGCTATGCGCCGCAGCGTCGGTGGTCGCTCGCTGTCCATCGCTGCGGCGCGCCCAGTCTGGGCGGGTCACCCCGACGCGCGATCAGTCGACGCTGCAGGGCGCCGTGACGCTGCTGGAATTGCACGTACAAGTTGGGCAGTCGGACACGTGGCAGGCGCCCATACCCTGGCAGTTGACGGTGCAGCCGCCGCCCTTGCACGACAGTTCGATGGCGCCCGAGCCCGTTGCGGTCACGGTGCACTTGCCGCCGGCGCAGCTCATGTTCGCGCCACCGGTTCCCGAGGCATTCAGCGTGCAGCTGCCGCCCGGGCAGGTCAGGCTCGCCGCGCCCTGGCCACTGGCCGTGAAGGTGCAGCCGGCGCCCACGCAGTTCCATGTACAGGCACCCGCGCCGTCGCAAGCGCAGGTGTCGCCCTTGTTACAGTCCGTCGTCAGAGAAGAAGTGCAGCCGGCGGCAACGAGCAGCGCGGCCAAAAGCGTGAGGATACGGTACATGGACAGCTCCGGGGCCCGGATGCGGGCGCGTTCTGGGCGGGGCAGCGACAAAGGGCGCGGCCCGTCCACATGGATGCTGGGCGTCCCGCGGCGGGGCTGTCAATCGATTCCACACACCCGTGACACAGACCTGACCGCGGCGGCCGAGTGACGGCGCGATGGTGTTTAATAACGATATGGTTATGCAGAAGTTGACGCTGGCGGCACCGCCCTCGGTCCCGCCGCAGCCACCGGCGCCGCCCACGCAAAGGCTGATCGGTGCGCCTTGGCCGGGTCCTTGCGCCCCGACACCGCCGCGCTGCGCAGGGCAACCCAGGGCGAAGTGCCGTCCGCCCGGCATGGCATGGCCCAGCATTTCGCGGTAGTCTGCGACCCGCTTCTGTGCTAAACACGCGCCCTCCCCGGGTTGCCGACCCGCCCCGACCACCACGACCCACCGGAGCCCCGATGCGCGTCTGCCTACGCCCCGCCTTGCCGTTGCTCGCCCACCTTTCTGCCGCGTGCCTGCTCGCTACCGGGTTCGCCGCGGGTGCCGCCCACGCCGATGAAGCTGCGCCCGCGCCGGTGGCGGTCACACCTGTCGCCAGTGAGCCGCCGCCCGTTGCCGTGACCACGCCCGCGGCTCCGCCCGCCGACGCCGGTGCCCTGCAGCTGACTGCGGCGGGTCGCGCAACCGCGCTTCGCTTCAGCGCGTTTGCCATCGACCGCAGCAGCGAGAAGTCGAACGACGGCCCGGTCGGCGACAGCCGCATCACCCTGCGCGCCGACTTGGACACGGGCCGGCGGCTCGGCGACTGGAGCGCCACGGCCACGTTGGCGGTGGATGCCCTGACCGGCGCGTTTGCCGGCCGGCCGACCGCCGAGGGTGACAAGCTGCCGCAGTCGCACTGGAATTCCCTGGTGCCGACCCAAGCGCTGGCCGGTGTGGGTCTTCGCGACCTGGGCGCGCTGCGCGTGGGCTTGATGACCAGCCACTGGGGTATGGGCCTCGTCGCCAACGACGGCGGTCACGCCTTTGACGGTCGCCGCGACAGCTGGTTTGCCCTGCCGACCACCGGTGACCGCGTGGCGCGCGCTCAGCTCATCCTGCAGCCTTTTGGCCGCTCGGGCGGGGACTTGCGCGGCCTGTACCTCATCGGCGCGGCCGACGCCGTGGTCGAGGACGCCAACGCCGTCTGGGACAAAGGCGATCGCGCCTATCAGCAGGTCGGCGCGGCGCGCTTCCACCTGGCCAGGGAGCGTTGGCTGGGCCTGTACTACGTGCACCGCGACCAGAAGGTCCACAGCGAAAATGGCCCGTTCTTGCGGGTCCACGTGATCGACGCCGCCTTTGACCTGGACTACCGCCAAGCTGGCGCGGGCCTGCGCGTGCAGGGCGAGGCGGCGATGATCCTGGGGCGGACCAGCTTGGGCCCCTCGCCCGACTTCCCCGAGCACGACGTCCGCCAGGGCGCGGCGGTGGCGCGGGCGCGCTGGCAGTCCGGCGACCTGGGTCTGCGCCTGGAGTTCGACGCTGGCTGGTTCAGCGGCGACGCCAACTTGGACGACGGGGCGGTGACCGGCTTCAAGGCCAATCCCAATTTCCAGCAGGGTTTGGTGCTGTTCTCGCAAGTGCTGGGCTGGCAGAGCGGGCGCGCGCGGCGCTCCGCGTCGGACCCGATGATCACCGGCTATCCCGCCCAGGATCTGGACCGGCTGGCCACCAACGGCTCGGTGACCAGCGCCATCACCGCTTTCCCCAAGGTGGGCTGGAAGTTCGCGCCGCAGCTGGAAGTGTATGGCGGTGCGCTGCTCGCGTTTTCGCCGACCCCGCCGGTTGACCCGTTTGCCACCCGCGCCATGGGCGGCGGCACGCCCCGCAATGCCCTGGGCAAGGCGCCAGACGGCAACGTGCTCGGCACCGAAATCGACCTGGGCGTGGCCGCGGGCCTGGCGCCGGCCGAATGGCCCGTAAGTCTGGAACTTCGCGGCGAGTACGGGGTGCTCGTGCCCGGCGGCGTGCTGGACGGCATGGACGGGTTGGTGCACGGCGGCCGCCTGAGCCTGGCGGTGCTGCCGCCCCTGCCCACCAAGAAGTAGCCACGCCGCCCGCCCGAACGGGCCTGTAGTTGCACAATAGCCTGGAACGACACGGAGTTGCAGATGACCGCACGGAACAAGATCTCGGCCGCCGCCTCCTGGCTGCTGGCCAGCGGCACGGTGCTGAGCTGGGGGGCGCTGCTGGGCTGCGAATCGCCGGCCCCCGAGGGCCTGGCCGAGACGCCGGCCGGCACCGGCGCGCAGGTGCGCTTCGATACCTTCCACCGCCCCCTGCCCGAGATCCCGCTGCCCAACGACTTCGCCACGCGCTACGACGCCGGCTCGCCCACCCGCCGCCGCATCAACGCCAGCCTGGTGGCGCCGGCGCAGTGGGAAATGAAGACCCGCGCCGACCTGGACGCGCTGGACGGTTGGGGGACTTTGGCCCCGATTACGGTTAGTTTCGATGCGCCGCTGGACGTGGAGAACATCATCGCCCGCCACGCCGACCGCTACGACCCCAAGAACGACACGCTGCTGGTGGTGGACATCAGCGACGGCTCGCCGGACCGCTGCAAGGCCATGCCGCTCGACCTGGGCCAGAACCTGTTTCCGCTGGCCCTGGACCGCGCCGACTACTACCCCGACGACCCGCGCGGCATGCTCAGCCAGCTCATCTTCGAAGAGGTAGAGGAAGATGCCAACCAGAACGGCAAGCTCGAGCCCGGCGAATACACCGACATGGACGGCGTGCTGGATCATCCCAACACCCGCAGCGCCACCGACAAGACCCTGCTGAGCTTCTACGAGCGCGAGACCAACACCCTCATCGCCAAGCCGGTCATGCCGCTGCGCGAGGGCACGCGCTACGCGGTGGTGCTGACCAAGAACCTGCTGGATGCCAAGGGCCAGCCGGTGCGCTCGCCGTTCGCCTACGTCAACCACGCCGGTCAGACCGAGGCGCTGGCGCCGCTGCCCGGTTGCCTAGGCGGCCTGGGCCTGCAGGTCAGCGACGTGGCCTTTGCCTGGACCTTCACCACCCAGGTGTGGACCAAGCCCTTTGTCGCGGTGCGCGACGGCCTGTACGGGCTGGGGCCGTTTGCCCGCCTGGCCAAGGAGTTCCCCGCGGGCATGGACCTGATGGACGTGCGCACGCCGGTGGCCGGCCAGAGCCCCAAGATCGTGCCGGGCGCGACCTTCACCAGCACCGCCAAGCTGATCTACTCGACCTTTGGCACCAAGCTGAACAGTGCGGAACAGAAGCTGTTCTTTGATAATTTCGCCTTCATCGACTTCCACGCCCTGGGCACGGTTGACTCGCCGCAGTTCTTCCAGCGCCGCGACGCCGCCGGCAAGCTGCTGCCGCTGACCGAGCAGGTCTGGCGCGTCGACCCGAGCACGGGCGAGGCCTTCACCCGCCACGAGGGCGTCAACTTCTGGCTGTTCGTGCCCAAGAACCGCAAGGGCCCGGCGCCGGTGGCGATCTTCGTCCACGGCCACGGCAGCACCAAGTTCGATGCCATGAATTTCGCCGGCTTCTTGGCGCGCGTCGGCATCGCCACCATGGGCATCGACGCGGTCAGCCACGGCGTGGACCTGGACAAGGGTCAGCTGGCCATCGCCAAAGCGCTGTTCAAAGGTGCCGGGCTGGAGCCGATGGCCGATGCCATCTTGGCCGGGCGCGCCATCGACCAGAACGCCGACGGCAAGGCCGATTCCGGCGTGGACTTCTGGACTTCGTACATCTTCCACACCCGCGACGTGGTGCGCCAGACCACCGTGGACATTATGCAAGTGGTGCGCACGCTCAAGTCGTTCGACGGCAAGAACACCTGGAAGTACGACGCCAACGGCGACGGCAAGGACGATCTGGCGGGCGACTTCGACGGCGACGGCAAGGTGGACATCGGCGGCGAGGCCGCGGTGCACATGGTCGGCGGCTCGCTCGGCGGCATCATGTCGAGTCTGCTCGCGGGCTTAGAGCCCCACATCGACACCGCGGTGGCCATCATCGGCGGCGGCGTCCTGAGCGAAGTGGGCACGCGCAGTTCGCTCGGCGGCGTGCGCGACGCGATGATCCTGCGCATGATGGGGCCGCTGGTGATGGTCCGCGACGGCGCCGTGTACCAGGCCTTCCCGGATCTGACCGACTTCAAAGAGGTCAAGGTCGGGCCGATCGCCGCGCTGACTCCGGGCAAGATCGCGGTGTTGCAGAACCTGGACACCGGCGAGTACCGCTGCGCGCGGGTGCAGGCCAATGGCCACGTGCGGGTGGCGGTGTCGTCCGACAAGGGCAACCGCCTGCGTCTGGCGGTGTACGACCAGGAGCTGCCCAGCCGCGAGCGCGAAGGCTGCGAGCTGGTCGGCACCCCCAACATCGTGGTCGAGACCTTCAGCGACGCCATCAGCTACGCGGGCGAGGAATTCAAGGCCGGCTCGCCGCTGCGGGCGCTGGGCGACGGTTTTGGCCTGCGCCGCGCCAACCCCGAGCTGCGCCGCATGCTGGGCATCGCGCAGGTGGCGCTGGACGGGGCGGATCCGGCCAACGCTGCGCCGTTCATCCACCGCGACCGCGAGCTGAAGTACGGCACCGGCGAGGTCGTAAGCTCGCGCATCCTCTACATGAATACCCTGGGCGACCCCGGCGTGCCCACGGCGACCGGTGTGGCCCTGGCGCGCGCCGCCGGGCTCATCAACTTCCGCGACGTCGATCCGCGCTACGGCAAGACCGTGCAGCAGACCCTGGTCGATGTGGGGCTGGTCGAGGGCGTAGAGGGCACCAAGCGCTACGTGGACAAGACCGGCAAGGGCGTGCTGATGGACGTGGACAACCTGCAGAACCTGGTGCCGGCGGGCGACGGCTTCGACCAGCCGCGCCTGGATCCGCCGCTGCGGCTGATGCGCGACAACGATGCCAAGGTGGGCGGGCGCAGCGCGATCCTGTTCCCCAACATGACGCCCGAGGGGGTGCACAGCTTCCCCACGCCGTCGCCCGGCAAGCCCTTCGACATGGGCTCGCTGCTGGTGAACATGTTGATGCGCTACATGAATTCCAGCGGCACCGACCTGAGCCTGGACAAGTGCCAGCTGGACTGGAGCTGTGCGTGGCTCCCGCCGATCCAGCCGTAGAATTCTAAGGTTATCCAGAGGTGGCCGGTGCGCGTGTTTCTGCTCAACCCGCCGACCGACGAGCCGGTGCGCACGCCGCTCCTGGCCCTGGGGTACCTGGCGGCAGCGCTGCAGCGCGCAGGCCACGCGGTGGGGCTGCTGGACGCTTCGGCGGTGGCGGCGCCCCAGGGGCACGCGGCCGTGGCGGAGCATGTCGCGCAATTCCGCCCGGACTTGGTGGGGTTGCACGTCAAGACCCTGGCCGCACAAGACGCTTGGAGCATGGCGCGGTCCCTCCGCGAGCGCCTGGGGCCGGAGGTGCCGCTGGTCGCCGGCGGGCCGCACGTGACGGTGGTGCCCGGCGAGGCCTTGGCCCACGGCTGTGACTTCGCCATCCGCGGCGAGGCCGAGTACACCCTGGTCGAGCTGGCGGATGCCCTGCAAGCCGGTATGCAGCCACGCGAAATCGCCGGGCTCGGCGTGGCCGACGGGCAGGGTGGCGGCCATTGGGGGCCCGAGCGCGGCTTCATCCAGGACCTGGACGCGCTGGCGTCGCCGGTGGCCGCACTGCCGCTGTTCGACCCGGCCTGGTACGGTCAAACGGTACCGGTGGCCTATGGCGGGGTGCTCGCCAGCCGCGGTTGCCCGGCGGCCTGCACCTTCTGCTGCAACAACGTGACCGGGCGGCGGTTTCGCCAGCGCAGCGCCGCAGCCATTGCCGCCGAACTGGCCGAACTGCGCGACCAGTGGCAGCTGCGGGCATTCTCGTTCCTGGACGACTCGTTCGCCGTGGGCCGGGCGCGCGTGGCCGAGCTGAGCGAGCACCTAGCGCCGCTGGGGCTGCACTGGACCTGCACTGCCCACCCCGCCCACTTGGACAGCGAAGTCCTGGGCGCGATGCAGCGGGCCGGCTGCGGCGGCATCGACATCGGCACCGAGAGCGGTGATCCCGGGCGGTTGCGCGCCATCGGCAAGGGCGTGACCGTGGACCGAACCCTGGCGGTGGTGCGCGCCTGCCGCGAGCGCGGCCTCCACGTGGTGGTCAACCTGATGTTCGGCTGGCCGGGCGAGACGGAGCGGGAGCTCGACAACACCCTGCAATTCATGGACAAGGCTGCCGAGGCGGGCGCCTGGTTCAATGCCCGCGGCGTGCTGGTGCCGTTTCCGGGGACCGAGGAGTACGAGCGCCACTGCCAGCAATTCAGCTTTGAGCAATGGTGGTTGCGCGATCCGCCGCTGCGCTACGCCGCGTTTCCGGCGGCCTGGAACCACGCCGAGGTGCTGCGCGCCTACGCGGCCGACGCGGCCCTGGAGCGCAACTTCTTCCGCCACAGCGACGCGCACTTGCAGCGCATTCAGCTGGCCCTTGAGCGCAAGGCGAGCTTGACCTTGGCGCATGTGGCGCAGCCGGCGCCCGCCATCACCGTGCCGGCGGCCGGCTCGCGGTGATGAGGACGTAAACTGCGCGGAAATCGTGAGGATCTAGCGGAGGCTTGCCGACTGCCAGGGTCGGCACAGTAGCCGATCAGCGCGCGTCGAAGTCGGCTTCGTTCTCGTCGGCGAGCTGGCCGGCGCGGTCCAGCCGGTCCGTGTATGGCTTGTCGGTGTAGGTGTCGACGATCTTGTTGAAGACCGCTTCCATCTTCTTCTTGATGCCGTTCTCGATGGGCTGGCAGGTGCTGTCCCACTCGCGGCCCTCTTGCTCCTTCAGCCGCTCCAGCGCCTTCTTGGAGTCGCCGTATTCTTTGAGCGACGAGGGGCTCTTGATCTTCAGGTCCAGCTTGTCGTACTGCGGCCCGTACTTCTTGTCCATGTTGTTGGCACACTTGGCAAAGGCCACCGCCTCGGGATACTCGGCATAGCGCAGGTCGCGGCTGCAGCCGCGGAAGCTGAACTGGGTCTTGAACGCGACCTTGCCGGGCGCCTTGGACGACAGCTGCTGCTTTTGCGCGCGCATGTTGTCGTTGCCGCTGGCGTTGCGCAGGGTGTTCCACGACTGGCCGGCGCGGTCGGGGCTGGACATCAGGAACGGCTCGTTGCCGACCCACACCACCGAACCGGGCACCGGATTGGTCCACATACCCAGCCAGGCGTCGGGATCGCAGCTGTCGCCCACGTGGACGCTGGCATAGGTGACCTGCGACATCGGCAGCTTGTCGCGCGGCCAGCCGACCACGGCGTACCGCAGGCCGTTCTTGCTGCCGGCAAAGGTCAGCGCCGCCGAAACGTGCAACGCCGAGGGCTTGAGCAGGCATGCGCCGGTCACGCGCTGGTAGGGCGAGTTCTGCGGCCACCAGCCGTAGTGCTGCAGGGCGCCGTGGCCTTTGCCGTCCAAGTTGAAGCCGTCGATTTTCTCGCCGCCGGTCCAGCCCTTCCAGTGCACGTAGACCGTGTAGCACCAGTCCTGCTTGCCGGCAAAGTCGACTTCCAAGGTTTTGCCAGTGGTGGCGCCGCTTTTGATGCTCTCGCCGCCCAGCAGCTTGGCCACGGCGGGGCCCGGGTCGTCGCCGCTGCGCATCGCGTTGACCACAGAGAAGTCGAGGAGTTGCGCCTCGTAGTACTTGGCCGCCTGGGCGCTGGCGCCCTTGACCGCCGCAGTGGCCGCCTGGAGCTTGCCCAGCAGGTCGGCCGCCACCGGCGCGTCGTTCTTCTGCAGGAATTCCGAAACGGCGGCCAGCGCGCGGTTGGCGTCGCCGGAAACCTTGCGCAGTTGCTTGCTTTGCTCCTGTTGGCGGGCCTTGCGCTGGATCTCCGCCGCGCGCTCGGCAATCTGGGGATTCTCTTGGCGCAGCCGGGCCGCCTCGTCCTTCCACCACGCCGCCGCGCGGTCCAGGCCGGCCACACCGACCAGCTTGGCCGCCGCGTCGTCCAGAGCCTTGAGCTGGGCGTCGCTGGCCAGCTTGCCCGCCTTGTGCTGGGCGAGGATCGCCGCCCGCGCCACCGAGCAAGCGTGCTGCAGCCGCGCCGGGCCAATGGCGGCCTTGAGCTTGGCGATGTTGTTGGCCACCGTGTCGTAGTCGGCGCCGGCCACCTTCAACGTCGGGCCCATATCGCCTTCGGCCTTCTTGGCGATGGCCTCGGCTTCGTCGATGGCCTTCTTCTCGGCGTCGGGGTTCTCGCCGTAATTGCGCGGCAGCTTGTCCATGCCGGCCTGGACGTTGTTGTTGATTTCTTGCAGCTTCTTCTTGGGGTCGAAACCGGGGATGGATCCCCCCAAGCTCAAGCGGAATTCGGCCATTGCCGGCCCAGCGGCGATGCTCGCCGCCAACACGGCTGCAAGGGTGGCCGCCCAAAGGTGTCTGGACATGATTTCTCCGCCACGCTCCGTTGTGGCGCGCGGAGTATAGGCCTTTGTCAGAATAGTCAAAGTGGCGGCGGGCCCCTTCCGGGGTCGCCCTGGGGCGCGGTCGCCCCAAAAGGGCTCAGGCTGCGGCGGCACCCAGGTCGCCGACGCCGCGCAATGCGTCATGCAAGTCGACCACTTCGCGGCGGGCCTGCGCCCACAGCCAGCCTGGCACACCGCCCACCACCAGCAGGGCGAGCGCCACCCCCTGCCATGGGTGCTCGGGCGTCGCCACTTGGCCCAGCCACCAGCCCAGCAGCGGCGCGGCGGCCGTCAACACCGTGCAGACACGGGCGATTCGGCGGTTCAGGTGCAGGCTGGCCAGCAGCTGCGCGCGCACCTCGTCGGCGGCCATCAGCCCCTGGAACAGCCAGCGCTCGCGCCACTGCGGACCCAGCGACTGCTCCAGTTGCACCGCGGCCGGCAGCGCCAGGGCAAAGTAGGCGCGGATACGCCGACTTTGTCCCGGTGCCACGGCCGTCAGCCACGCCGAAAGGTCGCCCAGCAGCGACAGCGGCTCCGCCTGCGCAACCACGGTTTCGCCTGTGACCTCGACTACTTGGCCGCTGTGCTGGTCCAGCGCCAGCAGGCCCTGTGGCCCGACCGTGCCGATCGGCAGCAAGTGGCGCGGCCAGTCCTGGCGCGGGGCCAAGCGCTCCAACAGGGCATAAGGTTGCACCAGTACGCGCTTTTCGCCGACCTCGATGGGCTCGACCGGGGTGCCATTGCGCAGCCATGCCTCGCCCAGCGGCTGCAGGTCCACGCGGCTCTGCAGCGTCTGGCGGTCCGCAGTCGCCACCGAGAGAAACGGCCGGTCCCGCGCGGCCGCCGCGTCCTGAACGGCCTGCAGGGCCAACAGCAATTGCGGAATCAAGCGGGCGACGTCGAGCGGATCCATGCGCGGATGCTAGGCCATCCCGCGCCAACCTCCAAGGTGGCCAGGCGGCGCAGTGGTTTCCTTTTGCGGTTCCGTGGCCTAGGCTAGCTGCCGGTCCCGCGCGGCCGGGCCGAGCGAGTCGCCGTCGGTCCGTTCGCGGCCACACATAATTGAACGTTCGTTCAGTTTCTCGCCTTGCGCGCTGCGGAGTGGAGGGTCATGGCTACGCCAGAGAAATCGGAGCTTGGGCAACCACTTGCGACGCTGCCCGCCACGCAGACCGTGCCAGCGAGCCCCGCCGGCGATGGGGTTGTGTTCGAAGCGGCGGGGCGACAGGTGCAGATCGCCCGCAGTCCCGGCAAGGGGCAGTGGCACCTCACCGTCGACGGCAAGGAACTGCCCATGCGCTTTGCCCAAAGCCGCGCCACCACCACCAACTCCGCCACCTACCACGACCCCGAGACGCCGCTGCGGCCGGTCCGCCACTTCCCCTTGCCGGGCGCGGACCTGAGCCGCATCGAGACCTGGGAGGTCCGTCCCACGGACCAGGGTTTGGAGGCCAAGACCATGTGGGGTGGCCGCCTGGGCGAGGTGGCCGGCACGGTTATCTACGAGTATTACCACCTGCGCCTGGTCTTCCCGGGGGACTTCCGGTGGGTCGCGGTCACCTTCGCCGAAGACACCGACACCAGCGCCTGAGGGCGCGCGAGCTGTGGCACGCCCTTTGTGCTGCGCGCCTCTCGCCGCCGGCTCCGCGCCGTCCTATCTTGCCGCGCAGGGGTGGTCCGCAACGAGGTTGCCATGAAGCGGTATGTTGTTCTAGCCATGTGGGCTTGCGGCTTGGCGCTGTCGAGCGCCTGCGACAGCGAGCCCTCGACCACCACCGACGTCGCCGTTAGCGACACCAAGGGCGATTCGACGGTCGACGCCCAAGGCGACACCCTGGCCGACGCGGCCGCGGACAGTCAGGCCGATGCAGTCGCTGACACGGTGCCCGACACCGCCGCCGACGCTGCCGCCGAAACCGTTGGCGACACCGCCAGTTTGGCAGAGTTCTGCCAGGGCGCCGCGCCCAAGGTGCAGTTGGGGAGCAAGCTCGCCAACCCGGCGGTCGTGTCCAGCTCCGAGCTGGTCCTGGACTGCTGCATGGGCCAGATGCTGCGCTTCCACACCGAGGCGCTGGTCGGCTCGCGCCTGCAGTTGGGTGTCCGGCAGATGGGCGGCGCAGTGCCGCCGGGCCCCCACGACCTGGCCTACCTGCCCAAGGGCTTGGAAGTGTGGCTAGCGCAAGAGAATACCGCCGTACAGGCCACCATGGTCGGGACACTGCAGGTCGATTTGGCCGCCCCAGCGACCCAGCCAACGCTGGTGAGCGTCTGCGTCCAGTTCAAGGCGCCAGGCTCGCCGCTGGACGGGCTGCGCCTCTACGCCAAGCAGTTCCCGGTTGCCGGCTGGGGCTGGGATAATCGCTTGACTCTGCGCCTGCTTGCCGATCCGAATATCCATGCGGACGCCGCCCTGGCGCAGCCGCTGGCCGACCTGAAGCTGGCCGACGACCCGGTGGTCAGCCTGATGCGTATCGCGTGGTACGTGGGCGGCGCGCACAAGCTCTACTGGGATCAGATGGGCAGCACCGCCGCCCTCAAGACGCGGGTGGGCAAGGTGGGCGTGCAAGGCGTGCCGTTCGTGGTCGAAGCCGACGGCGAACGCATCTACCTGGGCGCATTCTATTCGCTGATTTCGTCGCAGAGTTTTGCCGGGCCGACCATTGTGATGGAGGAGCTGACACCCGAGGGCTTCGCCATCCTGCCCAGCTACCCCGGCACGCCGCTGGGTGCCGATCCGCGCGCCGACCCGCGCATCCTGAAGGTGCTGAAACAGGCTGGAAAGCTGGTGGAATTCTAGGCAGAAGCGCGGGTAAGTCTGTCAGTCCATGCGGCTCTGAGGCACAGGGCAGGCGCTCGCGACACGCTGCGCGACCTGCTTGCGCAACGGCAGCTTCAGGCTGGCGATTTCCTTGGTGAAAGCCGGCAGACTGGCAATCCAGCCGCGCCGGGCAAGCCAAGGTTCGCCCACGGGTTGGCCGTGACGGGCGGTGCACTGCGCCCCGGTCGCCGCCGTCAGCCACCACCGCGGCGAGGCGGGTTTGCCCTGGAGCAAGGCCAGCCGATCGGCCAGGGCGCCGTCGGTGCTGCCGCCGAGCCACGCGGTCAGGCGCTCGGCCACCTGCTGGCGCTGGCCCGCTGCCGTAGCCGCCGCGGCCCACACTTCGCGCAGGCCGGCCAACGCAGCCCCCTGCAGGCGCGGTAGCCAAGTCTCCACCAGGGCTTGCACGCGGGTCGGGTCTTCGCCGGCGTCCAGCTGAGCCCACAGCCCGTCGGCGCGCGGCTCGCCATCGTCACCCACGCCGGAACCACAGGCTTTGACTGCTTCTTTGGCATACCAACCCTGCAGCGCAGTCCGGCAGCTCAGGGGCGCGGGCGCCTCGGGCGCTTCGGGGGCTGCCACCAAGCTCTGCACGGCGGCAGGGCTCGGCCACGGCGTGCCCACCAACAATTCGCGAGGTTTCAGGCCCGAGCATCGGCCGCCCTCGAATGCCGCACGAATCTTGGGGGCGATACTGGTATCCAGGAGCACCTGCCGCACCAACCGGACGGCTTCGGCGCGCTCGGCCTTGGTGTCGACCCAGTACGACTCGCAAGCGAAGCGGTACCGCGAGGCCAAGTTGCCGCTGCGGGCCAGCTGCTGGCTCAGGCGCGCCCACGGCTTGCCCTTGTGGTCTTTGGCCAGGGCGGCCCGCAAGTTCCAAGCCGTCACCTGCCGCTGCAAGCTGGCACGCATGGCGTCGGGCCGGGCTGGCTCCCACGGCAAGGGGGCGCCCGCGGCGTCCATGGCTTCCTTGCTGGCGGCGGTGGTCAGCTCGAACAGCAGTTGCTCTTCGCCTGGCCTCCAGGAGGGCCGGGCCAGGGCCAGACTGGCGACGTGGGCGACGATTTGGTCGACCAGCGCCGCCACCTCGGGCGTGACCTCCAGCGTGAACAGCGACCCGTACACCGGCCCGTTGGCCTTCGGCTTTTTGGGCAGCTTCAACTTGCCCTCGCCCAGCGGCGCGAACAGCCCGCGGACGGCGGCGTGCCAGCGGACTACTTGCGGCACCTCTGGGTTGGCGTCGTTGATGGCGGACATGGCCTTGTAGCACTCGTCGTTCCACGTGTCGCCGTATTCCGAAGCGCTGTCGGCCCAGCACAAGCTCGCCAGCTGCCGGTAGAGCGGCACCAGTTGGGCCACCTTGTCTTTGTGCTCGGCCGGCACCCGCGGCAAGGGCACGGCCGGGCTGACTTGCTCCAGCGGGTCGTTCGGGTCCTGAACCAGAGGTGGAGGCGGATTGAGCACTTGTGGCGTCTTGCCCGCCAGCGGCGCCGGCAGCAGGAGTTCGCCCTTGCGGACGCTCTGGGCCAGGTCGCCAAAGGCCTCGGCCGCCGGCTTGCCCAAGCTGGCATCGAGCAGAGCGTCGCGCACGGTCCACACAGCCGCCACGTGCGCCGCGTCCACCTTGGCCTGCAGGGCCGACCGCGCCGCCCAATAGCGCACAGCGGGCTCTGGATCGGCCAGGGCAGCCAGCGTTTCGGCCAGGCCGTCTCTGCGCAGTTGCTCGGACGATTTTGCCTGCTTCGTCGCCCACCACTCGCGCCAGCGCCGCGCCACCTTGCCGGCAGGCAGGTTCTCTTCGTCCCACACGCCCTTGATGGGCGGATAGGGTGCCTGCGTGGCGCGGGCGGTCAGCCACGCCAGCCACTGCACACGGGAACTGGCAGAGGAGTAGATCTCGTCCCCGTCGCCGTCGTCTTTCTGCGCCAGCCGCATGGCGTGGATGGCGTACTGGGCGACGGTGTGGGCATCGCCCATGGCCACGAACTCTGCCAACAACTTGGCATTGTCGTCCTCTCCTCCCTGCCAGACGCGCTCCGGTGGGGTCGTGCCCGCGCTGGCGGCGCGCACCAGCTCCAGCACGCCGTGGCGGAAGATGGCGTGGGTCACCGCCTCGGGCTTGGCCGCGGCCAAGGTCTTGCGCAGGTTGGTCTGCAGTCCCTCGCAGTCTTCGGGTACCCGGGAGTCGCTGCGGTCCATGGGAAGGGTGAAGCAGTGCAGGGTGTACTTGCGAATCGGCTTCTTCAGGGCCTCGACGTCGGCCTTCAGCTCGGGGGGCAGGTCGGGCATGGCCGGCCACGGTGGCTCGGCAGTGGCCCAAGCCCTGCATGGGAGCAAGGCGGCGAGAAGGAGCCAGGGCAACAGTTTTTGTGGCGACATCACTATCTCCGGGACGTGGTGGCAGGGAGCGTTGGTGGTCATTGTACGGCGATTTCGCCGCGGGCCAAGGCGCGGCGGCGGGTCGGCGAGCTGGGTGCAGTCTGGCGTGGATCGGGCGTGGGCATCTTGTCGTCCCACAGAACCCATTGGATACGCTCGGTTCGCGGCAGCAGCCACGTCAGGCGGCGGGTCTCGCCGGCCTGCAGGCGGGTGTCGTCGGCGATGCGGTTCGACGTCCACGGACCGTGCGTTGGACTGGCGCCGGTGGCGCGGATGAACACCCGGGTGAACAGATACTGCCGCAACTCGGCGTCGCCGTTGGGGGTTCCTGTGGGTCGCACCTCCAGCAGCGCCCGCCGGAACAGGTCGCCGGTGGGATAGGCGTGGCCGGCGCGGTTGGTCACGGTGAACTCGACCTGGGTGCCCTCGGCTGTTGCGTGCGCCTGCGCCTGCACCTGCACCGCTTGCAGCAGCAAGTCGCTGTCGGCACCGGGGAATGCGTGACTGCGCCAAGGCTCACCGCCGTCGGCGCGCTGGGGCGGCATGTGGCAGTCGTGGCAGCGCAGCCCCAGCTTGGCCTGGCGGCTGTCGGCCCACTCGGCAAAGGTCGCCTGCTGCACGTACGGGCCTTCGAAGCGCGCCACGCCGCGCCGCTCGGGCAGCACGAAGAAGCCGAACTGGTGGCAGCCACCGCAAAACCCCGGATTCGCCAAGTCCTTGCTGGCCTGCACGGCGTGGCCGGCCGGGTCGCGGGCGCGGGCGCGGCTCCCGTAGATTTCGCCGCCGCGCACATGGCACACGGCGCAGCTGATGCCGTCGCGGGCTGCGGCACCGCTGGGCTCGCGCTCGGGGCTCAGCGGCGCATGGCAGCTGCGGCAGAACGGCTCGGGCTCGCGGCGGTAGCTGACCTGGAACAGCGGGTCGCTCCAAGCGTTGCCGTGCAGGCTGCCGCGCCACTCGGCGGCGATGCGCGCGTGGCAGCGACCGCAGTCGGCGTACTCGGCCGGGGGCTCGGCGCCGCGGAGCGGTCCGTCGCCGGCGCGGAACCAGGCCCGGCCGATGGTCTGCCACGCGTCGCGGTCCACCGGTTCGTCGGCAGCCGCCGGGGCGGCCAGCCTTGCGGCGACCACGGTCCAGGCGATGCGGTGCAGGGCAGGGTTCATGGCAGCCTTGGACGAGCGAGCGGTGCGGGCGATCTGGGCGACGCTGCCACAAACCGCCGTGCCTGCGCAACTCCTTACCGCGCCTGCGTTGACGACGACTGCGGGCAGCCGCAATACTGCCGGCCCGGGCCCGAGTCTGGCCGAACGCAAGGACCGCATGCTGAATCGTTGGATGCGCGCCGCCGCCGTGGCGGTTGGCTGTTTGCTGGTGGTGGGTACCGCAGAGGCCAAGCCGGCCGCCGGCGGCAAGAAGACTGTAGTGTCCGCAGGTTGGACCATCACCGCCACCGAGAAGATGGGCAGCGCGCGGCAAGGCAAGGGGCGGCCCGTGGTGCTGTGGCAACCCAAGCGAGCCGAGCGCGGCTGCAGCGAAGAGCACAGCGGGCGGCTGCTATCGGCGGTGGGCGCGCTGGTGTCGTTCGAGCAGAGCGGTGGCGGCTACTGCGAGGGCGCGGCGCATCCGTGGGCCTCGGCCAACTTCGTCACCCTGGATCTGCGCACGGGCAAGCCGGTGTCGCTCTACGACTTGTTTTCCAAGGCGGAAGTGGACGCCGCCATCGCCGCCGACCCCTTCCTCAAGAAGTCGAAGGGCGACCCCGACGCCGACTGCAAGTTCACCCTGGACGACTTTGACAAGTCCTTTGCTTTCGTGGACCTGAAGGGCGACAAGGTGGGCGTGCGCATCGGCCTGGCCCACGGCTGCGAGGCGGCGCGCGGCAACCTGACCCAAATCGGCGTCACGCTGCTGGCCAAGGAGCCGCTGCTCAGCGACCTGCGCGCGGCGGAGGCGGCCAAGACCCTGTACAAGCACTTGGGTCGCAAGTAGCGGCAAAGACACGGGTCTGCCGGCAGGCTCGCGGCGGAGGCGGCCATGGACCACACGCCGATTCTGGTGGGCGCCGGCCAGTTTACCGAGCGCATCGGCACGGTCGGTTATCTTGGCCTGTCGCCAGTGGAATTGGCGGCCGCGGCGGCCCAGCGCGCCCTGGACGACGCCGGAGCTGCGCCGGTGGCCGTAGATGCGATAGCCACGGTGCGGACCTTCGAGGACTCCTTTCCCGGGCCGGCGCCGTTTGGCAAGTCGAACAACTTCCCGCGCTCGCTGGCGCGCCGGCTGGGCCTGGCTCCCAAGCTGGCCTACTGGGAGGCGATGGGGGGCAACACCCCGCAGCAGCTGGTGAATCGCTTTGCTGAGCGGCTGGCCCGTGGCGAGGTAGAGGTGGTGCTGCTGGCCGGCGCCGAGGCCATCTCGACCGTGCGGCACCTGCTGGCCCGCGGCGAGACGCGCAACTGGGCCGAAACGCTGGACGAGCCGGTCGACGACCGCGGCGCCGGCTGGGACGAGCTGCTGTCGCCCGAGCTGGTGGCGCACCGGCTGCTGAATATCCCTGCGCTGTATGCGCTTTTCGAGAATGCCCGCCGCGCTCGCCTGGGCCAGGGCCGCGACGAGTACCGCGCCGCGATGGGCGACCTGTTCGCCCCGTTCACCCGCGTCGCCGCGCAGAACCCCTACAGCGCCGCGGCCGTGGTGCCGCAGACCGGCGCCGAGCTGGCCACGCCGACCGCCAGCAACCGCTGGATCGCCGAGCCCTATCCGCTGCATCTGGTGGCGCGCGACCAGGTCAACCAGGCGGCGGCGCTGGTGCTGACCACGGTGGCCAAGGCGCGCGCGCTGGGCATCCCGCGGCAAAAGTGGGTGTTCTTGCACGGCTACGCCGACCTGGCCGAGCGCGACCTGCTCGACCGCCCCGACCTGGGCGCCTACCCGGCCGGCGTGGCGGCAGTGCGGGCGGCGCTGGCTTGGGCGCGGGTGCCGGTCGAACGGGTCGCTTTGTTCGATTTCTACAGCTGTTTTCCGATTGCGGTGTCGGCGGTGGCGCAGGACGGCCTGGGCTTGGCTCCCGATGACCCGCGCGGCCTGACCGTGACGGGCGGGCTGCCGTACTTTGGCGGCCCCGGCAACAACTACGCCATGCACGCCATTGCCGAGATGGTGGTGCAGCTGCGGGCGCGGCCTGGCGCCTTCGGCCTGGTGGGCGCCAACGGCGGGTTCTTGTCCAAATACTCGGCGGGGGTGTACTCCACGGCGCCGGCGGTGTGGAACGAGTGCGCGTGCGCGGACTTGCAGCGCGAGCTGGACGCGGTCCCGGCGCCCCGGCGTGCGGCGACTCCTGCCGGCGCGGCGACCACCGAGACGGCGACCGGGGTGTTCGCCACGGGCGAGCCGGACTACGCGGCGGTGGTGGCGCGGAGCGTGGCCGACGGCGGGCGGTTGCTGGCGCGGACGCGGCCGGGCGACGTGGCGACGCTGCGGCAGCTGCTGGCGGGCGAGCCGCTGGGGCGGCGCATCCGGGTCGAGCCGACGGCGGCGGGCCATGCCCTGGTCCTGGCGCCGTAGCCCTTGTGCACCGTGCTCAGGTGGTAACGGCGTATTTAGAAAGAGATTTTCTGCAGAATGCTTGACAGGCCAGGCGGCCGAATGCCAACCTCCCGGCCATGCTGCCGCCTGCGGAGTTGGAATGTGGGGTTCCTGCTGCCGCGCTTGCGCCAGCAACCGAAACAGCCTTCTGACCTCGTAACCCTTGGCCCTAGCGACGGTTGGCTCGATGCGCGTTTGTCCGCTGTGTGGTAGCCGGAACGAAGCAGCGCATTGCCCGGGCGACGGCACCGCGACCATTCGGCTCGTCGAGAACCCGCCGCAAGGTTTGCCGGTTCCCGGCGATGTCATCGCGGGGCGCTATCGCATCCTGGACGTGTTGGGCGCCGGCGGTTTTGGCGCGGTGTTCCGCGTCACCCACACGGGCACGGGCCAGGAATGTGCGCTCAAAGTCTTGATTCTTGGGCGGGATCGCCGCGAGCAGGCCATGCGGCGCTTCTTTGCCGAGGCGCGGATCACAGCTGGCCTCAAGCACGCCAACACCGTGCGGGTCTTCGACTTCGGCCAGGACGACCGCGGCTGGTACTTCCTGGCCATGGAGCTTCTGATCGGCCGCAGCCTGGCGCAGTGGCTGACCAGCCGGCGGCAGCGCCGCCAGACCATGACCCAGGGTGAGGCCGTGTACGTGGCCGTGGCCGTGCTCCGGTCGCTTACCGAAGCCCACGGCGCGGGCTTGGTGCACCGCGATCTGAAGCCCCACAACATCTTCTTGCACGAAGTGGTCGGCGACGAGCCCCTGGTCAAGGTGCTGGACTTCGGCATCGCCAAGTCGGCGGAATTCGCCTTGACCATGACCGACCAGGCGCTGGGCACGCCGTCGTACATGAGCCCGGAACAGTGCCTTGCCGAAGCGCTGGACGGCCGCTCGGATTTGTACTCGATTGGGTGCCTGCTCTACCACATGGTGGTGGGGCAGCCGCCGTTCGTGGGCGACAGCGTCGCGTCGATCGTGCTCAAGCAAGTCCAGGCGCCGCCTCCCGATGTCTATGCCGTGACCGACGGCCGCGTGACCCGCGAGTTTGCCGCGGTCATCGCCAAGGCACTGCAGAAGAGCCCGGCTGATCGGTTTGCCTCGGCCGCGGACATGCGTCAAGCGCTGCGCGCGTGCGAACAGCCGCACGACTGGCACATGCAGCCAGCGCCCGCGGATGGCGGCGAGGTGGCGGTCGACGACGTGACCAGCGAGGCCTTCGCCGTGCACCGCCCGCCGCAGCTGGCCACCGTGGTCGTGCCGCGCCCGCCCGGCCAAGAAGTGGAGCACACGGACGGGGTTCCGGTGTCGGCGGCGACGCCTTCAACCGCGAGCGCGACGCCGGAGCCGGGGCCACTGCCGGCCTCGGCCACGGTCGCCTACCAGGTGCAAGCGGCGGAACTGCCCGCCGAGGAGACGACAGTCGACCGCGAACCTGCGGCGCCGGTTGGCGAAACGCCGCCGCGTGTTGCCCATGCGACCGTCATGGCGCCCGCAGCCTCCAGCGTCGCCGCGTCGCCGACCGCCGACCGGACCGAACGCTGGCGGTGGCCGCATTGGGTCGGGGCCGGTGCCACGGGCGTCGCCATCGCCCTAGCCGCCAGCGCGTGGTTGCCCGACCGCACGGACCATGCCGCGGTAGCCTCGCCTGCGCCGGTCGCGGTTGCCGCGGCTGTGCCAAAAGCGGTGTCTGTGCCGCTAGTTCCCACATCTGCGCCCGTTGCGGCCCTGGCGGAGGCGGCCTCGCCAGTGGCGGTTGCTCCGGCCGCAGCCGCGGCCCGGTCCGACCCGCCCCCGGCCCCGGTGGCCGCGGCGCCCGCACCCGAGCACGCCGGCAGCTTGGGCAAGCCCAATGGCGCAGGACTGCGTCGCGTTGCGGCCTTCGGCGCCCCCGCCAGGCCGGTTGCCGTGGTCCGCGTCCCGGCAGGGCGGGCGACGGCCGTGCCTCCGCCCACCGAGCCGCCCAAGGTCCAGGCTGCGCCGCGGCCGGCGCCGGAGCCTGCTCCCCGACCGGCTCCGTCCAAAGAGGACCGCCTGTGACGGCCACCCGAGCACGCCACCCGCAGCAGGCCAGACGCGGTGCGTGCGCCGCCATGGCGATCCTTGTGCTGGCGGCCGCGGCCTGCCCCAGCCGAGCCCTTGGCGACGAAGGGGCCACACCTCGCGCCGAGCCCGATCGCGAAGCCGAGGCCAACGCCATCGCCGAGGAGGCCAAACGGCGCTTTCGCGAAGGGGATTTTGTCATCGCCCTGGCCCTGTTCGAGAAGGCTCACGCCCTGGACCACCGCCCCGACCGCATCTACAACATGGCGCGCTGCTGCGAGAAACTCGGCCGGCTGCGCGAGGCGGCCCAGTGGCTGCAGCGCTACATCGACACCACCGCCGATGTCGCCGGCCGCGCGGAAGCCCAGGCGCGGCTGGCCGAGATCGCCAAGCTGGAGCAGGAGGCCCAGCAAAAATCCAAGGTTGTCGCGCTGCCCGCGCCCGCGACTCCGGCGAGCGCGGTCACCGGCGTGGCCCTGCGCGACGAGGGCGGCACCAAGCTCGCCTGGAGCCAGTGGGCCATGCTGGGCGGCGGGGCGCTGTTGGCCGTGGGCGGTGCGTCCCTGTGGGGTGCGGCGGCGCTGAGCGACGACGACCTGAGCGACCAGCTGACCACCCGCAATCCCCAAGGTCAGGTGACCGGCACCACCGAGGCCGAGGCTTACCGCCTGCAGCAGCGCAACACCGATTTGCGCCGCGTCGGAATCGCCGTGGGCCTGGTCGGCCTTGCCGCGGCGGCAGTTGGGGCGACCTGGGCCGTCTTGACCCCGCCCCAGGCCACGCCTCGCATCGGGTTGGCGCCGGTGAGTACCGTGGCAGGTGGTATCGCGCCCGCCGTGGAGGCGCAATGGCAGTTCTAGCCGAGCGGAACCGGGCGCGCCCAGGAGCCCAGACGCGATGCCAGGTTGCGCGATCCAGCCGCGTGGCCGACCTGGCGGCGGCCCTCGGAGAGTGGCACTGGCTGGGTGCGGTCGCCGTTGCCCTGGTGGTGGCCGTCGCTGGTTGCCAGTCCTCGGCGTCGATCGACGGCTTGGTGTTTGCCTGCACCCGCAACAGCGACTGCCGGGCCGGCCATGTCTGCGTCGCCAAAGTCTGCCGAGCCCCAGGAAGCCTTGGCGATACCGGCGCGCTGGGCGATTCGGCCGCCGACGGTGCGGGAAGCGACCTGCTGGGCGACTCGTCGGCCGACGGCGAGGTCGCGGCGCAACTCGACACGGCCGGCGACAGTGCGGGTGATGGGCTGGGCGACGCTCCGGGCGACGGCCTTGCCGATGCCGCCGAAACCGCTGCCGACGCCGGCACCGATGTCAGCGAAGACGCCGACCCGGCCGAGGCTGGCCCCCCTGACGCGATCGAAGACCAGGGCGCGGACACGGAAGATGCCGCGACCGACGCGACGGCAGCCGATGGCGATGCGGTCGACGCCCAAGCCGACGCCGCGGAAGTGGGCGACCAGGGCCCGCAACCACCCAAGTGCCCAGGCGATCCCGGCTGTGCGTGCGCAGGCGACGGCGAGTGCAGCACGGGCAAGTGCGTGGACTACGGCGACGAAAAACTGTGCGCCGCGTCGTGCAAGGCCACGCCCTGCGATGCCGAGCACACCTGCTCGGACGGCGCCATCGCCGGCCAACCGCTGTGCTTGCCGCGCCTGGTGGCCCTGTGCTCGCCCTGCAAGGTCGACGCCGACTGCAGCGCCAACGGTCTGACCGGTCACTGCGTGGACATGGGCGCGGGCGGCAGCTACTGCGGGGCGAACTGCCAAGGCAGCGACTGTCCCGCCGGCTACAGCTGCGCGCAGGCCAAGGGCGTGGGCGGCGAGTCGATTACCCAATGCGTACCCACCGCGGGCACTTGCTCGTGTTCGGCGTGGGCCATCGCCAAGAAGGCCACCACGGCCTGTGCCAAGTCGACCAGCGCCGGCACCTGCAAGGGCGAGCGCAGCTGCGAGGTTGCGGGCCTGTCGGCCTGTTCCGCGCAAGTTGCCGAAGCGGAGCTGTGCGACGGCGCCGACAACGACTGCGACAGCCAGACCGACGAGGACTTCAGCCTGCCCAGCAAGACCGGGCCGCTCAGCGTTGGCGCGGCGTGCAAGGCCATCGGGGCGTGCGGGTTTGGCTCGGTGGAGTGCGCGAGCGGCGGCAAAAGCGTGCTGTGCTCGTCGGCGCCGGGCGGCAGTGCCAGCGCCGCCAAGGCCGAGAAGTGCAACGGCCTGGACGACGACTGCGATGGCCTGACCGACGAAGACTTTACGTTCAAAGGCCTTTTCATCGGCGACCCGTGCACGGGCCAAGGCGCGTGCGGCTCCGGCGCCGTGGAGTGCGGCAGCGACGCGACGGCCGTTTGCTCCAGCAACCCCGGCGGCAGCGCCGACGCCAGCATCGCCGAGATCTGCAACAACAAGGACGACGACTGCGACGGCGAGACCGACGAGGTCTGCGTCGACGCCGACAAGGACGGGTTCTGCACCGGCAGCGTGGCGGTGACCGCCGCGTGCAAAGTCTGCCAGGCCGCGGGCGATTGCGACGACAACAGCGCTGCGGTCAACCCGGGTACTGCCGACCAGTGCAACGCCGTCGACGACGACTGCGATGGCCAGACCGACAATCCCAAGGGCCAAAGCGGCATTTTGAGCCAACCCTGCTACGACGGGACCTTGGGCACCGCCGGAGTGGGCAAGTGCAAGGCCGGCAGCCAGCAATGCACCGCGGGCAAGTGGGGCGGCTGCAGTGGCCAAGTGGTGCCGGGCAGCGAGCTCTGTGGCAGCGGCGGCGACGAAGACTGCGACGGGGCCACCGACGAGGACTGCGCGGTGACCATCGCCCCCGGCAGCTACCACGTGGGCTGTATGCCGCAGTGGGCAAGCTGCGCCAGCGACTCGCAGCCGGACTTTCCTTACCCGCTGCAGGGCTTTTCGATCGAAGCCAGCGAAGTCTCTGTGGCCGCCTACAAGGTGTGCGTCGACGCCAAAGTCTGCGAAGCGCCCGGCACCGCGTCCGGCTGCAACTGGGGCGTGTCGGGCCGCGAAGATCACCCCGTCAACTGCGTCAACTTGCAGCAGGCACAGAGCTACTGCAGCTGGCGGTATCCAGGATCGGGGCAACTGCCCAGCGAAATCGAATGGCAAGCCGCCGGCCAGCCGGGTCCGTGCGCCGCGCTGGGGGTGATGCCGCCGCAGCCGTGCATGGTCTCTGGAATTACGCCGTATTCGAACGGCACGGCGCAGGCCGACTGCAGCAACGCCAACCTGGCCAGCTGTGGCGGGACCACCGTGCCGGCCGCGGGCACCCTGTACGCGCCCAAGCAGATGGCGCACCTGGTGGGCAACGTGGCCGAGTGGACCCGCACCAGCTGGACGACCTATCCGGTCCAGCCGAACAGCCAGGAGCCGACCACCGGCCAGCAGCGGGTGGTGATGGGGGGCAGCTATGCGACGCCGGCGAACCAGGCCTACAGCTGGTCGCGGCAGAGCGTGAGCGCGACGACCTCCTTGCCGACCATCGGCTTCCGCTGCCGGACCAAGTAGTTGCGCGTTGGCCTTGGTGGCTCGATGGCTTGGACTTGGGCGTCCCGGTCTGGCGACGCGGCCTCCTGTGCCAACTCCGGGCTTCCTCCGCCAGACCGTCGCGCTGCGGTCGCCGGGCCGAACAAGGTTCCTGTTTGTACCCCAAGTTCCTCCGGCCCCGGCGAAGGCGGCCCTACGTCGGGCCACCTCGCGTTTGCGCTCGCATCGCTGACGCGGGGCCTGCAACCCGGTTGGGCGTCGCATCCGTCTGGCGTTGCCCCACGGCACCGGCGCTGCTACCGTGAGCCGGTGCCAGCCGAATTCGACACGGGATTCGAGTCGGCGGGAAGTGAGGCAGTCGTGCCAGAAGTCAGCCGGTTCCTTGGGCGGCACCATCGCCCGCATTTCCACGCCTACTGCCGTGGTCGCAGTGTTGTGGTCGCGGTGGATCAGGTCGAGTGCCTGCAGGGCGAGCTCGAGCGCCGCGAACAGCGCCTGGTCGAGGCATGGGCCGAGCTGCACCAGCAGGAGCGGCTGGACGATTGGCAGCTGCTGCAATCTGGCCAGCCGCCCAAGGCGATTGCCCCGCTGGCGTGAGCCGCTTTTTTGAGGTCGAAGATGTCGGTGCACATCCGGCGCATTACGCAAGTTGCTGTAGTCGGTACGTATTCATTGCGCGTCGATTTTGATGATGGCGTTCAACGCGTTGTTGACCTGGAGCCCATGCTGCGCGGCGCCCTGTTTGCGCCGTTGCGGGACCCCGCCGAGTTCGCCAAGGTTGCGATCGACGCCGAGTGCGGCGTGCTCGTCTGGCCGTGCGGGGCTGACCTGGACCCCGCCACGCTGCACGACTGGCCCGAGGTTGGCGGTGCCATGGCGGCATTGGCGGCCACGTGGGCGTAGGGGGTCGGGCCTGGCCCGACCAGGGGACAAATGGCCGCTGGTGATCGCTTTCCAAGATCGCCCCGCTCTGAGGTCCACATGCATTGGGACGCCAAGACCGTGCAACCCTTGCCCAACTATCGCCTCCTCGTCGTGCTCGAGGACGGCCGCCGCGGCGAATTCGACTGTACACCGTACCTGGACCGCGGCGTGTTTCGCGAGCTGCGCGACGTGCACTACTTCAATCAGGTTGGAATCTTGTTCGGGGCGGTGACGTGGCCGCACGAGCAGGATATCGCGCCCGAAACGTTGGCTGCCGAACTGCAGCCGGTCGACGCGCAATAGAAATTCCAAAGGGTTCCCGCGCCAAGGCCAAGGCCGCCTGAAGCCCGCGGCGGGAGCCAAATTCCGCTGACTCCGCCGCTAGCGCGGCACTGAAGTGACCGCGCTAGGTTTTCAGCCAGCCCGTTGGACAGATGGCAGCGCGCAACATGTGGCTCGAACCGCGAAGGGGGCCACCCCACCCGAGCCCGACCGGACGTTTCCTATTTTTGCAGGGTTCCCAGCTAGCACCCATGCCAGCCAAAGCCTTGCGGCACACGGCACATTCCGCTGCCCCTTCGATGCCACGTAGCGCACAACCACGGATGCCTTGGCTACACCTTGTTGCGTCTGCAGGAAAGTACTAGCCTGCCTGAGTCAGGCGGTTCCGTATGCCGCGTTGCAAGGGAATCAGCGGTCCTGTCCAGGCCAGAGGAGGCCCAATGAACACCAGAACTTGGTTCATGCCGGTCGCCCTGGCAATCGCCTGCGGCTGCACGCGCTCAACTGCCGGAAGTTCCACTGTGCAGGCCACCGCCGACAGCGATGCCACCAACGAAGTCGCGGCCGCCGCCACGACGGATGCATCGGCAATCCCCGATGCGACCACGATTCCGGACAGCCAAGGCCCGGCCGACGAGCCTGGCGATGGCGCCGTCCTGGCCGACGCAATCAGCGATGGCCCTGACGTACCGGCGGACAACGGTGGCGCAGCTGCCGCTGACGCGAGCGTGACGGATGCGCAGGCGGCACCGGACTCGCCCGAGGTCGCGGACACGGGTCCCGGTGCCTGGGATGTGGCCATGGACATGGGCACAGACATGGCCACAGATGCTGGCGCTGACACCCAGCCCGACGCTTGGTTTCCCGTCAAAGGCGACGTGGGGACTGACTCCAGCTTGACCACTGCCGACACGGCAGATTCCACCGGTGGCCCAGAGACTACGGGGCCATGCAAGGACATCCGCAAGCGGGGTGACGTGAAGATTCTCCAAGACCAGTGCTGGGACCCTCCAGCCCACTACTGTTCTGGACCTGAATTTCAAGGCTACGTGTTTGGCTGCAAGGCCGACTTCTCGGTCTGTTGCGCCTTCCCGACCTCGTGCTGGCCGTGCGGCTGGGTGCTGTGCCCCTACGTTCCGCCTGGTGGTAACCTGCCAGACGGCGCGCCGAGCGGTTGCCCCACGGATTGGACCGGCTGGATGACGCTGTCCATGCCAGGTTGTGCCCCACATATGCCATCAAAGGATCAAGAATTCTGCTGGGACGGAGTGCCGGACGAGTGGAAGACTCCGGCCTTTCACATGGACGGTGGGTAGGTTGGCCGACGATCAGACCTTTCTCAGGCTTCCCACCCCGCACCCCAAGCCATCCAGAACCCCGCGGCGGGAGCCAAATTCCGCTGCCGCCGCCGCAAAGGTTCCTGTAAACTCAGTTGAACCTATGACTTACTTCACCCGCCGCAAAACACTAACGCAATTGGTCACCCCCGACCCACCGACATTGAACGTCACGCCCACCTTCGGCACCTTCTTGGTTGGCTTCAGCCCAATCGGCTCTTCCATCAGTTGCTTGTACACCAGCGCGTGCATCGACGTGCCCGTCGCGCCCACCGGGTGGCCCTTGGCCTTCAAACCGCCCGAAAGGTTGATGCAAACCTGCTCGTCGTCCGGCCCAAACCGCCCGGCGATGTAGTCCTGGCCCGCCTTGCCGTCCGGCGAGAAGCCCAGCGCCTCGGTGGTCAGCAGCTGGTTGATGGTAAAGCAGTCGTGGACCTCGGCGATGTCGATGTCCTTGGCCGTGACGCCGGCCTCTTGGAAGGCCTTCTTCACCGCGTCCTTGCCCGCCTGCAGCTCCCACTTCACCGCGCGCTGCGACAGCGGCATGTGCTCTTCGCTGTGGCCGATGCCGGCGATTTCGACCACCTTGTCGCGGGTCTTCATGGCGTTTTCGGTCGAGGTCAGCACCACCGCCGCCGCGCCGTCCGTCACCAGCGAGCAGTCGTGCAGCCGCAGCGGCGCCGCCACCAGCATGTTGCTGCCCTTGCCGCTGTCGGGCAGGCCCAGGATGTCGGCG
>JACRCU010000276.1 GCA_016218865.1 Deltaproteobacteria bacterium | reverse complement strand
GGCGTCGACTTTGCCGTTGTGATTGGCATCTTCCTTGCCATCGGCCACGCCGCCCGTGTCCGTGTCGGCCTTGGTGGGATCGGTCGAGCTGGCGGGGTCGGCGTCGGCGGTGAAGCCCTCGCCAGTGCCAGAGAATGGCACGCCGTTGCTGTCCTTTCCGCCCGGCACGGGCTCCTTGGCGCCCGCTTCCAGGCCGTCGGTCAGGCCATCGCCATCGCTGTCGGCCTTCTTGGGGTCGGTGGGGCCGTAGGTCGCCAATGCACCGCTGCCCTTGACCTCTGTGCCATCGCTCAAGCCGTCGTCGTCGCTGTCGGCGTCGGTGGGCGACGTGTCCAAGCCCAGGTCGAACGCCAGCGGGTTGCCACCGGCGAGCTCAGCGCCATCGGCCAAGCCGTCGCCGTCGGTGTCGCTGGCCGAAGGATCAAGGCCCAAGCTGACTTCCGTAAGGTCTGGCAGTCCGTCGCCGTCGCTGTCGGCCAGAGCACAGGTGGTGCCGTTGCCCGCGTAGCCCAACTTGCAGGTGCACGTGTGGGTGCCAGCGCCGGTCATGGTGCAGTCCGCGTTCAGGTCGCAGCCACCGTTGGCTGTCAGGCAGTTGTCGATCGGTGCGCACGACTTGCCGTCGCCGGTGTAGCCGACCTTGCACGTGCAGGTGCTGGCGCCCGGTCCGGTCATGGTGCAGTCGGCGGCAAGGTCGCAGCCGCCGTTGCCCGTCTGGCAGTTGTCGACCGGCGCACAGGTCTTGCCGTCGCCGGCATAGCCAACCTTGCAGGCACAGCTGTTGGTGCCGGGGCCGGTCATCGTGCAGTCCGCGGCCAGGTCGCAGCCGCCGTTGGCCGTCTGGCAGGCGTTGACAGGCGCGCAGGTCTTGCCGTCGCCACTGTAGCCGGTCTTGCAGGCGCAGCTGTTGGTGCCGGCACCGGTGGCCGAGCAGTCGGCATTCAAGTCGCAGCCGCCATTGTCGGTCTGGCAGTTGTTGATCGGCGTGCAGGATTTGCCGTCGCCGCTGTAGCCCGACTTGCAGGCGCAACTGTTGGTGCCGGGGCCGGTGACCGTGCAGGTCGCGTGGCTGTCGCAGCCACCCCCGCCGTTGAGGCAATTGTCGATGGGTGTGCAGGTCTTGCCGTCGCCGCTGTACCCCCCCTTGCAGGTGCATACGGCGCTGCTGCTGGCTTCGGTACAGAAGGCATTGGCCGAGCACCCCCCGTTGTTCGAGGCGCACGGCCCCGCGACGGCGGTACAGATCTTGCCGTCGCCCGCATAGCCAGCCGGACACGCGCCGCAGGTCGCTTGGCCGATGCCGTTGGTGCAAGTGACGCCGGGGAAGCAACCGCCGTTGTTCGAGGCACATTCGTCAATGTCGGTGCAGGTCTTGCCGTCGCCTGCGTAGCCGAGTTTGCAGGCGCAAGTATTGGTGCCGGGGCCGGTCTTGCTGCAGGTGGCGTTGGCGCTGCAGCCGCCGTTGTCGGTCTGGCAGCTGTCCACCTCGCTGCAGGTCTTGCCGTCCCCGGCGTAGCCCGTCTTGCAGGTGCAGGTGTTGGTGCCAGGTCCGGTCTTGGTGCAGGTGGCATTGACGTCGCACCCGCCGTTGTCGGTGGCACAGTTGTTGATTTCGCTGCAGGTCTTGCCGTCGCCCAAGTAGCCGGTCTTGCAGGCACACGCGAACGTGCCGGGCAGGTTGCTGCAGGTCGCGTTGGCATCGCAGCCGCCGTTGTTGGTCGAGCACTCGTTGATGTCTTGGCAGGTCTGGCCGGCCGGAGCATAGCCGGCGGCACATTCGGTGGTGAAGGTCACCGAGGTCGAGGCAGCTGCGAGGCCGGCCAGGGCGGGCACACTGGCGCCGATAGTGATCGACATCCCATAGGCCAGGCCCCAACTGACCGGCACGTCAAAGGTCCATTTCCCCGCGGCGTCGGCGGTCACAGTGGCCTTGTTCGCGCCAAAGGTCAGCGTCACGGTGGCGTTAGGCGTGGCAAGGCCCGTCAAGGTGGGCGTCACCGTGTTCAGCGCGCTGCCGGCGGTCGGCGTCTGGATTTCGATGTAGGGGCCAGCAATCAGCGGGTCGGCGCCCGCCTTGGTCAGGTCCACAGCCGAGCCGTCGTCCCAACACATGTAGTCCTTGTCGAGCGAAGTGCCGTTGGACGACGTCGCGACCCAGATGGTCACCTTGCCCAACTTGATCGGCTGAGCGTCCAGAGCGGTCAGGGCCACCAGATCCGCCAGCGGCATGGCGACGACCAGGTAAGCGTCGGCAGTGGTGTTGAAATTGCTGCCGTCGCCGGTGGGTGCCGTGACTTTGACGTAGCCGGGCGTGGCCACGGTCGGGATCCAGGTTGCCAGCGTCGCGCCATCGGACTTGCGGAACAGCTTGACGGTCTCGTTGATGCCGTTGACGACCGCCGCATATTCGTAGCCATTGGCCAAGGATGCGTCGGTATTGAAGCCAATGCCCCAGCCAAAGGGCTGCAGGGGAGCGCCGCCGCCCGTCGCCAGCGGTGTCGAGTCCAAGCGGATGCGCACGAAAAGGTAGACGCCATCGGTGGCCCAGCCGGCCGCTGCGTAGGTCTTGTCGCCGACGATGTCGCGCTCGTTCTTGGCGCCCGCGGAGTCCGCGACCAGATCGTTGGACGCCGAACCGGCACAAGTAAAGGGCACATACGTACTGGGGAACACGACCGCCGGACCCACCAGTGCCTGGCCGGGAGCGGCATGGACCCAGGCCACTGCGCTGGCGATCAGCAAGACCAAAGCGCGCAGTACGGCAATGGAAGTTCGTTGGCGTGGCATGGTCGGCTCCAGAGAGGCACAGGTGGCGCCAAGGCGATCGCGACGCGGGCCAAGATAGCCGTGTCGCGACGTCGCGCAAGTTCGTCACGAGGAATTCTGGCAAACGATTGAAGGAAGGTGCCAAAACCGCAACACAACGGTTGCGAGCCGACTGCTGGCCCGCGGGGCTGGCGGGATTGGCCTGGGCGACAGGTGCCGTCGGCGCCAGGTCGGCAACCGCCGGAAACGCACCCCTCCTGGTTCGCGCGGGATCGGCGTTCCGGACCCGGTGGGCCACTCGCCAGAATCAGGCGGGGCCCAGGTCCGGGCCCGGAGAGTTGCCCAGCGTATCGGGCCGAATGGAACGGAGTTGGTTTGGATCAGCCGCGGCCTTGGCGGCCGGCCGGCGCGGGCGTACGGACTACTTGCAGGGGCACTTGACGCTGATCTGGTAGTCCTCGATCGCGCCTTGGTAGCCGTCGACCACGATGTAGTACTTCTTGCCCTTGGTGCCGGCAAAGGTCTTGGTGGCCGTGTTGCCCATCATGAGCGCGTGGCTGGTGCAGGTGCCCGGTCCGCAGGTTTTGCTGCCGTCCAAGATGAACAGGTCGACATACTCGCCACTGGTGCTCGAGGTCTTCTTCAGGGTGACGGTAACGTCGCCGGTGCACAGCGCATCGTAGGTGTACGTGTACTCGGGGCCCGCGTAGTCGGCCTCGGCGCCGTCGGCGCACTGCCAGCTGTCGATGACATCGGTGCTGCCAAAACCGCCGTTGCTGTACTGGTCGCTGCCGCCGCAGGCCAAGTCGTAGTCGGGCACGCACTGGGCGGCCGCGGGCTTGCAGGCGGCGTTGGCAGCGCAGTCGGTGTCGGCGCAGTCGGTCTTGCCGTCCTTGTCCTCGTCGACCTTGTCGGTGCAGTTGGTCTCGGTGGTCGGGGCGGCGCAGCTGCAGTCGATCTTGAGCGTGTAGTTGCCGTTGTAGTTGTTGTAGCCGTCGGCCACCACGTAGTAGGTCTGGCCCTTCTTGGCGGTCCAGGTGGTCTTGGCGGTGGTGCTGCTCATCAGGCCGTGGACCAGACAGGCGTTGCTGGCGCAGGTCTTGGCGGCGTCCAGCACGAACAGGTCGATGTAGCCGGAGCTGGTCGAGGTCTTGGTCAGGGTCGCCGTGACCGGGCCGTCGCAGGTGGCGGTGTAGGTATAGGTGTACTCCGCGCCGGTCTCGCCGGTCATGCTGCCGTCGGCGCACTGCCAGTCGGCGATGGCCTTGGTCGAGCCGGTGCCGTTGTTGCTGTAGCTGTCCGAGTCGCCGCAGCTCATCGGGTAGTCCGCCTTGCACTGGGTAGCGGCGGTGCAGCTGGGATCCTTGGCGCAGTCGTTGTCGGCGCAGTCGGCCTTGCCGTCCTTGTCGTTGTCGACCTTGTCGCTGCAGTTGGTCTCGGTCGCCGGGGTGCTGCAAGCCACGTCCTTGATGCAGTCGCTGTCGCTGCAGTCCGTCTTGCCGTCCTTGTCGTTGTCGAGCTTGTCGGTGCAGTTGGCCTCGGTACCGGGGACGACGCAGGCCGCGTTCTTGGCGCAGTCGGCGTCGGCGCAGTCGGTCTTGCCGTCCTTGTCGTCGTCGACCTTGTTGGTGCAGCTGGTTTCGGTGGTCACGCCGCACTTGCAGGTGGTCTTGATGCTGTAGTTGCCGGCGTAGGCGTTGTAGCCGTCGACCGCCAGGCTGAGCTTTTGGCCCGCCTTGACCGCGATGGTCCGGGTGGCGGTAGTGCCGCTCATCAGGGCGTGGGCCACACAGGCGTTGCTGCCGCAGGCCTGGCCGCCATCCAGCAGGAACAGGTCCAGGTAGCCGCTGGTGGTCGAGGTCTTGGTCAGGGTCACGGTCAACTCGCCGTCGCACGAGGCGGTGTAGTCGTACACGTACTCGGGGCCGGTTTCACTGCCGACGGTGCCGTCCTTGCACACGTAGGTGCTGACGCTCTTGGTCGAGCCCATGCCGCTGTTGTTCCACAGATCCGAGGTGTTGCAGTCCAGGGTCGAGGCCGTCTGGCAGACACAGGCGCCCTTGCCCGAGCAGTCGGGGTCGCCGCAGTCCACCAGGCCGTCGGCGTCGTTGTCGACCTTGTCGGTGCACTGCGTCTCGCCCACCGGCAGCTGGCAGGCCACGTCCTTGGCGCAGTCGCCGTCGGCGCAGTCGGTCAGGCCGTCCTTGTCGTCGTCCAGCTTGTCGGCGCACTTGGTCTCGGTGGTGCCGGTGGTGCAGGCGGTGTCCTTGGCGCAGTCGGCATCGGCGCAGTCGGTCTTGCCGTCCACGTCGTTGTCCAGCTTGTCGCCGCAGATGGTTTCCGTGGTGGGGGCGCAGGCCAGGTTGGTGGCGCAGTCGCCGTCGCTGCAGTCCACCTTGCCGTCTTTGTCGTTGTCGATCTTGTCGGTGCACGAGGTCTCGACCGTGGGGGCGCAGGCCAGGTCCGCAGCGCAGTCGCCGTCCAGGCAGTCGACCAGCTTGTCGCCGTCGTTGTCGATCTTGTCCGTGCAATTGGTCTCTTTGCCACCGGCGCAGCCGCAGCTGATCTTCAAGGTGTAGTCGGCGGCAAAGCCCTGGTACCCGTCGACGACGATGAAGTACTTGGCATCCTTCTTGGCGGTAAAGGTCTGGGTGGCCTGGGTCGCGGACATCAGCG
>JACRCU010000275.1 GCA_016218865.1 Deltaproteobacteria bacterium | reverse complement strand
TTGCCCGGCTCGCAGACGGTGACGGCGCAGTCGCCGCCGACGCACACGCTGCTGCCGGGGCAGTCGGTCTGCTCGTAGCCCATGCCGTCCGAAGTGCAGGTGCGGACGACCTTTTCGTCCAGGCAGCTGGTGGTGCCCGGCTTGCAGAGCATCGGCACGCACACGGTCTCGCTGCAGGCCAGGCCCTTGCTGCAGTCCTCGCTGGTCGTGCACTCGACGCAGGCCTTGGCGGCCTTGTCGCAGACCATGCCCAGGTCGCAGTCCTTGGTGCTGGCGCAATTCTTGGGCGGCGGCAGGCACTTGTGGGCCTTGCACGCCTCGCCGGGGCCGCAGTCGTCGCCGCTCAGGCACTGCACGCACACGCTCGCGCCCATGTCGCAGACCAGACCGGCTGCCTGGCACTGCTTGTCGGACGAGCACGGCGTCTGTGCTTGGCAAACCCCTTTGATGCACAGGTCTTTCTCGCCGGGGCAGTCGGCGCTGACCGTGCACGAGCCGACGGCGTCCTCGCTGACGTCCTGCAAAGTATCGGACCCAGCAACATCGGCTGTGACTTGGGTATCTTCGGCGTCGCTGCCGCTGACCAGGCTGTCGACGTCGTCGCCGCTGCCGCCCGCCTTGCTCAGCTGGGCCGTGGGTGCGGGGTCGCTGCAGCCTACCGCCCAGGCCAGTGCCAGTACGGCAAATGCACTGTAGGAGCGGGTGGTTGCGGTCACGTCTGGCCTCTGTTTGCGTGGTGGCAGCCTAGCGGCTCGGGCAGCGTGCGTCAATGGCTTAGCAGGGCCGCGAGGCACCGGCGAGTACCTGGCGACATCGTCGTGTAGTTGTGGCTGTTTACGTTGAAGTCCTGGTGGTGGTCCCTGCGCTGGCTAACTGCGTCCAAGGTGCGCATTGGTCGGCCAGCCCCGGCGCCGGTCCGCCGTCGCTCGCCACCTCGCTGGGCGCGGCGTGCTCTGCTATATGTGGCACACTCACTCTGCGCGCAGCCAGGGTCTGCCACCAGTTCGCACCCCAGGATCTCCCATGATTCTCCGGCTTCTCTCCGACCTCCACCTGGAATTCCACCGCGACGGCGGCCGCGCCTTCATCGCCGAGCTCGCAGCGTCCCCCGACGAAGTCCTGGTTCTGGCCGGCGACATCGCCGTGGGCGAGGGCCTGTTGCGGGCGCTGCCGGCCTTCTGCCGCAAGTGGCGCGACGTGGTGTTCGTGGCGGGCAACCACGAGTACTACCACCACCGGCCCGCCGAAGTGACCGACGTGCTGGCGCAAATCAGCAAGCTGCACAGTAACTTCCACTGGCTCAACGGCTCGGCGGTCACCGTGGGGGGCCAGCGCTTTCTCGGCGGCACGCTGTGGTTCAGCGAGCTTGTTCGCGACGCCCCCGGCCGCTACTTCCTGTCGGACTTCAGTGCCATCGAGGACTTCGAACCCTGGGTCTACCGCGAGCACCAGCGCACCGTTCACTTCCTGTACCGCGAGCTGCGCGAGGGCGACGTGGTCGTAACCCACCATCTGCCCTCGCAGCTGTGCGTGGCCGACAAATGGAAGCACTCGCCGCTGAATCCCTTCTTCGTGCACGACCTGAGCGACCTGATTCGCGCGCGCGGGCCCAAGGTCTGGCTGCACGGGCACACGCACGAACCGGTCGATGTGCAGGTGGGCACGACGCGGATCCTCGCCAATCCCTTTTGCTATTTGGGCCAGGAAGAGCAACCGGGGTTTCAGGCGGTGCTGCGGGTCGAGGTGTAGCGCGGCCGCGCCTGGGTGCCTGGTGTCACTCTTGCCACGGCGGTGGTGGGCCTCCCTCGTCCTCGGCCGGCGGCAGGCTTGGTGCGCTGGAAGACGAGGCGCAGCGCGATGGCGGCCTGGGCGGGCGTCGGCGTGTGCGGCGTCAACCCGTTACTACGACGGCCAAATTTGCGTCACTCGGGGTGCCACGGCTTGTACGATGCCCACGACGACCGCGTGCTGCTGGAGCTGGACGAGGTCCTGGATGCGGCCTCGTGGTGGTGGGGCTCGACCTCTGCTCCGATTGCCTGGGCGCAACACACGCACCAACGTCTTGCCGCAGCGCCGCCAGTACCTATGAATGCCCCACAGGCGGCGTGCGTTCGAGTACCCGGACCGCCAGGACCGCTCGGAAGGAATGCGATGCGCCAACTACTTTGGATCGCCACCTTGTTCACCATCGCCGGCTGCAGCGGCGCCACAGTCGCCGGCACTGGCGCACGGCCGCAGACTTGCCTTGTCCTCTCGGTGGGTGGCCCGGATGGCCTGGCTCACCTCGGCGCGATCCAGGCCCTTCAGGCTCGCGGCGAACGCTTCGACTGCGTCTACGGCAATAGCATGGGCGCGCTCGTCGGCGCGCTTTTCGCGACTGCGCCCTACGATGATCCCGTGCAGCGCTGGCAGACGTTCATCCGCCTCTACGAACAGCGTGGCCGCGCCGAGTGGGAGCAACGAAGCATGCTTGGCAAAGCCGTTTCGTGGCTCACCGGCGACATGCCGAGGATGCTGGACCTGGGTCGACTGGAGCGCACACTCGCAGACCTCGTTGATGAACGCCAGGTTACCGA
>JACRCU010000272.1 GCA_016218865.1 Deltaproteobacteria bacterium | reverse complement strand
GTGTGGCCGCCCTCGACCCCGCGCACCCGGAAGCGCACCGGCATGTCGCGCTGCAGTCGCTGGGCGTCGGTCTCGCTCACGGCAAACCGCACCCGCAGCGGCTCCAGGCGGAGCAGGGTGGCGATCACCGCGCCGGGCTGCACGTAACTGCCCGTCTGGACACGCCTTGCCTCGATGCGGCCCGCGGCCGGCGCCCGCACTCGCGCGTCGTGCAGATTCAGCTGCGCCAGATCCAGGGCGGCCCTGGCCTGGGCCAACTCGGCTTCGCCGATGCGGTACTTGGCTTCGGCCGACTCGATCTCTTCGCCCGCCGCCACCTCGGGACCCAGGGCCTTGCGCCGCTGCAGGATCTTCTTGGCATCGGCCAGGTTGGCCTCGGCCCGCCGCAGGGTCGCCGCCGCCTGCTCCACCGCGATGCGGTAGCGCTTGGGCTCGATCTCGGCCAGCACGTCGTCGGCCTGCACGCGATCGCCCTCGACGAAGCTGACTTTCTCGACCGTGCCGGCCACGCGCGCGGTGACTTGGGCCTCCTCGAAGGCCACCACCGTGCCCACGGCGGCGAGCGAATATTCCAGCTCGCGCACGGCAACGGTCTGGGTTTCGACGGGGAAGGCGCTGGGCGGCTTTTTCGCGCCGCCACCCGGCCCTGCGGCCGCCTTCTCGGCGCTGCCCTTGCACGCCGCTGCCGCCGCCAGGCACGTCGCTATCGCAAGTATTTTGCTCAGCTTGCGTGCCTGAATCGGCATACACGGTCCGTTGCCGCCCGTTGCGGGCGCAGCGCAATGTACCACCCCTGCCGCCTCGGGCAAGCAGGGGCACGGGCCATGCCCGCGAGCTTACGTGTAGTTCACACTGGCGGCCAAGACTCGGGATACCAGCGAATATCCGCGTCGCGGCGCGGCGAGGCGCCGCAGGCGCTCGCTTGCGCCCCACCACAAGGACAGGGCCGCCCACGAAAGACCTTGGCGATCGGGTCGCGCGTTCTTGGCGCCACTGTCACAATCGCGGGCGCGCCCCGGCCGGCACGCGCATGCCACAGTTTCCGTTGGCCGCCGTGCGGACATCTGGCAGACTGGCGGCGGAGGAACCTTGGCCCGCGCCCATCTTTCAGCCGCTCTGCGCCCCTTCTTGGTGATCTTGCCTCTGGCGCTGGCGGCTTGGCAGTGCAGCGATCCCTCGGGCGCTGCCACCGGCGACGCCCACGCCGGCGGTTCGCCGTTCGCCGACGTCAAGTTCTACTTCGACGCGGCGGTTGCGGCCGACGCCACAGCACCGGACAGCAGCGCAATAGCGGATGGCGACGCCGGCGCCACCAGTCCCGCTGATGCGGCCCTTGCCGACACCCAGCCGATCGATGCCAGCCAAGACGCCGATGCCGCCGACGTGCCGTGCGCGCCGAAGCCCGAAGCCTGCAACGGCGTGGACGATGACTGCGACGGCAAGACCGACGACGGCGCCTGCGACGACGGCAACGGCTGCACCGTCGACACCTGCAAAGGCGCCAGCGGCACGTGCGCCCATGCGGCCAAGACCGGCGTGTGCGACGACGGCAATCCCTGCAGCCAGAACGACCAATGCAACGGCACGGCGTGTGTCGCCGGCGATCCCGCCAGCTGCGACGACGACAACCCTTGCACTACCGACAGCTGCGAACCCGCGACGGGCTGCAAATCGCTGCCGGCCGCGGCCACGCCCTGCACCGACGACGGCGACACCTGCACGGCCGACGTGTGCGACGCCGGTGTCTGCAGCCACCCAATCGCGCCCGGTATGTGCAAAATCGCTGGGGCGTGCGTGGCCGCGGGCGCAGTAAGTCTGCAGAACCCCTGCCTGTTCTGCGACCCCGCCGTCACGCCCTTGCAGTACGCGCCCAAGGATGGCGCCGCCTGCGACGACGGCAACCCGTGCACCGTCAGCGAGACCTGCCAAGGTGCCCAGTGCAAAGGTCCGCAAAAGGACTGTACTTCGCTCGACGGAACTTGCGCGGTCGGCGCCTGCAACCCCGCCAGCGGCGCCTGCGCGCCCACGCCCAAGGCCGGCGGCACCGCCTGCGACGACGGCAACCCCTGCACCACCCAGGACAAATGCGACGGCAGCGGGGTCTGCACCGCCCAGCCTCTCAGCTGCACTGCGCTGGACGATGCCTGCCACAGCGGCGTCTGCAGCGGCGGCCAGTGCCTCAAGCAGGCCAAGCCCAGCGGCACCGCGTGCTCGGACGGCGACGCGTGCACCCAAGGCGACACCTGCACCGCTGGCACCTGTTCGGGCGCGCCCATGGACTGCAGCGCCAAGGCCGACGCCTGCCACACCGGCGTCTGCACGGCCGGCAAGTGCGGTGCCCTGGCCAAGCCCAACGGGGCCGGCTGCGACGACAAAAGCCCTTGTACCTCGAACGATATCTGCAGCAGCGGTGTCTGCGCCGGCACGCTGGAGCAAGACAGCTTCGAAGCCAACAACAGCAGCGCCAGTCCCGCCACCCTGGCCGCCAAGAGCGACTGCGACAACGAGTCGAGCCTGTCCGCCATGCTCAGTCCGGCCGGCGACAGCGACTGGTACACCTACGAAGTCACCGACGACACCTTCTGCACCATCAAGCCCAGCGCCACCTTGGACAACCTGGGCGGCGACTACGAGCTGTGCATCTACTTTATCTGCAAGGGAAAATCGGCGGCGTCCGATCAGGTCAGCTGCTCCAACGGCAGCAAGACAGCGGGCGTCGGCCCCAACGGGGCCTTTGGCTGCTGCTCCAGCAACCCCGGTATCGCCCCCGAATTCGCCAAGCTCGACCCCTTGTGCTCGTTCCTGGCCACGGGCAGCGAATCCGGCACGGTGTGGGTCCAGGTCACCAGCAAGCCCGGCGCGGCCTGCGGTGGCTACAAGATGACGTGGACAGCCCAGGACCCGCCGTAGCTGAACTACTTGATCCGCAACAGCAAGCCGACCTGCCCGGTGGAGCTCTGCCCGGCAGCCACGATCGTCGAGCCGTTCGAGGCGGTCGCCGCCGAGCCGGTGAAGTACACCGCGCCGTCCTTGGGATTGGCCCAGCCGCGCGTGATGGTCAGGCGGCCCGCGTTGGCGCTGTCGCAGGTGTAGACGGTGTTGTTGGTCACCTTCAGGTGGTCCCAGGCCCAGCTGGTGCCGGAGCGCGAGCCGTGCAGCACGAACAGGTAGCGGCACCCGCTGAGGGGCACGTAACCAGCCACAAAGGCTTCCTTTTCCAGCACGGCCACGGCTTGTGGGACAAAGACGGTGTTCGACCAGGCGGTGCCCAAGCCCGCCGCCTTCAAGCTGGGGTACTGCCCGCTCCAGGTGGTGCCGTTGAAGCTCCAGATGACCGGGCTGCTCGACGACGCCGAGGTGCCGACCGCCAGCACGTTGGTGCCGGCCGAGCCGTCGACCGCTAGCAGCTGTGCGCCGCTGACCACCAGCAGCTTGGTATTGTTCGCGGTCAAGTCGACCGTGCCGCCCGGCGCCACGCCATTGCACAGCGTGTTCAGCGAGCTCTGGGCATTCCAGTACGCCACGTAGCCGGTGGTGGCCTTCGCGCCGTACAGCGCCACGAACGCCTCGGTGGTCGATGGTCGGTAGATGCCGTTCACGTCCACGTTCACCATGGCCGGCGTACAGCCCAGCGACGTCGACGGAATCAGCCCGGCCACGCCCATCTCGCCCAGCTTGTTCCCGTTCGAGACATCCCAGGTGCCGCTGGCGGGCAGGTAGCGGAAGCGGTACAGGGTGGTGGGGGGCGACAGCGAGGTTCCGTCGCCCGCACCGCCGCTGAGGTAGTCCTCGCCCCCGGTCGGCCCGTCGATGGCCATGGCCGTGCTGCGCAGGACCCGCGAGATCGCGCTCAAGGCTGGCCCGCCGCTGGTGTAGGCCGGATTGCCGGTGTAGTAAGCGGTGTAGCTGGCGGCGTCGGATACGCTGCCGCCGATGGTGGCGTGGCCGCCCGTCAGCAACCGACCGCGGATGCTCCACAACTCCTCGGTCGAACTCCACTGGGTCGCCAAGGTCGGCGGCGTAGAGCCGGTGGTGACGGCAATGGCCGCGCCGAACGGTGCGGTGTTGTTCACGCTCACGGCGTGGCCTACCGCGGTGATGCCCCCGGCCATGTCGGGGTTGACGTCGAGCAGCCGCGTGGCCGCGCCGCCCGTTGCCGCGATGGTGGTCTGCTCGACGCCGGTACAGACGGCATTGCGGCACATGCCGTAGGCGCTGCCAGCCGGCGCGGTGCAGACGGTCTCTGGGCCGAGGGCCGAGTGTGCGCAGGCCGCCGCGCCGCCCTGTACTGTGCAACTATCGGTTGTACAAGGGTTCTTGTCGTCGCAGGCATTGCTGCCGGTCGGCACCGTGCACTCGCCGTACATGCAACTCTCGCCCACGGTGCAGGGGTTGCCGTCGCTGCAGGTGGCCACATTGACGGTGGCAGTGCACGTGCCGCCGGTCATCGCGTCGCACGCGTCGTCGGTGCACACGTTGCCATCGTTGCAGTTGAGTGTCTGGCCGCTGCACGCACCCGTGCTGGCGCAGGTCTCGCCAGACGTGCACAACAAGCCGTCGTAGCACGCCGAACCCGTCGGCCGCACCGAGAAGCTGGTGCCGCCTTGGCAGCTTTTGCACGGCTCATTGGCGGCGATCAGGCCGTTGGTATAGCAGACGCCGCCGATGGTGCACGGGTTGCCCGTGTCGCGGATGCGCCGCAGCAGGTGGTTGTTCGAGTCGGCAATGTACAAGTAGCCCGAAGCATCGGCAGTTACGCCGCCGGGCATGTTGAACGACGACTGCAGTGCAGGTGCGGGCGCGACGCTGTTGCCGCCGCCGGCCAGGGTGGCCACGCCGTTCGGGCCAGCGCGCCGCACGCGGCCGTTGTAGCTGTCCGTCACGAACATCGGGCCCCAACTCGACAGGGCAATGCCCGACGGGTAGTTGAACTCCACAGCGCTCAGGTTGGTCGAGTCGACCAGGCCCGCTTTGCCGTCGCCCGCGACCGTGCTCACCACGCCCGCAGGGGTCACCTTGCGCAGCTTGTGGTTGTTCATGTCCACCACAAAGAGGACGCCGTTGCCGTCAAAAGCCAGCGCGACCGGCTTGTTGAAGGTGGCCTTGCCGCCCGTGCCCGTGCCGCTGTCGCCCGAACCCGGGGAGCCCGTGCCCGCCAAGGTGCTGACTTCGCCGGTGCCAGGATTGTAGATGCGGATGGCGTGGTTGCCGCTGTCGGCGATCGCCACCAGGCCAGCCAGATTGACGGCAATGCCCATCGGCGCTGCGAATTGGGCCTCTTTGGCGCCGCCGCCGTCGGTGAAGCCCTCCGAGCCGCCGGCCAAGGTGGTCACGCTCCCGGCGCTGGTGTCCAAGAGGCGCAGCGCGTGGTTGTTGCTGTCCACCACGTACAGGTTGCCCTTGCCCGCGGCCGCCACGCCGGTAGGCATGTTGAATTGCGCCCCGGAACCCGTTCCGTCGACGAAACCGGCGTACGCTCCGCCCGCCACCGTCGACACCTTGCCATCCAACGTCACGGCGCGGATGGCGTGGTTGTACGTGTCGGCCACGTAGAGCTTCTGGTCGTAGGGCATGTAGGCCAGGCCCGTCGGGGTGTTGAACTTGGCGCCTGCGCCGCTGCCGTCGGTCAGGGAGCCGCCGCCCGCGCCGCTGTTGGGGTTGGGAATCTGGCCGGCGAGCACATCGACCCAGACCTGGTTGCCGGGTTTGCACACGCTGTTCAGGCAGCTGTCGCCCACGGTGCAAACGTTGCCGTCGTTGCACGCGGTGCCGGCGGCTGCGTTGGTGAATACGCAACCGGTCGACTTGTTGCAGGTATCCACGGTGCAGTCGTTCTTGTCGTCGCAGGTGATGGCCGCGCCGCTGCACGCGCCGCCGCTGCACTGGTCGCCGCTGGTGCAGGCATCGTTGTCGTTGCAGCCCAGGGTGTTGTTGGCGTGCAGGCAGCCTTGCGCCTTGTCGCAGCTGTCGTTGGTGCAGACGTTGTTGTCGTCGCAGTTCAGGGCCGAGGGGCCGCCGCACTTGCCGCCGCTGCACACGTCGCCGGTGGTGCACGCGTCGCTGTCGTTGCACGCTACGGTGTTGTTCACGTGTTGGCAGCCGTTCGATTTGTCGCAGCTGTCGTTGCTGCAAGGGTTGCCGTCGTCGCAGTCCAGGCTGCCGGGGCCGGCGCACTTGCCGCCGCTGCACACGTCGCCGGTGGTACAGGCGTCGTTGTCGTTGCAGGGGTT
>JACRCU010000291.1 GCA_016218865.1 Deltaproteobacteria bacterium | reverse complement strand
TAGGAGTAATCTGGTTTGTAGTACTAGCCTTTTTAGTAGGAGTAGGGGGCGCGCCGCCCCCTGCGACCCCTGCGTCTGCCCGCTGCCGCGGTCAGCTAGTACGTGCGCAGGGACTGTGTCGAACCCATCGCGAATTTGCGAGCGCACGTACTAGGTCGCGCTGGCCCAGCGCCGCAGGCCCGGCAAGTCCAGAACGGTGCCGGCAATCGGGTCCGCCAGGTCCAGGTAGCGGTCCAGCGTGTGCCCGCTGCCGATGGGCGGCCACGGCGGCGGCGGTTGCAGCCACTGGCCCTGCCCGTCGCGCATGTGGCGGCGGTCGCTGGCAAATGTGGCGCGGAAGTCGGCGGCGGGCACCAGGCGGAACTGCGGCGCCAACGCGCGCTCACCAGGCGGCAGCGGCAGGAAAGTCGCGCGCAGGTAGGCCGAAAGCGGCGACGGCAGCGGCAGGCGCGTGTCGAAGTCCCACACCTGCACCTCCGGCCCGGTCCGCGTCAGCGCCACCACGTGGTAGTCCCACAGCACCGCCTCGCCCGCCGGCATCAGCCGCTGCTGCCACACCGCCACCTGCTGCGCGGGATTGGTGATGAACAAAGCATAGCGGTCGGGATCGACGGCTTGGTCGAGCCACTGCCAGACGTTTTCTTCGCAGTAAAAGGGCTGGTAGAGGTGGGTGGGCATGACGGTCCCGCGGGTGGGCCGAAGGTAGCGCATGGGCACGGGGATGCAAGAGGCCGCCGCGGGCCATCGCTGGCAAGGTCGCCGCCGAACCGGCAGCGGCGCTGGGAGCGCCAGCGAAGCCACCGCAAATTGGCGAGTGTAGGCCCTGGTTTGCACTGCCAGGCGGCAGCCCGCTGGACCCAACGGGGTCGGATTGCTAGCCTCGGCGCCATGCGCTGCCTCGTCTACGCCGATCTCGCCCCTGGAACGCTGGCCAAGAAAGTTGCCAAGGTGGTGGCCGCCCTGGAACGCGACGACTTTGCCAGCGCCGAAGTCAAGAAGCTCCACGCCGGCAACTACTACCGGGCCAAGCTCGACGACGCCAGCCGGCTGCTTTTGCAGTTCGCCGAGGTCGGCGGCCAGACCGTGTGCCTGGTGCTGGAGGTCATCGCCCACCACGACTACGCCAAGTCGCGGTTCCTGCGCGGCGCCGAGGTGGACGAGACCAAGCTGGTGGCCACGGCCGGCGTGCCGGCCCAGGACCGCCAGCCGCTGCGCTATGTGCATCCCACCCGGCCGGAATTCCTGCTCCTGGACAAGCCGCTCTCGCTGGACGACGCCCAGGACGCCGCCCGCCGCCAGCGACCGCCGCTGGTGCTGGTGGGCTCGGCCGGCAGCGGCAAGACCGCGGTACTGCTGAGCATGCTGCGTACCCAGGCCGGTCGGGTCGCCTACGTGACCGAGTCGCGCTGGCTGGCCGAGACGGCGCGCGGTCTGTACGTCGCCTTTGCCGGCGCGCCCGAGGGCCAAGAGGCCGACTTTCTCAGCTATCAACAGCTGCTGGAGACGGTGCACATCCCGGCGGGCCGCCCGGTGACGTTCCAGGATTTCCGCGGTTTCTTTGCCCGGCACCAACACAAGCTCAAGTTCGCTGACGCCCACGCGGTGTTCGAGGAGCTGCGCGGCGTGCTGACGGCCGAGCCCGAGGGTCCCTACGACCGCGCGACCTATCTGGAGCTGGGGGTCAAGCAGTCGCTGTTCGACCGCGAGGCCCGCGCCGCCATCTACGAGGTGTTCGAGCGCTACCGCGAGTGGCTGGGCCAAAGCGGCCTGTACGAACCAAACCTGGTGGCGCACGCCCAGCTGGGGCAGGTGCAGCCGACCTACGACTTCGTCGCGGTAGACGAGGTGCAGGACCTGACCAACGTGCAGCTGGCGCTGATCCTGCGCGCGCTAGCCAAGCCCGGCGGGTTCGTGCTGGCCGGCGACGCCAACCAAATCGTCCACCCCAACTACTTTGCCTGGTCCAAAGTCAAAAGCCTGTTCTGGCGCGGGGTGGGCGACGCCGACAGCGCCGCGGTGCACATCCTGGGGATTTCCTACCGCAATAGCCCCGAGGTCACGGCAGTGGCCAACCGCCTGCTGAAGCTGAAGCACCTGCGCTTTGGCTCGATCGACCGCGAGACCAACCGCTTGATGGAGGCGGTGGGCGGCCAGAGCGGGGTGGTCAGCGCGCTGCAGACCGGTACGCCCAGCGTGCGCGACCTGGACGAGCGGACCCGCCAGTCGACCCTGGCGGCGGTGGTCGTGCTCCGCGACGCCGACAAAGCCGAGGCCAAGAAGGTGTTCCGCACGCCGCTGGTGTTCTCGATCCACGAGGCCAAAGGCCTGGAGTACCAGACGGTCATCCTGTATCGACTGCTCTCGGCCGAGGCCAAGCTGTACAGCGACCTGGCCCAGGGTGTGACGGCGGCCGACTTGCAGGGCGACGAGCTGGCCTACCGGCGCGCCAAGGACAAGGCCGACAAAAGCCTGGAGCTCTACAAGTTCTACGTCAACGCCCTGTACGTGGGCCTGACCCGCGCGGTGCGCAGCGCCATCCTGGTCGAGGATCAGCCGCGCCACCCACTGCTGGGGCTTTTGGGCATCGCATTGGCGCGCGACGCCAGCGGCATTGCCGCCGCCAAGGCCAGCACCGAGCAGTGGCAGCGCGAGGCGCAGCGGCTGGAGGCCCAGGGCAAGCGCGAGCAGGCCGAGGCGATTCGCCGCGACGTGCTGCGCCAGACGGCGGTTCCGTGGCCGGTGCACGACGCCGAGCACCTCCCCGCGCTGTGGCAGCTGGCCATCGACCCCAAGCCCAGCGCGCAAAAGACCCGCCAGAACATGCTGGAGTTTGCCTGGCTCCACGCCGACTGGCCCACCCACACCCACCTGGCGCTGGTGAGCCGCAGCGGCGCGCTGCCCGAGGTCCGGTTCTTCCAGCAGCAACCGGCCAAGGTCAAAGAGGTTCTGGCCAAAGCGCTCGGCAAAGGTTTGACGGCGCTCTTGGCCGACACCGAGCGCTACGGCGTGGACCATCGCACCCAGTCGGGCCTGACCTTGCTGATGCTGGCGGCCTACACCGGCGACGTGCCGCTTTGCGAAGCGTTGCTGCAGCGCGGCGCTCGCCTGGATCTGCGCGACCACCGCGGCCGGATGGCGATGCACTGGGCCCTGCGCGGCGCCCTGGACGGCAGCCACAGCAAGCGCGACGCGATGGGGCGGATCTACGACCAGGTGGCGCTGCCCAGCGTGGACATCGACGTGGCCGGCAAGCTGGTGCAGCTGGGTCGCGAGAGCGGCGAGTACCTGCTGCTGGCGCTGATCGTGGCGCGCCAGGACGAGCAGCGCGGGCCCTACGGCCAGCTGGTGGAATACGTGACGGCGGCCATGCTGCGCAGCGGCGCCTTCGAGAACCTGCCCGAGGTGGTGGTGCCCGCCAAGCGCAAGACCGGAACCTACCTGAACAACGTGCTGGCGCGGGCTTGCGTGGGCTCGAACTATACCGCCTGCCGGCAGCTCTGGGTTCGCAAAAGCCAGGGAAACTACATGCTGAACCCAGCGGCGCGGCTGGCGGTGAGCGACGAGCACGGCGAGCGGAGCTGGCTGCACTTTGACGAGGCCTTTGGCGCCGCCTGGGCGCGACAACACAACCGCGCGGTCTCGAACTACATGTACGGCGGGCAGTTGCCGCCCTGGACCTGGCCGACC